>JAFWGH010000185.1 GCA_017512465.1 Clostridia bacterium
CAAGCTGACAGAGGTCGAAAAAGTGAGGTAAAATTTTTCAGCCTCTGCGCTGAGCTGTACAAAGGTACTGCAAGCAGAGGCTGGAAAAAGCACAAAATCGACGAAATTATGCCGATTTTACACCTTCTTATATTTCATCGAATTACAAGGAGATGATAAGTATTAATCATTATGATTTTATATGTATTGACTCATAATAATGATAGTCGTGCGGTTTTAGCCACTTTGTCGACACTCTGACACCACCCGTTTCGGCGGGTGGTGTTTTTGTTTGAATGAATATTGAATAATGAATGATGAATAATTGTGGTGGTGCCGCTAAGCGGCACATCATAAAGAGCCCTCGACTGACGCTCGGGAATGACAATAGGCGGGCGCGGAGACCCGCCACTACAATGTGGAACAGCAGCGCAAAGCGCTGCTATTCCGCCCTTCGCATTCCGAATTCCTCAAGCCAACTCTCCCACACAGCGCTCGGTATTCGCAGCAGTGATTTTCACTTTGTGCATTTGGTTTTGCAGGGGCGTGTCGGTATGTACTTCAATGGGAATATAGTTTTTGGTGTGTCCGGTTTGCACATTGCCTTTTTTTGTTTCAAAAAGCACTTCGTATTCTTTGCCGATTTGGGAAGTGAAAAAGTCTTTTCTGATTGCCTCGGTGCAGGCAATCATTTTTTTCGCCCGCTGCGCTTTGAGCGCTTTGCTCAGTTGTCCCGGCATTGCGGCAGCCTTGGTGCCTTCGCGAACCGAATAGGGGAATACATGCACCTTTTCAAAAGCGATACGCTTTACGAAAGCGAGCGAGTGCTCAAAATCCGCTTCACTCTCACCGGGAAAACCTACCATAACGTCGGTAGTGAGTGTGCAATCATCCCAGCAAGCGCGCAGTTTCCGGCAAAGCGCCGCATATTCTGCCGCTGTATAGTGGCGGTTCATGGCTTTTAAAGTGGTATCACAGCCGCTTTGCAGGGAAATATGAAATTGCGGGCAAAACTTTTCACAGCTTTGCAGACGTCGAATGATATCATCTGTAATATGGTCGGGCTCTAGTGAGCCGAGGCGTACCCGCTCAATACCGCTCACAGCGGCGCAGGTAAGTACCGCTGCGGCAATATCGGCATCACCATCGCGGTATGCCGAAAGGTTAATGCCGACAAGCACCACTTCCTTATAGCCTTTTTGTGCGAGTGTTTTAATTTCTTCCTTTAATACCGCAATCGGTTTTGAGCGCACCCTGCCTCTGGCATAGGGAATCGCGCAATAGGAGCAAAAGCGGTTACAGCCATCCTCTATTTTGACCTCGGCGCGGGTTTTGCCGCTAAAAGCACTGATACTGCCGCTTTCAAAAGCTTCTTTTGGCTCATGCGGGCAAATATCAAATATCCTCTCTTGCCGGGCGGCTTTTTTTTCAATCAAAGCCGCAAGCTGCTTGTGCTCGGTATTGCCGATAACAATATCCGCTTCGCTAAGCGCTTTAGCTTCAAGCGGATAGGCTTGGCTCATGCAGCCGGCAAGCACAGTAATGCAATCGGGATATTTGCGCTTAAATGCGCGCAGGGTTTGGCGCGTTTTTTGGTTACTCACCGCTGTCACGGTACAGGAATTGATGACATAGACATCCGCTTTCTCACTGCAATCTACAATTTCATAACCCGCTCTTTGCAAATGCTCCGCCATGAGCTGCGTTTCATACTGATTCACTTTACAACCGAGTGTATAAAAAGCCGCTTTCATTATCCTTTTCTCCTAAAAATTTATTACATTATAGTATAAACAGTTCATTTTTGCAAACATTTCTCATATCCATTAGTGATAGGAGGATGAAAAATGAAAAAAACACTTGCTTTTTTACTTGCGTTTTCGCTCATGCTGCCGTTTTGCTTTTGCGCCGCGGCGAAATCAGATGAAGTGAAAGCGGATGCCGCCTGTGCCATATTAATGGATATGGGGAGCGGCAAAGTGCTTTATGCACAAAATGAACATAAGAGAGTTTCGCCCGCATCTATAACGAAAGTAATGACATTAATACTCGTAATGGAAGCGGTTGAAAGCGGGAAAATTAAGCTGACGGATAAAGTTACGGCAAGCGAAAACGCCGTAAGCTTCGGCGGCTCGCAAATATGGTTGGAAGTCGGGGAGCAAATGAGTGTGGATGATATGCTCAAAGCTGTTACGGTTGCGAGCGCAAACGATGCTTGTACCGCTCTGGGTGAATTTATCAGCGGGTCGAGTGATGCCTTTGTCGGTGCGATGAATCAAAAAGCGGCGCAAATGGGATTAAAAGACACGCATTTTGAAAACTGCACCGGCTTGGATGATGAAGTGAAAAATCACTATTCGAGCGCTTATGACATTGCACTGATGAGCAGCGCGCTGATGCGCTATGATATTATTAAAAAATATTCCACCATTTGGATGGATGCGTTGCGCGGAGGAAAAACCGAGCTTGTTAACACCAATCGCTTAGTGCGCTTCTATCAAGGGTGCATCGGGTTAAAAACCGGTACCACCACCAAAGCCGGCTTTTGTGTAAGCGCAGTGGCACAAAGGGAAGGCACCACACTTTGTGCAGTCATACTCGGCTCTAAGACCTCCGATGAGCGCTTTAACAGTGCGGCAAGATTACTTGATTACGGCTTTGCCAATTATGAAAGCGTGACACCGCTTGCAGATGCTTCCGCCGCAGGAGTTGTAAGTGTAAAAGGCGGCGAAAAAAGTACAGTAGAGCCGCGGTTTAATAATGATGTGCACATCACTGTACCAAAAGGGGAAGGGGGAAAGGTAAAAGCTGAGGTATATCTTGAACCGGAAGTTGCCGCACCGGTCAAAAAAGGGCAAATTATCGGCAAAGTCGATTATTATCTTGCCGATGAATTGCTTGACAGCGAGCCGATTCGCAGTGCAGAGGATATTGCGGCGCTGAGTTTTTGGAGCGCTTTGCAAAAATTATTCCAATCTATGGTAACAAATTTAAATTAGCGGTTGAAATCACACCGTTTTTATTGTAAAATAATATAAACAGATTAATAAAAATCGAGGTATTATAATGGCAACAAAATTAAACACGAAATTTCTTGGGGATTTCGTTTCTCAGGATGAAATAAACGACATACAGCCACAGGTAATAGCAGCAGCCCGCACACTTCATGCCCGCAACGGTTTAGGAAATGATTTTTTGGGATGGCTCGATTTACCTGTGGATTATGATAAAGAGGAGTTTGCGCGCATCAAAAAAGCAGCTGCGGCGATTCAAAAAAGTGAAGTGCTCATTGTCATCGGCATCGGCGGTTCCTATCTTGGTGCAAGAGCCGTGATAGAGGCGCTAAAATCCCACAACTATAATGCACTGCCCAAGGATACACCGGATATTTATTTTGCCGGTAAGTCTATCAGTGCCGATGAATTAAATGACCTTATCACAATATGTGAGGACAAGGATTTTTGTGTGAATGTGATTTCAAAATCCGGCACAACCACCGAGCCTGCATTGGCATTTAGAGTCTTTAGAGATTTGGTAGAGAAAAAATACGGTAAGGATGAAGCCAAAAACCGCATTTTTGTTACCACCGATAAAGCGAGAGGTACACTCAAAGCGCTTGCGGACGAAGAAGGGTATGAGACCTTTGTGGTGCCCGATGATGTCGGCGGCAGGTTCAGTGTGCTTACAGCGGTCGGTCTTTTGCCGATTGCCGCTGCCGGTATCGATATTGATGCTTTAATGGCAGGCGCTGCAAAGGCAAGAGAAGAGCTTTGTGATGAGGATCTCGATAAAAACGATTGCTATAAATATGCCGCTATCCGCAATATTCTCTATAACAAGGGCAAAAAAGTGGAGTTACTCGCTGCCTACGAGCCGCGTTTCGATTTAATGGCGCAGTGGTATAAGCAGCTCTTTGGCGAGAGCGAAGGGAAAGACGGTAAGGGTATTTTCCCATCCTCTGTGATTTTCTCCACCGATTTGCACTCACTCGGTCAGTATATTCAAGAGAGCGGTGCAGAGCTTATGTTTGAAACCGTAGTGAGTATCAAAAAACCGCAAAAGGAATATTATATTGAAGATGTAGAGGGGAATATTGATGGTCTCAATTTCCTTTCCGGCAAACCTATGTCGTTTGTGAATGAGAAAGCGTTTGAGGGCACTATCCTTGCGCATTGTGACGGCGGCGTGGCAAATCTTGTTTTAGAGGTGCCGGAGCTCAATGAAGCGGAGCTTGGTTATCTCATTTACTTCTTCGAGAAAACCTGTGCGGTTTCCGGTTACACCTTAGGGGTCAATCCCTTTAACCAACCGGGTGTTGAGAGCTATAAAAAGAATATGTTTGCGCTCTTGGGCAAACCCGGTTATGAGGATATGAAAAAAGAACTGGAAGCGAGAATTAAATAATTATTTTTCTAAAATATGTATTTTTAGTAAATAATTCCTATCCAAGGATTTAAAATAAAGGAAGGAGACAATATTATGATTTCTATTATTGTCGGAAACAAAGGACAAGGAAAAACAAAAAAATTAATCAGCATGGTTGATGAAGCGGTGAGCACTTCTTTGGGAAACATCGTTGTGGTTGAAAAAATGCCGAATCTCGGCTCTAACATCACGACCAAAGCAAGATTGGTAAATACCGATGCGTATGACATCAAATCCGTGAACGGCTTCTATGGCTTCTTGGCAGGCATTTGCGCCGGCAACTATGATGTTACTCATATTTTTGTAGATGCTACTTTAAAAATTATCGGTCGTGATTATAATGACCTGGTTACGCTCTTTAAGAGAATTGAAGGTCTTTCCAAAGAGAGCGATGCCGATTTTATCTTAACCGTCAGTGAAGATAAGGATAAATTGCCGGCAGAGATTTTTGATTTGTGCAAATTGGTTGACTAAGCGGTAAAGCTATGCGGGGTGTGTCAAACACCCCGTTTTTTTATGTATGATATTTTACAAAGTAAATAGTAAGTTAAAATAGTAGAGTAGAATAGTACATTATTTTGTTTACATTATATAACTATTATTAAAAATCTTTGTAAGATTGGATAATGTAATTTATAAAAATAAATGATATAATTATTGTGTGTGAATATTTTTAATTATATATAGTTAGGTCAGGTGAGGTGTTATGAAATTGAAAATAATCTCAAAACGCATACTTTCGTGTGTGCTTTGTGCAGTATTGCTCGTTTCCTGCTGGGTGTTTACGGCACCGACCGCAAACGCGGCAACGGCACAGTCAAAGTACAGAGTAAGGCTGTTAATATGCGAGGATAGAGTGAGTGCCGGCGAATTTGATGGTTCCGTACATGATTATTGGGGCGGTCTATTCTCCCATAAAACAGAGTATACACCGGGATTGGTTTATACGGATAATATAAGTCAAACCAATGGTGTTAGTAAAAGAAATTTGACCGGTACGGAAATGAAAAATGATTTAGATGCAAATGGGAATTCTAATCCCAATAACAATAAGGATTGGACTAAATATCCTTATTGGTGTGAATGGGCACAGATTATCTATAAATCCAATAATGCTACAAGCAATGGAACATCAAAGGCTGTTTGGTTCAATGTTGGTGATGCTGATGCCGGAGGCAGACATGATTTAATTTCTTCCGATGGTCATGATTGCGGTTATTTTCCGGGTGATGACGGTATTGAAATTGATGGATTTCCCACTTCTTGTACTATTCGCTTTTATAAAACCGATAATTGGAATGATGATGGGTTTTACGCATATCTTCAAGTAGCGACTTGGAATGGTACCTCATGGGAGTGGAGTGGAAATGCCGGAGGAAACGGCACTTGTCCGAATACCGACACTTCCATTGATGGGGATTATGGGCAAGACGGTGGTCTGAAAAACGGTATTGCTTCCTGCCATCCCCGTGTATCAAAAGGTGCCAAGGAAATAAAAGGAACGATTACAGTTCCTGCATCAGCTTACCCGCGCCCCACCTCAAACGGGTCTAACAGTTTTGCCAACAAAACATTTGCTGCTACCGGCAGCGTGAGTTCTACCACGACTGCCCCGGCTGTTACGGATGTATATGGTGTAACCTATAAGACGGCAAACTTTTCATTGACTAACGCGGTATCGGACTACTCAAGTTGCACACCGTCTATCAGCGGGCTAAAGGTTACTGTGCCGACACAGGTGGCGACACTTAATGATAACTCACAGGAAATAACGGTTACCTGCTGTTGGGCAAGTGCAAACTCGAGCGGGGACCGAACGTATACGAAGAAGTTTACGGTGACTGACCACCAATATACAGTTACTTGGAATTACATGGCAAGCAGCGATACTTCCGACACAGGTGCCGTTACGCAATACACCACCAATAAGACTTATTATGGTGATAAGGCGACCGTGCCGGACAATGTTGGGAGTGATTACACTAAGTACTACACGACAGCGAAACATTATACAGGCGGTAGCTTCACCGGCTTTGCCGATGATATTGTAACGGCGGATGTTGCAAAAACGATGAATGGCTATACATCAGCCGACCATACATATAATTACTCTGCACTTGCCGATACGGATGCAAATTATCACAGCAGGCATAATTGTACTTGTACTTGCGGTTATGCTACTACCGAGGACCATAATTACGGCACAACAAGTTTCACTTTTGCAGACAACGGTCAAAGCGCTACTGCCTCCAGGCAGTGTACCAAAAATGGCTGCAGGCATATTCAAAGCCAAACCGTAACACTCGGCAACGGTATTACAAGTGCTGTTACAACCGATGAAACCTGTACAGCTGTCGGCACAACCACCTACACGGCGACCTCGCCCTTTGGTGATGGTGCAACCGGGACCAAGGCTGTCAACGACCGCCCGGCACTTGATCACGATTGGGGTGCTTGGAGCTCTCACAGCGGCACAGAGCATATCCGCTCTTGCCAAAGAGAGGGATGTGATGCGACAGAAACATCGGCGCATACCTATCCGGATGACCCGAGCTATACCAGCAACGGCGACGGTAGAACGAACACCCACTACTACAGCTGTACCACTTCGGGCTGTACATATCAAAACACCTCTACCCATACTTGGGATGATGGTACGGTCACCACACCGGCAACCTGTACAGCAACCGGTATTAAAACCTATACCTGTACCGCAAAGGGCTGTACCGGCACCTACACGGAAGTGATTCCTGTCAAAGGGCATAACACCACCGGTCAGCCTTGGGTATCCACAGACCCCGATAAGCACTGGAAAGAGTGTATAAACGGCTGTGGTGTCAGACAAGAGGAAGGTGACCATGACTTCGGCGCTTGGAGTGATAACGGTGATGGTACGCATTCCAGAACCTGCGGAACCTGCGGGCATGTGGAAACCTCTTCTCATGGCGATACCTACAATGCGGTTGTGACCGACCCGACTTGTACCGCGCAGGGCTACACCACCTATACCTGCAAAACCTGCCCGTATTCCTTCAGAGCAGACTATACCGATGCAACAGGTCACCATGAGGCGGCATTGAATACCGATGCCATTGCCTATGAAACCAACGGCACAAACCACTGGAAGACCTGTGATTGGTGTAATGAAAGTGTGTATAAGGCAGACGGACATTGG
>JAFWGH010000186.1 GCA_017512465.1 Clostridia bacterium
CTTTTCACGCACGAAGTGCACATCACTAAGCGAAGCGAGCATCACGCACGCAGTGCGCATCACGTTTCGCGTTAGCGGAACACATCGTTAAAAAAAGACTTGCCTAAGCAAGTCTTTTTTTGGTGACCCGGACGGGAATCGCGCGCTGCTTCACAGCGCCTGGCTCGGCGACCCAATTTGCAAGCAAATTCGGTAACCGCCTCACCGCTCTTCGCTAAAAACATTTCGCCGGATTGTTTTCTTCACGCTCAGACCCTCTCGGGTTCGATTCTCCATGTTATGTCACCAAAAACAAAACAGTCCTGCGTTGCAGGACTGTTTTGTTTTTGGTGACCCGGACGGGAATCGAACCCGTGTTACCGCCGTGAAAGGGCGGTGTCTTAACCGCTTGACCACCGGGCCGTATGGTGGCTTTAACTGGATTCGAACCAGTGACACTCCGGGTATGAACCGAATGCTCTAGCCAACTGAGCTATAAAGCCATTTTTTCATTCTCTCGGAATGAAGCGAGATATATTCTACTATATAAACAGAATATTGTCAATACTTTTTTAACAAAGTTTTGTTTTGGCGGCAAGAAAGCGCGCAGCGCGCCACAGCGCCGTATCGCGGTACCGAAGCTTATGCTTCGCTCTCGCCTTCGCTTTGCTCCGCTTCCGCCTCCGGCTTACCCTTTTTCTTTCTGAAAATGAGCAATTTGTTAATTAAATAATTGAATGCAATCTCGATTGCGCCGAGGAACAGGCGGAAAAACCATGCCAAAACCGTGTTTTTGGCAAACTCCTCTGTCCAGCCGAATTTTGCTACGGCATACGGCACAAAGTGCAAAATATCTCTATCGACCAGTGCATTGGTCGCCAAAGTAACCACAACATAAATAAAGAAGCGGGAGCCGACAGTTTCAAAAAACTCTTTAATAACCACTTTCGGCTTCCATGATTTGGATTTAAAGACATAGATTTTATTGCCCGCAAAGGCTACCAGCGCGGCAATGGCGGCACCGATGGCATAGGCAATCGCTTTGGAATTGGTGTGAAAAAATTCAACACTCGAATTATCAAAAATAACCTTAAAAAGACCAAAAGCGCCTAAATTGAAAAAGGTGCAAATCAAGCCCACAATCAGGTAGCGCAAGGTCTCTGCGACAAAAAACTCTTTTTTGATTTTTTCCCAAAGTTTCTTCATGATAACCCCCAAATGCATAGTGTTCTTATTATACAATATAAAAGTAAAGATTGCAACCGCTAAAAATACGCTATGTATATTGCACAAAAAAGCAACTCCAATTTGTTGTTTATTGTGAATTGAAAAGAAAAAAGCATAATGATAGAATAAATATATATTATTTTAAAAAACCGAGTTTTTGCTCGGTTCGCTTTAAGGAGGCGTTTTTATTGAAATTATATAATGCTCAGGACATCAGAAACATCGCTTTGGTCGGTCACGGCTCCGCCGGTAAGACTACCTTGGCGGAGAGCATGCTCTTTATCGGTAAATCTACCGACAGATTGGGCAAGGTGACAGATGGCAACACTGTCATGGACTATGATGCAGAGGAAAAGAAAAGAAAGGTTTCCGTTGCATCCGCAGTGGCACCCCTGGAATATGAGGGCAAAAAAATCAATTTGATTGACGCACCGGGACTTTTTGACTTTGAGTGCGGCATGTATGAAGCCATTCGCGCAGCAAAGACCACTTTAATTGTTCTCTCTTGTAATTCCGGTTTAAGCGTCGGTTCGGAAAAAGCATTTAAAGCAGCTTCCAAACGCGGCACCAGCCGTGCCTTTGTTGTAACGAAGTGCGAAAGAGAAAACAGCAATTTCTATAAAGTATTAGACCAATTAAAAGACAAATACGGCACTAAGGTTTGCCCCGCAGTGGTTCCGGTTTATGATGGTGACGCAAAAATCACCTGCTATGCAAACTTAATCACACACAAGGCTGTGAAATACGGTGCAGATAATAAGCCTGTTGAAATTGATTTTCCTGAGTTTGAGCAATATGAAGAATTAATGGATGCGCTCAAAGAAGCAGTCGCCTCCGCAGATGATGAATTAATGGAAAAATTCTTTGAGGGTGAAGATTTCACCACCGAAGAAATCCGCAAGGGCTTGCGCCAGTGCATGCTTGATGATGTCGCTTATCCGGTATACGCTTGTGACGGTTTGACCACCAGAGCAGTGGACATGCTCATGACCAGCATTGTTAACTTCTTCCCCGCAGCAAGCACTGCAGAAGAGGTTGCTGTTGATAAGGATGATAATGAAGTTACTTTGAAGTGCGATGAAAACGGTCCTCTTGCCGCTGTCGTATTCAAGACCATTGCCGACCCGTTTGTCGGTAAAATGTCCTTCTTCAAGGTAGTATCCGGTAAAATCACGGCTGATGTACCGGCTTACAACTCCCGCACCGGCGAGAGCGAGAGAATGGGTAAGATTGTATTCATGAAGGGTGCAAAGCAGGAAGATACCAAGTGCATCCCCGCCGGCGATATCGGTGCGGTTACCAAGCTTGATTCCTTCATTACCGGCGATACCCTTTCCGACCCCTCCAAGGGCTTTGTGCTCAAGGGCGTTGAGGTTCCCTCCCCGCTGATTTCCAGAGCGGTTAAGGTTGTTAAGAAGGGTGATGAAGCAAAGGCTTCCGGCGCAATCCAAAGAATTTGCGAAGAAGACCCGGCACTTCACTTTGAACAAAACCACGAAACACACGAAATGGTTATCTCCGGTCTTGGCGAGCAGCATCTCGATGTAGCGGTTTCCAAGATGAAGGCAAAATTCGGCGTTGAGGTTACCCTCGCTATCCCGAAGGTAGCATACAGAGAGACCATTACCAAAATGGTACAAGTACAAGGTAAGCATAAGAAGCAATCCGGCGGCTCCGGTCAATACGGTGATGTTTGGGTAGAATTCCAGCCGTTTGACGGTGAGTTTGAGTTTGATGAAAGAGTTGTCGGCGGCAGCGTGCCGAAGCAGTACTTCCCCGCTGTTGAAAAAGGTCTTGCGGAAGCGATGAAGAAGGGCGTTTTGGCAGGTTACCCGATGGTGGGCGTTAAAGCAACTTTGTATGATGGCTCTTATCACTCGGTTGACTCTAACGAAATGGCATTCAAGACCGCTGCTTCCTTAGCATATAAAAACGGTATCCCGCAGGCGGCTCCGGTAATTTTGGAGCCCATCAGCGAAGTTAAGGCTTATGTCAATGATGATGTGATGGGTGAAATCATCGGTGATTTCAACAAGCGCCGCGGCAGAGTGCTCGGCATGAATCCGGTGGATGATATGCAAGAGATTTTGGCAGAAGTTCCCACCGCGGAAATGGGCGACTTTGCAACAGTTCTGCGCCAGGTAACACAGGGCAGAGGCTGGTACACAATGGAATTTGTGCGCTATGAAAGAGCGATTCCCGCTGTTGCCGAAAAGGTAATTGAAGCCGCAAAGAATGAAGAATAAAAAAATTCCCGCCGAGGAGATTTCCTCGGCGGATTTTTATTCAGGCAACAGAACTGTAGGGGCGGGCGTCCCCGACCGCCCGTTTTATATTTTTATCACAATGCGCACTTTTTTGCTTGCGTAATTTACCGCATCAAATGCGCCGCCAAAATCTCTTTGAATGTAGCAAATGATAACCTTGCTCTCATCAACCATCCATCTGTTGCGCTTGGTGATTGCGCTCTTTGGGTGGACATCTGCAAGCTCTATTGGAATGATAATATTATCATAATAGCTCTCATAATCTTCTTTGTATGCATTGAGCTTGTTTGTAAAATAAGGCAGAATTAAAACAAGCTTTATTTGCGGATAATTGCGCTTTGCGGCTCTTACAGCTCTCGCTGCTTGCTTGTCAAACTCACCGTGACCACCAACATAAAAGGTTGTAATCCCGTATGCGCTTATTGCTTCGTTGATTGCCTGCTCCAGCGCTTCGCTTAAATCCTTAAAGACTTCTCTATGCCCGAAAAAACTGCAAATCTTTTCCATAAATCACAATAAAAAAAGCGTAGCCGAGGCTACGCTAAAAACGCAGACTCTACTTCGCCAAAAGTACAACATTTGCCTATAGCCATGCTGATAAAGAGCCATGCATTTTTATCAAAGTTTGATAAAAACAGCATGTGCACTATAGGCAATACTATTCAGATGTACTTTTGGCAATTCCAATTCTATCAAAAATATAGCCGGTAGTCAATAACTACCCGCTAAATCATGAAAACCGGCTTTTTCTCTCATGTGTTTTTGTGTGTTTGTGTGAATCACGTTACTAAAATATTTTATTCGTTTTTCCAATAGATTGCGGCAAAAGGCTTGACATTATATATATATATATATAACGGGGTGTGTGAGCAGGTGCAAGGCGCCATATCACACACTTTTTTATTTATAAAGGATATTTGAGATGTACACTGTAAAAGACATACATGTCTCTACCGATACAGTGGCAAAACGAAATCCGGCAAATTTGAAAGGGAGATTATACCATGGAAGAAAAAGTCATTATTAAAAGTGAGCGCTACAACATTAAAATTGTTTCACTCATCGTCGCTGTGACCGGCGTTGTCCTTTTTATCATTTATTTGCTTATTGATGTAAGTCTATACGCATCTGAATTCAACAGGCTCGCCGCTAAAAACTACAGTTGGTTTGATTATAAATCTCCACTTGATATGGCAATCAAGCGAGATGGAGGATTAGTCGTAGTGCTTCTAATTCCGATTGTTTTTGCTATTTTAGCATTTTTGATTTATCGCATCTATTCTAAAGTAGAGCTTACGGTTACGGACAAGCGCGTTTATGGCGTTGCAAAATTCGGCAAGCGTGTTGATGTGCCTTTTGATTCCATTTCAGCTGTCGGAACAAGCGCCATGAAGGGTATTGCTGTTACAACTGCTTCCGGAGCGATTAAGTTTAAATTCATTAAGAACAGAGATGCAATCCATAGCGCTATCAGCAGAATTCTTGTTGAACGCCAGGGGAAAGCAAAGCCTGTCACAACAACGACCATCAAGCAGGAAGTTCCTCAAAGCAATGCGGATGAGCTGAAAAAATACAAAGAGCTGCTCGACAGCGGTGTGATTACGCAAGAGGAATTTGACGCTAAGAAAAAGCAGCTTTTAGGGTTGTAATTATCTTGCGCAATAGTCTAATGATTTTCGGGCGGTCGAGGACGCCCGCCCCTACAATGACGGTTGATAATATGTTCCTTCGTTTATCTGTACCTATCGTTATGAAATATGCGCCGTTGCTGCTATAATCATAATCTTTTAATCGGTATGCTTTTCGTTCAGGTTTTCTTTCCATAATCTCTATCCAAAAAACACCGCCGAAGCGGTGTTTTAGAGTGTCGACAAAGTGGCTAAAACCGCACGACAATATTTTTTTGTTAAAACTAAAAGATTAAAACTTCAATAATTTTAGAAAAAATATCATAATCTTTTAAAAAAAGAAAGGGTAAAAATCGCCGTAACCACGGCGATTTTGTGCTTTTGCCAGCCTCTGCTTGCGGTACATGGGAATAAGAACAACCAAGGCTAATGTGCCTAAAAACATATCTTCGCGCACC
>JAFWGH010000187.1 GCA_017512465.1 Clostridia bacterium
TCGAAAGAGCCTGACAAATCCTTATTTGTCGAATAAATAGTGCATAAACCACGGTGCAAATTCATAGTGAACTTGCATAAAATGTTTTTATTTCTTGAAAAGAAGTTTCCAAAATAGTATAATATTTTTAATAATATAATAGGGATAGTATTTCCCTGATATAACGGAGAAAACAAATGATTGAAGTAAAAAATCTGTCTCACTCTTATGGAAAATTCATGGCGCTCAACAACGTCTCCTTTACCATCAACAAAGGGGATTTTATCGGCCTTATCGGTCCGAACGGCGCAGGCAAAACCACGCTGATGAATACCATGGTCGGTATTCTTGCTGCAGACAGCGGCGAGGTCCTCGTAGACGGAACCGGTGTGGAGGGTTTCCATGCCGATGTGCGCCGCAAGATCGGCTATATGCCGAGTGAGCTTTCCACCTACGAGATGTTTTCTCCCACTGAATTACTCAGCTTTTTGGCGGCAATGTACGGCATTGATGCCACCACCGCTTCGAACCGCATGAGCGAGTTGTTTGAGAAGCTCGAAATGACCGAGTGGCGCAAAAAAAGCATCAAAAAGCTTTCCACCGGTATGAAGAAGAAAACCGCCTTTGCGGCAGCGATTCTGCATCAGCCCGAGCTGCTGGTGCTCGATGAACCGTTTGAAAGCGTAGACCCCATTTCTCAACATAAAATGAAAGAGATTTTAAATAAATATCTTGAAAACGGCGGCTCTGTAATCATGTCAAGCCATGTGCTGGATACCGTACAAAACATTTGCAACACATTTATTTTAATGAACAAGGGTGAAATTATTAAACAAAGCTCCCTTAACGCGCTTGACGGCTCGTTGGAGGATGAATTCTTCAATTTAGTTAATGAATTAAACATTGCGCACGAGGAAACACTCGAGGATGACATGCCTGAGGAGGACGATGATGAAGCGCAAGATTAAAGCAGTCATTGACATCGGCATCATCGAATCCTTCCGCGCACCGCTGCGCGACCACGGTGTAGGCGGCTTAATCGTGAGCTGGATTCTGAATTTGATACCGATTGTGGCGCCTTTTCTAATATTGTATTTCCGCGTGATTAACGGCTACGGTATCGGCTGGTATATTCACTTTGCCGTATTCTTTGAAGTCATTGCCCTGCTCGTTTCCGGCGAAAAGGAAATCACCGATTACACATCGATGGCACAATTCCCCGTCAGTGCAGGCGAAGTGCTGTTTTTGCGCACGGTGCGGCGCTTTATCAATCCCGCATCCTTTGTCGCAACCGCCTTCTTTATTGCGAGCATTGTTATTTCTTACACACGCTTCTTTCAAGACCCGCTGCACATTATCGGTGTATTGAGCATGAGCGCCGCATATCTGATTGTTTTTGAAGATGTGCAATTATGGAAAGAAAAAGCGGGAAAAGGCAATCTCATCAATAAAATCCTTATTGTGATTGCCTCTGCCATGGGCGTTTTACCCTTCTTTTTCGGTAAAATCTATTCCATTATCTATTGGTCATTTAATCCTCTGCATTCCCATTGGTACTTGGGACTTATCGCTTTGGCGATAAGCATCGGCGCGTATGTGCTGATTGTTCGGATTCCGCGCAAGTTCTTAGAGCGCTTTGTGCATGACTCCGCTTCCGTTTCGAGCGGAAACATCATCGTTAAGCTCATTAACACACTGCCCGGCGGTGCGCTTAAGCAGCTGATCATGAAAGACTACCGTGTAATGCTGCAAAGCAATATCGGCATGATTATCAGCATTGCGATATGGGTTGCCATTGCATGGTTTATGACCAAATACCAAGCCAAGCTGGACTTGCCGGCGTATTTGGACCATGAATTTATTGCGCTGTGCTATATCGGTGTGATTATACAGATATATTCCAACATTCTTTCACGCCCCTTTGCCGGCGATTCCTACAGCGCATGGGTGACTCTGCTCTCCCCCGTACCGCGCAAATACATCTTACTTTCCAAGGATATTGTTATCCTTATCGCTTGTGTGGTTTTCTTTGTTCCCATGAGCGTATACCTGTATTTTTGGGCAGGCGTTACCTTTAAGCAAATCGGTTTGTGGTTCTTATTGTTCTTGTGCTTTGCCTTTGCGATGGCAATGATGCTCAACCGCAATTTGGTTACCACAAAAATGAAAATGATTAAACACGGCAAGCGCAAAGCCGCTGTCAACGCGATTTTGGACTTTATCAAGCGCATTTTCATATACGCCGGTGCTATCATGATCGGTGTGGCGTTCCAAGCGCTGCTCGACTCACGCTATGCCTCTTTGTCAATATTTATCACCGTGCCGATGCTGGTTATTTTAATATTCTGCTGGTATATCGGTATGGAAGCACAGGTAAAATATATCAATAAATATACCCAAAGCATTACACAGTCTTTGGTGCTTTCATAGCCGCCCGTGGCTAATATAGTAAATAATGAATAGTGAATAATGGCGATGGCGGCACCTTGCACGCTGCCCCAATGCCTCATTCCAATTCCTATTTTAACAATAAAGGAGAACAAAATGTCAGTATGTCTTGAAGTGAAGAATCTGTCTAAAACCATCAAAGGCAAGCATATTGTCAGCGGTGTCAGTTTTCAGATTGAAGAAGGCAAAATTGTCGGCTTTGTCGGACCGAACGGTGCCGGCAAAACCACGACTATGCGCATGATTATGGGCTTAATTAAGCCCGATAGCGGCAGTGTGAGCATTTGCGGCTACGATGTCGCCACCCAGCGCAACAAGGCGATGGGAAAAATTGCCGGCATTATAGAAAAGCCTTGTTTTTACAAGGATTTTACCGGTAGAGATAACCTGTATCTCGCCGCCGATATCAGCGAAGATGCGGATGATGATTACATTGATGAAATCATTGAGCTGTTGGATATGGCGGATTATGTCGATAATAAGGCGCGCACCTATTCGCTGGGTATGCAGCAAAGATTAGGTATTGCACTTGCACTGATTAACCGCCCGAAAATTTTGATTCTTGACGAGCCGCTCAACGGCTTGGACCCGATTGGTATACGAGAGCTGCACCAGCTCTTCCCGAAGCTTGCCGAAAAAGGCACTTCCATTCTCATTTCCTCTCACATTCTCAAGGAAATTGAAGAGGACTGTGACGAATGCATCATGATTTTGGACGGCTCAACCGTGGATATCGCCCCGCAAGAGGGTGAAAGCCTGGAGGAAGCCTTCTTTAGAATTACCGATGGGAAGGGAGGCGCTCACCATGCTTAAACTGTACCGATTTGAAATGAAAAAAATCCACCGCACTACATCCCTGTGGGTAAGTATTGCGGTATTTGCACTCATTTGTCTTGCTATTAACTATGTACATGCAGATGCCTTTTTAACGCCTGCTACCGTGCCCTCTCAAGAAGAGCAGCAAAAGGTTATGAGCGAGATGACAAAGGATGAAAAAGAGGAATACCTCAAACAAATCGAGTGGCAAACCATGCTCAGCGAAGGCGCTTCATCCGAACAGCTCGCAGCCATGAGCGAAGAAGAAAGAGCGGCATATGAAAGCATTCGTGCCGGCACCACCTTTACTTATGATAAAGAGCGCGCCCAATACGAAATTGAAAACAATATCAATTCCGGCTTCGGTATTCCCTCTTTCATTGAAAACGCCTTTGCGAACGGCTATATGGGCATGTTTATGATTTTTATCGCCGTGATTATTTCCGCCTTGATTGCAAAGGAATACAATAACTCTACGATAAAAATCAGTTTGCTCTCTCCACATAAGCGCAGTGATATTATCATTTCCAAAATACTGTGTATTTTCACGGTAATATTGGAATTTATGCTCATCACCGCACTGTTGTGTGCCGTGGAAAGCGTTATTTTCTTCATGGCTGTGGGTAAAACCAATCCTGAACCCTTCAACTGCATGAAGGAAGTAAAATTCGGTGATACCGTGACCACCATGCCGGTACTTGCAAGGCTTGCCGCCGTATTCGGCATCAGTGTATTAAGCACCTTTATGGTCGCTCTTGCTATCAGCTTCATTTCGGTTATTTCCAAAAATGTTGTGCTGACCATCATGACACCGGTTGCCACCTTCTTGGTTCCGATGGTTGTGACAAGCGATAAAATCACAAGCAATGTGCTTTGGAAATATGTATTTTTCAATTTGATTGATAACTACCTGATTATCTCCCCCACCTCGCGCACCAATAAGGATTTGGCAATTGCGCTGGTGGTTACGGTAATCTGGGCAATACTGTTTGCGGTAGGCTCTATTGTAGCGTTTGAAAAGCAGGATGTATATAACTGATGACTTGGTTTTTTAGAAAAAACGAAAGAAAATATCTCATTATTTCCACGCTGATATTCTGTGTCGCCTGGGCTGCGTTTTACTTCGGGCTCGGCTCGCTGTTTGCCGGCTCACTTGAAGCGGGCAGTATGGAGGATTTATACCAGGGCGAGAGCTTTTTCTCCCTGTTTGGCAACAACCTGCTGCACTGCCTTGTGTGCGCGGCAGGCTTCGGAATTTTGAGTGTGCCTATGCTGATTTTTGATGCGGCAAGCATCGGTATCAGCGGCGTTGCATTTCGCTTTTTCGGCGGCAGCTTCGGGCAATACCTGGCACTTTTACTGCCGCACTGTATCTTTGAAATTCCGGCGCTGTTACTCTCTTGCGCATGCGGCTTAAAGCTGTTTACAATTCTCAGGGGCTATATCGGCGGCAAAAAAGAGGGGTATAAGGAACAACTGCTTGAATTGGCAAAAAGTCTGATTATCGTCTTTGTTTTAGTGCTCATTGCAGCGCTTGTAGAGGCATATTTAACCCCGATTATCGCAAAAGCGGTTATTGACGGTTGAAGCATGAGCGAGCATTTTTCACAAATCCTGCAAGCACCAATGGTGCCGGCAGACAAATACTAAAGGAGAAACTATGGCAAAAGAAAAATTACAGGATGAAGTTGAAGTAAAGCATTCCTTTAAGCTTTGGCTCAGCTTTTTGATATGGGCAGGCATTTCCCTGCTTGCAGTCGGACTGGTCATTACCATAATCTATAAAAGTCCCGACGATATCTTTGCAGGCTACGAAGATGCAAAGGTCACCATGACGGTCATTGTCGGTATTATTTCTCTAATTATCAGCACCATTTCGCTGTACTTAAACTGGATTACCACTTCGCTGCTGCTCTTTGCAGGCTTTCGTGCCGGCGGCAATAAAGAAGTGACATACCGCAGTGTGCTGTACTATTTTTTAAAGAATGCATGGATGTTTGCGGTATGGATCGGGTTAATGCTCATCGGTTCACTGATTTTTTCGCATTTTATCACTTCCATTCCCGCCGCCATACTCACGTTTGTGGTGATGTTTGGCATGTACTTTCTCATTTATAAAAAACTCACGGCGGATTTTGAGATTAAAAAAGCTTGGGTATATTTTATCTTTGCGGCGGTTATTGCCCTCGTTGTCGCGGGCTCTCTTTATTATACCGGTACAATCGATTACGCGGGAGAATTACAACTCTAAGAAAGGCAGGAAACGATGAAAAAACACTTTTTCGCCGTCATTTCCCGCATGAAATATATCAATCGCTGGGGATTGATGCGCAACACGCGCTATGAAAATTTAAGCGAACATTCCTTTGATGTCGCGGTGACGGCACATGCCATTGCCACCATTAAAAACGAAGTGTTCGGCGGCAATGTCAATGCCGACAGAGCGGCGGTGCTGGCTCTGTATCACGATGCTCCGGAGATTTTGACCGGCGATATGCCCACCCCGGTGAAATACTATAACGAGAAAACAAAAAAAGCCTATGACGAGGTGGAAAAAACCTCTGTAAACCGCCTGTTGGATATGCTGCCCGAACAGCTGAAGGGCTCTTATGAATCGGTGCTTGTCAAAACCGAGGAAGATGCTTACTTATGGCGCATTGTCAAAGCGGCGGATACCATTAACGCATTAATCAAGTGCATCGAAGAGGAAAAAAGCGGCAACCGCGAGTTTTCCGGTGCCAAAAAAGGCATTGAAAAAAAGGTCTATGCCATAGACCTTCCGGAAGTGAAATATTATATCGATAATTTCCTGCCGAGCTTTGCACTGACATTGGATGAACATACACACAGTTAAATGAAAGGATTGTCTCAAACAGACAATCCTTTTTTCTTTCCATGTAATCGGCTCACTCGCTGTCCGTACAGCGCACACTGCCTGTGCACTCCATAACGGCATCCTCACGGATGATTTCTCCCACGCTCTCACAAATGATTTCACCCGAACGCGGATTTTTCACCGAGTCGATATGCCCGATAACACGCGCTTGCACATCGGAATATTCAAAAGAGAGGTCACACTCCTCCATGGTGCAATCTATCAATTTTAAATTTTTACAGTAGCACAACGGCTGTGTGCCGATAATGCGGCAGTTTTGCAGTGTTAAATTCTCCGAAAACCACGCAAGATACTCACCCTTTACCACACTGTTTTTGACCGTGATATTTTTAGAGTGCCAAAAAGCATCCTTCGTATCGAGTACACTGTCCTCAATTATTAAGTCTTCCATGTACTGAAAGGAGTATTTACCGCTCAAATGCAGTCCCTTAATCGTTACATGATCGGAGCCGAAAAATACATATTCGGAGGTAATAGATGTGTTTTCAATCTCCATGCCGCTGTTTTTCCAGCCAAATTCGGGAGAAATAATATCACAGCCGTGAATCTTGATATCCTTACACTCTCTGACAGCCTTCACGGAGCGAATTTTCGTATTTTTGAGCACCCCGCCGGTACAATACCACAGCGGCGCTCTTGAGGGCTCCTGCAGCGCACAATCCTCTACAAGGAAGCCGCGCACATGCCACAGCGGATAGCGCAAAGAGAAGGAGCATTTTTTCACCTGAATATCGCGCGCCTCTTTGAGCACGGATTCCCCATCTGCAGCGCCTGCAAACTCACAGTTTTCCACTACTGTATCACGCAAATTATACAGCGCTCTCTCTTGCTCAAATTGTTGATTTTTGATAATTTCCGGCATATGTACTCTCCTCTTCATTTCCGTTGGCGGCAAAAGTATTGAATACCTTTACTGGTTTACTATAACACAATTTTTCAACTAAGTAAAATTTTTTCGTGAAAATTTGGCATTTATCACTTTGTTTGGCGATTGTAATTTTGGGAATTATTACCCAAATTACAAAATATCCCCATAAACGCTTGCATATTCGCGCTAAAATGGGTATAATAGATTTGCAAAAAAATATTTTTTATAAATGGAGGATGATTCCAATGGTTAAAGTTGCAATTAACGGTTTCGGCCGTATCGGTCGTCTTGCTTTCCGTCAGATGTTTGAGGCTGATGGTTATGAAGTTGTTGCTATCAACGATTTAACAGATACCAAAATGCTTGCAAACCTTCTTAAGTATGATACCGCTCAAAAAGGTTATTGCGGTTATATCGGCGAAGGCAAACACACTGTAGAAGCAGGCGAAGGTTCTATTATTGTTGACGGTAAGGCTATCACCGTATATGCTGAGCCCGATGCTTCCAAGCTTCCTTGGGGCGAATTAGATGTAGATGTTGTTCTTGAGTGCACAGGTTTCTATTGCTCCAAGGCAAAATCTCAGGCTCACATTGACGCAGGCGCTAAAAAGGTTGTTATTTCTGCTCCCGCAGGCAATGACCTTCCGACCATCGTTTACAATGTAAACCACGAAACACTTACAGCTGATGATAAAATTATCTCTGCAGCTTCCTGCACCACAAACTGCTTAGCTCCCATGGCTAAGGCTCTTAATGACTTTGCACCGATTCAAACCGGTATCATGTGCACAGTTCACGCTTACACAGGCGATCAAATGATTCTTGACGGTCCGCACAGAAAGGGCGACCTCAGAAGAGCAAGAGCAGGTGCTGCCAACATCGTTCCGAACTCCACAGGCGCTGCAAAGGCTATCGGTCTCGTTATTCCCGAGTTAAACGGCAAGCTTATCGGTGCTGCTCAGAGAGTTCCGACTCCCACAGGTTCTACCACCCTTCTTTTCGCTGTTGTAAAAGGCAAGGATATCACGGTTGATGCTATCAACGAAGCTATGAAAGCTGCTGCTACAGAGTCCTTTGGTTACAACACCGACCAAATCGTTTCCATGGATATCGTTGGTATGAGATACGGCTCACTCTTTGATGCTACTCAGACCATGGTTGCCAAGATTGACGATGACACTTATGAAGTTCAGGTTGTTTCCTGGTATGATAACGAAAATTCCTACACCAGCCAAATGGTTCGTACCATTAAGTATTTCGCTGAAATCGGCTGATTGCGTTAATACAAAACAGTACAAAAGGCTATGCATCTGCATAGCCTTTTCATTTATGTGTGTTGTTGCGTGAAGTCTAAATGCGTGTGCCGCTCTTTATTTTAATGCCAACGCAACCGCATTTAATGCCGAAGTGATGATAAAGACGACACCTGCAATGACCGCGATGACCGCTTTTGTTTGAGTGGTAAAGAACAGCATTACCAATCCCAACACTGCAAGCACAATGCCGAAAATCAATACCGGCTTCCAATTGATAAATCCGTTTGCTTTATCCTTTATGGCATAATAAATCAAAACTATACCGCTGATAAATATAATGGTTGCAATAATGTATATCGCCGCATTGGAAAGCCAACTCGGATTAAACAAACAATAAATGCCGATGATTGCCTGCAGCACGCCCCACACCAGACTGCCAACCCATTTTTTTCTCTTTTCCAAAACAAATGCAGTAATGGTTACGGCACTGACGACCAAGAACACAATACCGACAATATAGCCGAGCATATCAAAGATATTGCTTCTTGCCGCAATAAGCACAATACCGGCTAACAAAAAGACAACGGAATAAGCGATTCTCGGCCAAAAGCTCTCTTTTTTTCGCTTATCCTTCGGCGGTTCGGTCAAATCCACCTTTACCACATCACCATCAATCATTTGCTTATAGCTTTCACTGTTTTCCATTTTTGAATCCTCCCATAATGCGCTTGAAAAAGCGCTTAATTTTTCCTTCCTGCAGTGTCGGCTCCGGCTCCGGTTCCGGTATCGGCTCCGGAGGCTCGAAGAATTGTATGATTTCCTCCTCCATGTCCAAAGCAATATTGGCACCCTTTTTATAAATCAGCGTGCCCTTGCCGACATCAAAGGCTTTAAAAGCACCGACATCCAGATTGATATTAAAATCGCTCTGCCGAATTTGCTGGCTTAACAGCTCATACTGCACCAAATCACTTGCGCGCTTTAATACCTTCATGGCACTTTTTGAGGAAAAACCGGTTTTATCGGGGCGCATGGTCATGCTTATAACGCGATCCGCACCCATATCCTTGAGCGGCTCTACCGGCAGGTTCATCATCACACCGCCGTCAATAAAGCTGTACCCTTCATATTCGCTCACGCTGATAACACCCGGAAAGGCACATGAGGAGCGAATTGCCACGCTAATCGGTGCATCATACAACACAATGGCATCTCTGGAAGGGGTAAAGTTTTTGACATTGGTAAAATAAGCTACCTTACACAGATTATAATCGACTGCGACGAGCACAAGCGGCTTTTTTATGTCGCAAAGTGTATGTACGCCATAGCCTTCAAAAAAGTTGTCAAGCACGGAAACAATCTTATCTCCGTCTACCATGCCGTTAATCTTATTCTTTGTCGGCTTTATCATATCTAAATCCGGTCTTGAAAATACTTTGTTTTGCAAAAATTCATTTTCAAAGCCCTGGAATTTTTCGTATATTTCATGCGCACCCACACCGATGGCAACCAAGGTTGCCGCAAAGGAACCGATGGAGGTGCCGGCTACCATATCTGCGCTGTAACCGTGCTTCTCAAACATTTCCAACACGCCAAGCTGAGCATACCCGCGCACACCGCCGCCGGCAAGTGCCAACCCTATGGGCTTTTCGGGCAAATTAAATTGGCTGATATATGGCATTGACTGTCATCTCCTATTGATAAACACTTTTTATTACTTTTAACAAACTGTCGGACCCATCGGCATCCTGCGATAATTCCCATATCATAATACCGCCGTAGTCCTTGGACAATTTCGCTTTTTGTCGGATGGTATCCGGTCCGTTATACGCAAATCCCTGCGCATAATCCGATTCACTTGCCGCTTTATCAAGAGATAAGATGTAACGGTAGGAGGCACCGGAATTCCAATCCATTTTGCCGGAAGAGGTGTATCGATACCCATAAAACGGCACACCTAAAATCAGCTTTTGCTTATCAATGCCGCGCTTTTCATAGTGCTGCATTTCACTCTCGGCATAGGAATATTTGGAATGGTTTTCACTATCTCCGTCATTATCATATGCCATGACCATGATATAATCGAAGCACTTCATGGCTTTATCGCTGATATTATCGGAATACCATGTGGCGACCGCTGCAGTTAATAATAAATCATTTTTATCGCACTGCTTGCGTAACGCCAGTATCCAATCTTCAAAATACTCCCATGCGGGGCTTGAGGCAATAAACTCAAAATCCACATCGACACCATCAAATTCATAGCGCTTGCAAAAATCAATAATCTGTTGATTAAAAGCGGTTATACCCTCGGGTTTTCCGCGCATGAGCGCATTGTAATTGGTACTGGATATGGAGCCGCCGCCGAGTGAAAGAATAGCTTTAACATCCTCATCATGGCATTTTTGAACGATGCTTTTTATCGTCTCATCGCTCATTTCCAAATACAGCTGGCCGTTTCCATCGGGATTGGCAAAGGCAATATTTAAATGCGTGAGTGCAGCATAATCCACTCTGTCGGCATCCTTAGCGGAGTAGTAAGGCAAATATCCGACCACATAACCCGCAAAGGACTTTTTCGATTTGGTGGAGCCTTTTTTCGGAGAAAACACGGCAATGCCGATTCCCACTATAACTGCTACGGTTAAAATGACAGAGAATATGGTTATCGTTTTTTGATTAAAAATTTCTTTTTTTGTGATTTTCACTGTAAATAAATCCTAATATATTATTCTCCCGGTTCAATGTCTATATCGATTTTTCTGTTTTTATAATAATAGATTTTGTCTTTTTCGTTAATATCTCTCAACACCCTGCAAGGGTTACCGACCGCTACAACATTGGCAGGAATATCCTTTGTGACCACGCTGCCGGCACCGATTACGCTGTTTTCGCCGATACGCACACCCGGCAAAACAATCGCACCGGCACCAATCCAAACGCCGCTTCCGATATGTACCGGCAGATTAAACTGATACACTTTGCGGCGCAGTTCCGGTAAAATCGGGTGTGCCGCGGTACAAATGGTTACATTGGGTCCGAATTTAACCAGGTCTCCGACACAAATCGCCTCATCATCCACCAAAGTCAGATTAAAATTAGCATAAATATGTTCCCCAAAATGTACCTTTTTGCCGCCGAAATTAGCATGGAAGGGCGTTTCAATATAACAATCTTCACCGATTTCGGCAAACATCTCTTTAAGTAGTGCCTGTTTTTTTGCCTGCTCACTCGGTTTAAGCGCATTGTACTCAAATAACTTATCTAAGCGCACCAGTTGCTCTGCGGCAAGCTCCGGATCCTCGGGAAGATATAATAACCCCTGTTCCATTCTCTCGCGCTCAGTCATCCAATTTCTCCATAATGGTATCTACCGCCGCTTCAATATGGTCTGTGTTGGCAAGCTCCACTGTGCCGGCATCGACCATCTTCGCATTGACCGGCTCAATCGGCAAGCGCGCCAATACATCTATATCGAGTTCCTTTGCCACAGCCTCCAGCTTGCTCTCACCGTAAAGATAATGCTTTTTGCCGCATGCATCACACTCAAAATAGCTCATGTTTTCCACAACACCCAAAATCGGTATATTCATCAATTTTGCCATTTTATATGCCTTCTTAACAATGAGTGTGACCAAATCCTGCGGCGTGGTCACCACCACAATACCGGCAATGGGTAAAGACTGAAATACCGTGAGCGGCACATCACCTGTGCCGGGAGGCATATCCACAAACATATAGTCTACCTCACCCCACACAACATCGCTCCAAAACTGGCTGATCATGCCGCTAATAACGGGGCCGCGCCATACAACCGGATCATCTTCGTTTTCAAGCAACAGGTTGGTACTCATCAGCTCAATACCGGTTTTGCTCTCGGCAGGTAAAATACCCAGCTCATTTTGCATGGCTCTTTGGTGAATTCCGAATGCCTTCGGAATAGAAGGGCCGGTTACATCCGCATCGAGTATGGCAACGCGTTTGCCTTTATTATGCACCGCAACCGCAAGCAAAGAGGTTACCATGCTTTTGCCGACACCGCCCTTACCGCTGACAACGGCAATCACTTTTTTTATTTCACTGTGTTCATTTTGCGGAACTAAAAAATCGGTTTGTTCTTTTCTGGATGCACAATCTGCCGAGCAGGTTGAGCAATCATGTGTACATTCTGACATAATCTTCTTCCTTTACTGATTTGTTTTATGATGGAAGGTGGGCACATACTGTTCCAGTACATCCGCCACACCTTTACTGTCGTTGGCTTCACTGACGGCTTTCAATGCCTGCAAACCTTCCTCCAAGGTCTTATCGTCAATATCCAATTGGGTGCCGATAAACACTTTTTTATTGGCGGTTTGCTGCAAGCCTTCCTCGCTCATAAGAAGCTCTTCATATAATTTTTCACCGGGTCTGAGTCCCGTGAAAATAATTTCGACATCTTCATACGGCTTTTTGCCGTATACTTTAATCAAATTCTCGGCAAGTGTTAAAATCTTCACCGGCTTACCCATATCCAGCACAAAGATTTCACCGCCATGTGCCATAGAGCCGGCTGTTAAAATGAGTGATACCGCTTCGGGAATGGTCATGAAATAGCGGATAATATCCGGGTGCGTAATCGTGACGGGTTTGCCGCTCTCAATTTGCTTTTTAAACAGCGGAATTACAGAGCCGTTGGAGCCGAGCACATTGCCGAAACGCACTGCCACATATTCCGTGTTTTTTTTGGAATGTGAAAAGTTTTGCACAATCATCTCGCAATAGCGCTTTGTCGCACCCATGACATTTGTGGGATTGACCGCTTTATCGGTAGAAACGAGTACAAAACGCTTTACATGATATTTATCACTGAGCTCCGCCACATTGTAGGTACCGAAAACATTGTTTTTGACCGCTTCCTCCGGTGAAACCTCCATCAGCGGCACATGCTTGTGCGCCGCAGCGTGAAAGACCAAATCCGGCTTATATTCTTGGAAAATGGCTTCCATTTTCTCTTTGTCTCTGACAGAGGCAATGAGCACCTTCAAATTATCGGCATTGGCAATGCCGTTCATAATCAATTCCTGCTGGATATCATACGCATTATTCTCATAAATATCCACAATAACCAGCTTGCGCGGTTGATAATGCATAATCTGCCTGCACAGCTCGCTGCCGATTGAACCGCCGCCGCCTGTTACCATACAGGTTTTTCCGGCAATATATGCCGCCAGTGCCGTTGTATCAAGCGTTACGGGTTCTCTGCCCAGTAAGTCCTCCACATTCACTTTTGTGGTCTGATTTAAAATAGATTTTCCGGATATGAGTCTGGAGATTTCCGGTACGACCTTGACTTCACAATTTGTTTCGGCACACGCCTCCAATATCTCTGCTTTTTTTTCGCTCGGGCAAGACGGAATGGCAAAAAAGATAACCTCAACACCGTATTTTTTACAGATTTCTTTTATATCAAAGCTTGTCCCGATGACATAGTATCCGTTGATTTTTTCATTAATCTTATTCGGGTCATCATCCACAAAGCCAATGAGTGAATAATAAAAATCCTTTCTGCCGGATTTGAACGCATTGGAAATTTCCAGTGCCAAAATTTTGCCGGCATTACCGGCACCGACAACGAGTGCCTTTTTCATGACATCTTCTTGTCCGGCATTCACTAAAAATACAAAGTATCTTTTGGCAAAATGGCGAATCCCTACAATACCGGTTGCTGCGATTAAAAAGGAGGACGCCAAAAAGACAAAAAATGCGGTATTGATGGTTCCATAATCGCCTATATCCCAAAAATGCAGGACTACACCGGTTAAAACCGTGGCAATAAAAGCCTCAAAAATGCAGCTGAAATAATCACGCTTGGATATCAGCTTCCATGCCTTTTTGTATTCTCCGCCTACATAGATGGCAATAAAGCCTAATGCGGCAAATAATAAAGCTGTTCTAACAGTAGCCGGTGTAGAAATACTTACCGGAAAAAATTTATGCACCCAATATGCCGAAAAAGCCGAAGCAACTAACAGCACGGCGATATCAAAGAGCATTACGAGCACTTTTCTATGGCTAATAGAATATTTCATTTGTTTTCCTCATACTATATATCGGTTTTGATTAAACTCTTGCATATAATATCTGTCCGAAAATTAAGTGATTATATTTCTTCACAAATATAGCTGACATAATATTATATAACATTAAAGAGATAAAGACAACCTATAATTATATTGCTGCCTGTTTCATCTGCTCAAACAATGCATCTGCCTCTTTTTTGTAATGCGCACAACAGTATGCATAAACCATCACACACAGCGCATCTGCGAGCCTGTCTGCCGCGCCGGGATGCGGTGGCGCATAATCGGCTAATGTTTGCCGCACGAGCGACGGTATTTCCTCTACCGCCGGAATCCCGCTCTCGGCTTTTGTAATTGCCATGCAAAAATAATCATACATGCGCTCTTCCGGAATAATATCATCGCTCTCATCATCTGCACTGCCGTTTACGAGCGCCATTAATTCGCCGATGCTATCAATTTTCATTGCGTCTCTTAAAGATGAAATTAATAAAATGCGCGCAAGCTGGCGCTCGTGATACTTCTTTTGTACCGGTCGCGCTACAAATCCCCGCTTCACCCAGTTTTGAATTGTGGAGGGTTCTAAGCCGGTAATGGCACATACTTGCGAGAGTGTTAAGCCGTTTGTCGCCTTAATGAGCGGTATAAACTTGTCAAACATACTGCTCGTATCGTTCATCGGGATATTGGTCCCCGGTATCTTATGTTCACACATAAAACTCTTCTCCTATTTTAATCTTTATACGATTATATCACAGGTTCAAATGACAATCAATAGACAAATAAGGATTTGCGGAGGTGCATGGATTAAAAAGTTTACACTGATTTTGTCCATCTTTTCTACCCCTCCGAGCGCTGTAAACGCGCCCACCTCCCCTCATCAAGGGGAGGTAGAAAGCGGTTGAGCCGCTTACAGCGGCTTTTTTTGAACATCCAATTCACTCTTACTCTTTGTTTGCTCCGCAAACCCGACAAA
>JAFWGH010000188.1 GCA_017512465.1 Clostridia bacterium
CCGCTGTAAGCGGCTCAACCGCTTTCTACCTCCCCTTGATGAGGGGAGGTGGGCGCGTTTACAGCGCTCGGAGGGGTAGAAAAGTTGGACAAAATCAGTGTAAACTTTTTAATCCATGCACCTCGACAAATCCTTATTTGTAAAAAAACTGTAGCTTCCGCTACAGTTTTTTTAGTCTTGCAAACTTTGCCATCAGCTTTTTCGTGCCGACTTTATCAAATGCGATTTCCAACAGCACATCCGTACCCATCGGCTCTGCGGAAATCACCATGCCCTCACCGAAGGTTTTATGCTGCACGCGCTCTCCCGCGTGAAAATCCACATCCCCTGCAGGTGCTTTCGGCACCGCAAAGGGAGAAGGTTTTGCTTTAGAAGCGCCGAAAGCGGATGAAAAACCGCCCGCGTGTGTAAATTCTGTTTTACTCACGCCGCTGCTTTCAATATATTCCGCCGGTATTTCCTCCACAAAGCGAGAGGTGCGGTTGCGGTTTGTGGCACCGTAGAGCATGCGGCTCTCACTTTTGGTTAAATACAAGGTATCCTTTGCTCTGGTAATGCCGACATATGCCAAGCGGCGCTCTTCCTCCACCTCGGTGGGGTCATACATGCACTGGCGGGAGGGAAAAATCCCCTCCTCCATGCCGATAATGAATACCACGGGAAATTCCAAGCCCTTGGAAGCATGCATCGTCATCAGCGGTACATAGTCATCCCCTGCCGTTAACTCATCCTGGTCGGAGCTGAGGGCAACCTCTTGCAAAAAGCCCTCTAAACTCGGCTCATCCGCTTCACGGGCATACTCGAGCATTTCGGATTTTAACTGGTCTAAGTTTTGGATGCGCTCCTCACTGTTTTCATCCGCAAACAGCGCATCGCGATAGCCCGTTTCGCGCATCACGATATCAAATATATCGGTTAAAGAAGCTTCTTCCCTAAAAGAATCAATACGCTCTATCATGGCGCAAAAGCTCTTTAATTTATTTGCCGCGCGGTAGAGTTTCTCATAGTGGTCGGCTTCCTTTATCACCTCAAACATGCTCATGCCGAGTCCCTGTGCTATTTCATAAGCATGGCGCACGGTGCTCTCACCGATACCGCGCTTGGGTACATTGATAATACGCATCAGGCGAATGTCGTCATCATGATTGGCAACCAGGTTTAAATACGCCATGGCGTCCTTAATTTCCTTGCGGTCATAGAAGCGGTGCCCGCTAAGCACTTTATAGGCAATGCCACTTCTGCCGAGCGCACGCTCCACCGGTGCAGAGAGCGCACTCGCCCTGTATAACACCGCATGGTCGGAATATTTCATGCCGGCATTGACATCATCAAAAATAGTATCGGCAATAAATGCCGCTTCATCATTTTCGGAATACGCGGTATACAACCGGATTTTATCGCCGGCACCGCGCTCACTCCACAAGTTTTTCCCCTTGCGCTTTGTATTATTTTTTATAACGGAATTGGCGGCACCCAGGATATTTTCTTTGGAGCGGTAATTTTGCTCTAAACGAATGACCAGCGCATCCTCCCATTCGTTTTCAAATTCCAAAATATTGCGCACGGTGGCACCGCGAAAGCGGTAAATAGACTGATCATCATCACCGACAACGCAAATGTTTCCGTAGCCGCCCGCAAGCAAAGATGTGAGCACATACTGCGCATGGTTGGTATCCTGATACTCATCAACCAAAACATACTTAAAGCGGCGCTGATAATACTCGAGTACATCTTCATTTTCGCGAAACAGCTTCACGGTATTAAAGATAATATCATCAAAATCCATCGCATCACTTTTGAGCAACAGATTTTGGTAAGCGGTATAGGCTTGCGCTATCTTTTTAAGCCTGAAATCATGCTCTGCGGATTTGGCATATTCGGGCGGTGAAATCAGTGAATCCTTTGCACCGGATATTTCATTTAAAAGCAGTTTGTGCGAAAGCAGCTTACCATCAATATCCAGTTGCTTTTGCACCTGCTTCATCGCCTTCTCACTGTCCGCAGTATCATAGATGGTAAAGGAACGCGAATAGCCGATTCTGTCACCAAAGCGGCGCAAAATCCTTGTGCATGCGGAATGGAAGGTGGATGCCCAAACCTCATCCGCCGCCGTGCCGAGATTAAACTCCAAGCGGGTTTTCATCTCGTTTGCCGCCTTATTGGTAAAGGTGATGGCAATCACCTCCCACGGCTTTGCCGCATCCACACTCAATAGCGAGGATGCCTTTTGGTGGTCTGCTGTTTTGCCTTCCAAATAATCATTTAAAAACGCAATATGTTCATCATTTATGTAGGAAGGAACAAAATCGCTGCCGTATGCCCCGCCGTATTTAATCAGGTTGGCAATGCGGTTGACCAACACCGTGGTCTTGCCCGAGCCGGCACCTGCCAATATCAGCACAGCCCCCTGTGTGTGCAAGACAGCCTTGCGCTGCTCGGGGTTGAGAGAGGCAAACTCTTTTTCGATAATCTTTTTTCTGAGTTCTAAAAAATCGGTAATCAATATTTTTATCTCCGTTTCAGTAAAAGAGCGATTGCAAGCAATCGCTCTTTGGTTTTGTTTTCATCACTGAAATCTGCTATTACAAGCGTGCGCCAAGCGCGAACAAGCAAGTAGTTTTCACAAAAAATACTTGCGCATGAGCGCTCATTATGCATGGGGTATCATGGCGAGTAATACGCCTGCGGCAACTGCCGAGCCGATAACACCGGATACATTCGGACCCATTGCATGCATGAGAAGGAAGTTGGAGGGATTCTCCTGCTGACCGACCTTTTGGCTTACACGCGCCGCCATCGGTACGGCGGAAACGCCGGCAGAACCGATAAGCGGATTGACCTTGCCCTTGGTGACAATATACATCAGTTTGCCAAAGAGCACACCGCCTGCAGTACCCACGCTGAAGGCAATTAAGCCCAAAAGCACAATTTTCAAAGTATCGGCAGTCAAGAAGGTTTTTCCGTTTGTCGTTGCACCGACACTGAGACCGAGCATCAGCGTAACAATATTACACAGTTCATTTTGTGCCATTTTGGACAAACGCTCCGTTACGCCGGATTCCTTGAGCAAATTACCGAGCATTAAGCAACCGACCAAAACGCCTGCGGAAGGAAGCACAAGAGCTACCACAATTGTCACCATAATCGGGAATAAAATCTTTTCCCTCTTGCTGACCGGCCGCAGGGTTTCCATCACAACCGCGCGCTCTTTTTTGGTAGTTAAGAGTTTCATAATCGGCGGTTGAATAATCGGAACAAGCGCCATGTAGGAATATGCCGCAACGGCAATGGGACCGAGCAATTCCGGTTTGAGAATCGATGTGGTTAGGATTGCGGTAGGACCGTCTGCCCCGCCGATGATACCGATCGAGCCGGCTGCCTGCGGGTCAAAGCCCAAGAACATTGCCATTAAGAATGCGCCGAAAATACCCAATTGCGCCGCTGCACCCAAAATAAAGCTGGAAGGGCGCGCAATCAGCGGGCTGAAATCGGTCATTGCGCCGATGCCCAAGAATATCAACGGCGGATAGATACCGGCCTTGATACCCAAATAGAGCCAATCCAATAAACCGGCTTGCTGCACGACACCGTCAACAACCAAATTCCCTTTGATTAACTGAATAAATTCCGGTATATCATGATAGTGCACAGCAAGGTTTGCACCCGGCAAATTTGCCAACAGCATACCAAACGCAATCGGTACCATCAACAGCGGCTCAAAGCCTTTTTTAATGCCCAGCCACAGCAAAAAGCACGCTACGCATATCATGATTAGATTTTGCCAGGAACCGGTAAAAAACTGTGCTATGCCGGATTCCGAGGCGAGTTTGGAAAGTGCATCAAAAAATTGTGCCATTATTTACCCGCCTCCTTAATATCTTTAATCACAACCGCTTTACCGCCACGCGCTTCGGTAATAGCGGCAACAATTACGGCTGCCGTTTCCTCATCCACCTCACCGACAGCAGGAGCGGAAGGAACGCTTTGTATTTCTTTTTCTTTTTTTGCCGCTTCTTTTTCATTGAGCTTTTTCATAATTTTACCGAAGGCGGTAAAAACAATAATCAAAAGTAACAGCACCAAAAAAACGATAAAAAAGCCTGCTAAAGTGACCACTAATGTATTTGACCAGTCCCAAGAAGGATTTTCAAACACACCGCGCCCAATCTTCTCAAATGAAACACTTAAGAGCATATATATTCCCCCATTTTTTAATTATATAACTTTAATCGGACCGCAGGGTCTGATGGAAAGAACGGAACAACTGCCCTCTCCGAATACAGCCTCAACAGCCTCTTTATACTCTGCTACCAGTTCATTCGGCACAAATGCCTGTGTGGTACCGGCAAAACCGCCGCCATGTACACGGAAGGCACCTCTCTTGCCTAATACTCTTTCGGCAATATTGATACCCAAAGAGATACCCTGCTGTGCCGGTGCTTTTGCGCTGTAAACATTTTGGTTATACATATATGACGACCTGCCCGAAGCACTGATTTGCTCTAAAAAGCCTTCAAAATCTCCTGCTTTGAGTGCTGCGGCAGCCGCTTCGACTTTTTCATTCTCGCCATAGAAATGCATCGCTCTGAGCACAGCTCTGTCACCGAGCTTTGCGCGAATTTTAGCGATGTTTTTGACGACATCTTCTTTTTCAACCTCGCGCAGTACCTTTTTACCGAAGAAGGCGGCAACGCCTTCCATCTCGCCTCTTACAGCGGCATAATCATCTGTTAAATCCGCATGAGAGCCGCCGGTATTGGTAATACACAGTGCATAGCCGGTGGACTGAAAATCAAAATCCAGTTTTTCGATAGACGGATTTTCAATATCCTTAAAATCAAACTTCACCGCACTGCCGGTAGCAATGGTGAGCTGGTCCATCAAGCCGCAGGGCTTATCAAAATACACATTTTCGGCGAACTGCGAAATTTTGGCAAGCTCCACATTATTGACAGCGCCGCCGTTATACAGTTCACTGATAATGCAGCCGAGCAGGCACTCATATGCCGCAGAGGAAGAAAGACCGCTGCCCGCCGGCACATTGGAAACGGTGTAAGCATCAAACGAGCCGATGGCATAACCGAACTTTTTGATACCGGCAGCAACACCTCTTAAAATGGCGGTAGAGTGACCTTTTTCGTCCTCTTGTATCTCCAAAGCGGAAGTTTCGATTTCATTGATGGCGTGGCCCTTGCTCTTGACACGGATTTTACCGCTGTCATTCTTGCAAACAATACCGATAACATCAATATCGACAGCACCCGCAAGCACCTTACCGTAGTTATGGTCGGTATGATTGCCGCAAAGCTCGGTTCTGCCGGGTGCGGAAAAAGCGAAAAAGTCTCCCTCGCTGTAACCGAAAAATGCATAAAAATCATCGATTGCCGCTAAGTAGCGCTGCGCTGCAGCCGCCTCATTACCCTTTCCGTAAAGGTATACAAATTGCTCATTCCATGCGCCATCCTCAATGGCTTTTTTCATTTCAAAAAGAGTCATATCTATCTCCCGTTAAATTTATTTCTTAATCGTTGTATATCCTCATATTCCATACCGTCCAGCTCATTGATTTGCTCGGGCGCTATCGGAATATAACGTTCTTTTTTATCTTCGCTTTCCTCGGATATTTCAGGCATCTGCTGCTGTGCTTCAAATGCATCCTTTCCCGACTTTTCATCGTTTTTACGCTTAATGAAAAATACTGTGTTTGCAATGAAGGTGCCGACGCCGCCGAATGCCGCAAAAATCATAATGAGAATCACAAAGGTTCTTGTAAAAGGATTGAATATTTCGCGACCGATACGCGTGTAGACATACACCCTCGGCGCTATGGCAATAAGAGAAATCAGCATATACCACGGAAATTTGCAATCTTTATTTGCGCCGTAAAGTCTGCTCACAAAGTTAATCGGAAAACACGGAAAAAAGCGAAACGCCGCCAACAAGGAATAGCTTGAAACACCATTTACATCCAACGCCAAGCGTACATATTTATTTTTCCTAAGCAGGTTCTGCATATAGCTTTCACCCTTTACCCTGCCGGAATTGAAACGCAAATAGAACATACCGGCAAGTCCGACCATATTAATCGCAAAGCCCACAAGCCAATATTTGCCGAACACGATACCGCCCATCATACACACAAGCGAAAGCGGTAAAAACGGCAAATAGGCTTTGATGAAATAGATAAAAAGCAATATCAGAACCGTGAGCGCAATGTTATTGGCTGCCGACATAAAGTCCAAAATAAACTCTTGAACCATCTCAAGCTTGGAAATCACCCAATCAAATCGAAGGGAAAGCACTTCAATATTTTGCAGTACCAAAAACAAAGCAGCTTCCACAACCACCAGCACAATAAAAGTGATAATACCCTTTATCAAAAAGGATTTACCGCTGTTGCGCCGTTTTGGGGCAGAGGATTGCGCTGTATTCCTTGAATACCTGTCCATACTTACTCCATTTTACATTAATATGATTATTTTACACTAAAATGTATTTAAAATCAATATTAATTAACTAAATATTTTAATAAAATGAAAGCTGTCGTGCTCCCCGACAGCTTTCATTTTATACTTTATTTAATTTTCGATTAGTTTCAAAATATAAGTTTCACAGTACTCACGCGCTGCCGCAGGCTCTTTGTCGTTTGCCGCAACACAGTTTGCGATATACGCAACGCTGCGAGAGGAATACGCATGGTCATACACCGTGTAGGTGATACCGTGATAGCGATATGTTACATAAGCGCGCGCACAATACTCCTTGCTCCAATTTTCCTGCATAACCTGCAAGAGCAAATTAAAGGTTAAATGAACCCCGTCCGCCCGCGTATGCATGGTAATGCCGCTCCAGTTGGAGCCGTCATACACCGTGTCGCCGTTTTTCTCTCTCAGGCTCATTTGATACACATTTTCCGCATCAATTTTGAGGGCATCTGCCGATGAAATCAGTGCCGATTGCGAATAGACAATGCCGACATCGACAAGCGCATCTCCCGGGGCGCCGATTTGATAAGCGATATGCTCCGGAACGCGCAGCGAAGCGCAAAAACGCATCGGCTGATAATCCGGTTTTTGGGTGAACAGATATTTCAAGGATGCGCCCCGCAGTGAATAATCACAGCCGGCAAGCTCATCCGTGAAGATATTGAAATACGGTGCAGGTGTCGGCTCCGAAAGCGACAATGCCTGCTGCAAATCATCGAGCGGCGTTTCATCCGGAATATCATAATCTCCCAATGTTTCGCTGTAAACGGCACTCCAGAACTTACCGCAATTTTCACATTCAAAATATACGCCGCCTGCCGCTTGGTCGGTCGGTTCCACATAGCGCAGTACCGGCTCGTGCTCGAGAGCGGAAATGTTTTCGGTTTTTGTCTGCTGACACACCGTACAGGTATATGTTCTGATACCGTTTACATCACAGGAAGCAGGCTTGGTGATAACACCGGCATCCCACTGATGGCCGCTTGCAGGTACGGCATCCGTATCATAATAATACCCGCATTTCTCACAAATATGCCGCACACAGCCGCCGGCGGTACATGTGGGCGCCACGGTTTGAGGGACAAATTCGTGTGCCAGCTTAATGCTGTGCACATCGGAGAGATCTACCCGACAATATGCCGTGTGATAAACCGTATCGAGCTGCTCATAATCACCATACAAATGCTCCGCGGTACTGTATAGCAAGGTGTAGGTGTTATCCGAGCTGTCGCTGACCGCCTGCCGTTCATGATCCCAGCGGACATTTATATAGTGTTTCGTATCATCATACGCCCTTGCGGGTGCCGGCAAATTCGGCATACAGCCGTAATAATAATCGGTTTGGTCTATCTTGGTGCCGTTTTGGTCCATGACAAAAACAGGGGTTTGATAATCCACCGCCGTAAAGGAAGCTTGGGCGGTTTTCGCTTCTCCGGTCAGCTGCGGCCATGTGATATCGGCAGTCAGGGTTTGCGCATTATATTCTTCCGAATTATATGTGCCCCCATCTAAATTCGCTTCGTTTGAAATGCCGGTTTCCAAACCGGATTGCGCAAAGCCCTCCTCCGAAACGGAAGCGCTTAAATTCACACTGGCAGACATGGCAATACCGTATTGGTCCTTGGGTGCATTTTGCACGGTAATCGGGTTGACAATCGCCTCTTCATTTGTTCTCGGACAAATCACCGAACTTTGCTCATAAGCGGCTGTCGGTGTGCCGCCCTGTGCTTGCGGATATTTGCTCTGCGGGACCGCGCCTTGCGCAATCAATTCCACATTATTGACATTATCGCCGGAGCGGTTACTCAGAAGTTCTAAAACACCGCCGCCGTAGGTTGCTTGCTTTTCGGAATTAAAGGAGTCGCTCATGGTGGCATCACCGATATCCTCATTGGTGCCTTCACTCCACACCCATTCTCCGTTTTGCAAAGAGGCAACCTGCAAGAAAATTTTGTATTGCCCGTTTTTGCCCTTCCAGCTGTTACTCACCTTGTAGTAATGAGAATACAGATAAGTGGGAAAGCCGTTAATGACAATGCCGTTTTTACTCGGAAAATAACCGCCGCTTGAGCCCCAAGCACTGACCACATTATATCTGCCGTCACCATCTCGGTCATACAAAGTGATATATTCGCTCTGCTCTGCCCCCGTGCCGTTTAAATCGCGATAATCCACACGGCACCAATCTTCATTATAAGCAATGTGCTCACTGCCGAAATTTTGATAAGGCGCACTGTCGCCGCCAAAAGCGGCATTAGAGCAATTAAAGGTATCCACCTCAAATACCAGCAGGCGGATTTTATACTTGTTGTTCTCACTATACGCAACCGATTGCCGCGCAGCACCGGTCAAAGCGCCGATGCACAGCATGCTCAATACAAGCGCCGCACACAAGATAAGTGCTGTTCCTTTTTTTAATAGCTTTTTCACGTTATTTCCTCCCGATTGCATCGATGGAATACTTATTTAAAAACAAAAAGCGAAGCTTCGCTTAATTATCTTCATAAATCGTTTCATTAATGCCGACCGGTTCCTCATGCTCAAACGAACGGAACTTATAGCCGAATGCACGCAGCTCTCTGGCATTTTCAAAAACCGCACCCGTACCGCGCGCCACACAGTATTCGGGTTCGGGCACCAGCTTTGCCGGAATGCCGATGTACTCGGACAAAAATTCACTCATGCCGTTTAAAAGGCTCATGCCGCCGCACATATGAATGCCTTCGAGCGAAATATCCGCCACAAGCTCCGGCGGTGTTTGCTCCAAAATACCGGCAAGAGAAGCGGCAAACTTGTTGAGATACTCTTTCATAATGTCATATACTTCAAAGTTTGTCAGCTCCGCTATGTCGGGTAAACCCGTATTAATATTGAGCCCCTTAGCGGGCATGGTTACTTCCACCTGCGGTGCCACAGCCGTACCGATGCTCTTTTTTACCTCTTCCGCCGTGCGCTCGCCGATGCGGATGCTGTACTTTTCATACACATATTTCATAATAGCTTCATCGATATCGCCGCCGCCGATTTTGAGTGCATCATGCAAGGCAAGTCCGCCATAGGTCACCACGGCGGTATCCATGGTGCCGCCGCCGATATCAATAATCACACTGCCGCGCTTTGCACCAAATTCAATGCCCGCGCCGTAGGAAGCCAACAGCGGTTTTTCCACCAAGCACACCTTGCGCGCACCTGCCGCCATGACGGCATCAAAAATCGTGAGCCTGTCCATATTGGTTAAGATGCTCGGGATGGCAACCACAATTTTCGGCTTAATCATGGTATTTCCGCACACCTTTTGTATCATGCGCTTGAGCATATATTCACAATAATCAAAGCCTGCAATAATGCCGTGGCGCACCGGTTTTACCACCGTGATGGAATCGGGATTTCTCCCAATCATACGCCGTGCGCGCTTTCCGTAGGCAATCACATTACCTTCCGCCGTATCGATTGCCACCACCGCAGGCTCACACAGCACAACGCCCTTGCCATCGGCAAATATTTTGATTTCACTGCTGCCAATATCAATTCCGAGGTCCATTTCGTTTCCTTTCACTGCACCTGCGCTTGCGCCGGTTTGGCAACCGCCGCACACAGTGCATACACTTCCTCAGCTCCCCCGAGGCGCAGCATCAGCGCACATTCTCCGAGAGTCGCACCGGAAGTTTTAATATCATCCACAAGTAGAATTGTTTTATCTTTTAATACCGTATTTTCTATTATATCATAAATACCGCGCACATTTCCAGTCCTAAAACCGAGGCCGCGCTTATGCTGCGGGCGCGCAGATGTGACACAGCGCAGCAGCGGCTGATACGGCACTGCAATTTGTTCGGCAATCCGGCGCGCCAGGCGCTCGGAGTGGTTAAAACCGCTGCGCTTTAAGCGCTCGCGCGACATCGGTACGGCACACACCGCATCAAAGCGGATACTGCCGTAATACTCACGGTACACGCGCACACATTCCTCCGCCAGTACCTCGGCGTAAATCGGATAGCGCTTCATTCTCAGTACCGCGTGCTTCGCACCGCCCTCATAATAAAACGGTGCAAGCAATGCCGTATAGTTGGTGCTCTTAGCACGGCAGATGCAAAGCGCACGCCCGCAGCCGCACTTTTCGCAGCGCGCGGCTTCAATAAACGGCATTTTTTCACGGCAATCGGGACAATAAAAACGGTTATGCTCTATCACCCTGCCGCAGTGCGCACATTTGCGCGGAAACAGGAAAAAATAAGGTAATCTATGCATCTTTTACTCTTTCAAAAAATATTTCAGCGCGGAAAAGCGCTTGGCTTTTTTATCATTATCTACCATGGCGCGCAGCTCTGATTCTATGCCGACAAGCACCATAATCTTTTTCGCTCTCGTCACGGCGGTATACAACAAATTGCGGTATTTTAAAGGTTTTGGCATTCCCAGCACAGGCATGACAACTACCGGAAATTCACTGCCCTGGCTCTTATGCACCGTAACGGCATAAGCAAGCTCCAAATCGCCGCAGCTCTCGAGGGGATAAGCAGCGATTTTATCCTCAAAGCTCACCTGTGCAACAGAGTTTTTAAAATCAATATGGGTAAGTGTGCCGATATCGCCGTTAAACACCCCTGCACCGCATTCATCACCGGGCATTTCATAAGGAATGTCGTAGTTATTGCGCATTTGCATCACCTTATCGCCTTCACGCAACACAAAGCCGCCGCGGTTTATCTTTTTCTTTTTCGGACTCTCCGGATTGATTAACGCCTGCAGGGCAATATTGAGATTGAGTGTGCCGACTTCCCCTAAGCGAGAAGCGCATAGCACCTGAATATCCTGCTTTGCATTTAAGCCGTATGCCTGCGGTAAGCGCCTGGTTACCAAGTCCAGTATGGTACTCTCGGCAAGCGCCTTATCCTCCTCGGGCATGAAGAAAAAGTCATTATCATTGCTTCTTGTATCGGGATATTCTCCGCGCACAATTTTGTGCGAATTGGTGATGATATCGCTTTGCATAGCCTGCCTGAAAATCTCGGTAAGCTTAATCGTTTCAATGGCGCCCCACGCCATAATATCCTGCAAAATATTGCCGGCGCCCACCGGCGGCAGCTGGTCAAAATCACCGACCATAATAATGCGGCAGCCGAGCGGTAACGCTTCGCAAAGCGCGGCAAACACCGTGACATCCACCATGGATATCTCATCAATAATAATGGCATCTATCTCCAGCGGCTCCCGCTCGTTTTTTTGGAAAACCATTCTCCCCTTTTCGCGAAAACCCGCCCCCAATAAGCGGTGTATGGTTTGTGCATCTATGCCTGTAATCTCCGTGATACGCTTTGCCGCCCTGCCGGTCGGTGCGGTCAAAGCAATTTCCAAGCCCCTTTGCTCCATCAGGCTGATAATGCCTTTGAGCGTGGTTGTTTTACCGGTACCGGGACCGCCGGTAAGTATCAGCAACCCCTTTTCAAGCGCTGTTTGAATTGCCTCTTTTTGCTTGCCCTCAAATCGGATATGCAAGCTGTTTTCGGCATATGCCATCAGCTCCGGCGAAACATATATGCTCTCGGGCGGGTAAGCGCAAAACATTTTCATTTTTTGCGCAATAATATACTCCGCTTCATAAATATACGGTAAAAATAAAAACAGCCGCCCGCCGAGTTCCTTTTCAATAATCTCTTCAGTGGAAATCAGGTTGTCCACCGCTATCTCGGCATCATCCTCACTGCACCCGAGCAGGCTTTTGGCAGGTGCGGTGATTTTATCGCGCGGGATACAGGAATGACCGTTTCCCAAATTGTGGCGCAAAATATGCTTAATTCCCGCCATAATGCGCACCATCTCGTGCGGGCGGTTCGGCATTCTTGCGGCAATTCCGTCTGCCCGCTCAAAGCTCATGCCGATTTCATCCTCACAAAGGATATACGGATTTTCATTAAACTTATGCTCGATAGATGCGCCGAAGGTACGAAATGCCCGCATGCTTTCGGCAGGGCTCATTCCGTATTCCTGCAAAGCCGCCATGGTGCCGCGCAATGCCTTTTGCGCGATAAACTGTTCATTGACCTTTTCGGCTTTATTTTGTGAAAAGCCTTTGATTTGCAACAGCCGCTCCGGCTCGTTTTCAATGACATCAAAGGTGTCTTCACCGAATTTTTTAATCATTTTTTCGGCAGTGCTTTCGCCGATGCCGCGAATCACGCCCGATGCCAAATAGCGGTACATGCCTGCGGTGGAGGACGGCATTTCACTGATACAGCCGCTCACCTTAAATTGCCTGCCGAAGGAGGGGTGAACCTGCCAAACGCCTTCTAAACGCACCAATTCCCCCGCAGCCACTGCCGGCATTACGCCGACAGCTGTTACAGGTTCATTCTCGCACTCAATTTGCAGCACGCAAAAGCCGCTTTCCTCACTGCGGAAAGTCACTTCTTCCACGGTGCCGTTGATTATTACTGCCTCGTTTTGCAACATCTCACCACTTTACTATCACAAAATATTCCATTTTACATTTTACTATATCGCGTGACTTTTTGCAACTCATTTACCCGACAAATCAGCACATTCTCACTGCGCTGCGCTTCCTTTTGCGCAAGCGCGCGCATCAACTCACTCATCCCGTTATCGAGAATGATAATGCGCACATTTGCGCTATCCCTCAAGCGGCGCAGCTGTGCCTTTGCCTGAAAGAGCTTAAATTCCAAATCCTCATCCCCCTCACTGACGGGAATGAGGATAAAAGTTTCATAATCTCTTTGTGTAAACAAAAGCTCTGTTAAATAATATAACAAGCTGATAAAACCGAATGCGCACAAAAATGCGACAAGCATACTCAAAACAAAGTTCATCATAAAACCACCTCAAAAGCATACTATGATTAAGAAAGCGAATTGGTGAGAAGAACGAAAATGCACACCGAAAGCTTGAGCTGCACCGCGGCAAATAAGTACACTCCGGCGGTTTTGAAAACTTGACAATATATATTAATTGTAATAAAATCTATTATAATCTAAATTAAAATGAATCAGTGGGTATTTATGAAAGTATTTTTAGCAATTTTAGCCGCAAGGCTGACAGCATTTTTAGCAAAACTAAGAGGCGGCAAAAGCTCCTCCATGCCCGGAGCCATCGCTTTAAAAATCTGCCCGGATTTAATCGCCCGCCTCTCTTCACAGGTGCGTAAAGGCATTGTCTGTGTGTGCGGCACCAACGGCAAGACAACCACCAACAACCTGCTGTGCTCTGCTCTCGAGGGCGCCGGCAACAAGGTGATTTGCAACAAGCTCGGTGCCAATATGAAAAACGGCGTTGCAACCGCTTTTGCCCTTGCAGCGCGCTTAAACGGCAGGATAGATGCAGACTATGCTTCCATCGAGGTGGATGAAGCCTCCACTATTAAGGTTTTTGAATACATGAAGCCGCAGGTCATGGTCATATCCAATCTGTTTCGCGACCAGCTTGACCGCTACGGTGAAATCGATATCACGGTAGACCTGCTCACCAAGGCTATCGGCATGTTAGACGATGTCACGCTTGTGCTCAATGCGGATGACCCGCTGTGCACACAGTTTGGCTATAAAACAGATAAAAAAACGCTGTATTTCGGCATTTCCGAAAAGGTTCTGCCGCAGACAGACGATACCAAGGAAGGCAGATTCTGCCCGATATGCGGCGGCAAGCAGTGGTATAATTACTATCACTACTCACAGCTGGGCGATTACGAATGCACCGGCTGCGATTTTAAACGCCCGCACCCGCAAATTGAGGCAACAGATGTTAAGCTCGGCGCGGATATTGCCTTCTCCATCAACGGCAAGCCCATGCAAATTCATTATAAGGGATTCTATAACATTTACAATATGATAGCCGTGTATGCGGCGCTGACCGCCTTCGGTATTGACACGGTGCATTTTTCCGATTTACTCAAATCCTATAAGCCGCAAATCGGCAGAATGGAAGAGATTGTATTAAAGGGAAAGCCTGTTATTCTCAACCTTGCCAAAAACCCGGCAGGCTTCAATCAGGCAATTGACACGGTATTGACCGACCCGCGCAAAAAAGATGTCATTATCGCTATTAACGACAATGCGAATGACGGCAGAGATGTTTCCTGGCTGTGGGATGTGGATTATGAAAAAATCCAAACCGACACGCTCAACACGCTCACCTGCACCGGGATTCGCCTGTATGATATTGCACTGCGCTTTAAATACAGCAATGTGCCTGTGGATACGATTAGCGAAAGCATGAAAGAAGCGATTGAGAGCACCCTGCAAACCGATACGCAGGTGGTATATATTTTGGTCAATTACAGCGCCATGTATACCACGGAAGATGTTATGCTCGAATTAAAAAAGAAATACGGAGGTGAAGCATAATGCAGCACTCCCTCACCATATTACACATGTTTCCGGATTTGTTGAATCTGTACGGTGATAAGGGCAATATTGAATGCATGCGCAAGCGCCTGCAATGGCGCGGCATTGAAGCCGATGTTATTGCCTGCACCTATGATGAGCAGTTTACGGACTTTGAAAAAGTGGATATTATCTTTTTGGGCGGCGGCTCGGACAGAGAGCAAAAAATAGTCTGCTCCGCGCTCTTAAAATATAAGCAGCAATTAAAAAACTATGTAGAAAACGGCGGCACGCTCGTAGCGGTTTGCGGCGGCTATCAATTACTCGGAAAATATTATGCACTGCCCGATGAAAAAATCGAAGGGCTTGATATTCTGGATATTTATACCGAGCATGGAAATCCGCGGCTGATTGGCAATATCATTTTGCAAAACGAAGAGATTCGCCAGCCGATTGTCGGCTTTGAAAACCACGGCGGCAGAACCTATATCGGCTCTCACACGCCGCTTGGCAAGGTGGTAAAAGGCTTTGGCAATACCGGCAAGACCGGAGCGGAGGGTGTGCGCTATAAAAATGTATACGCCACGTATTTACACGGTCCGCTGTTGCCGAAAAACCCGCAGCTGTGTGATGCGATACTCAGCGGCGCACTGCAAAAAAAATATCCCGATTTCACCGCGCTGTCCGCTTTGGATGACAGCATGGAAAATCAGGCAAATGAGTATATGCAAAGGGTGATTCGCGCGGAATAAGGCATAGGGCAAAAGGCATAATTCATAGTTCATTTAAGCGGCTGTCTTTCGGGACAGCCGCTTAAAAATGCCATTTTATCGGTTGAATTTCGATTTTGAATGTGTTAAAATTAACTTGCGACATAAAATTCTAAATTATTTTGCTCAAGGTCTGTATTTTTATTTCGGTAAAAATGCTGACTCTGTTCTAATATGACTTTGAGCATTTAGGAATTTTGTGTCGCAGCAAATGAGTCATGTATTTTTCATGCGTGGCTTCGGTCGCGCATTTTTTATTAATGTCTTTAGACTGTTCCGCCGCGCGGAACAAACAACCACCCGCTATGCGGGTGTGCAACAAATGTTATACATAGTAAACGCTTTGAGGGTGGAGTGTGAAGAGTGGAGAGTGGAGTTGATGGCGGGGCAC
>JAFWGH010000189.1 GCA_017512465.1 Clostridia bacterium
AAGATGATTATATCAAGCTCGGAGAGAAGTTCGTGAGGGTTCTCTTCCTCAAGGACTACACTTTTTCCATCGGCACCATCGGGCGCGATGCGGCTTGTGCCGGGCTTTTTATGGGTAATATCTTAAATTATGTGTATTTCACCAAAAAGCTCGATGCCTCACAGCTGGCGGTATTGACCGTGGTCATGGCGATTGCGCGCATTTTTGATGCATTTAATGACCCGGTTATGGGTAATATTATCGATGCCACCAAATCGCGCTTCGGCAAGTTTAAGCCCTGGATTGCCATCGGTATGGTGAGCTCGGCGGTTGTGGTCTATTTTTCATTTTCCAATAATTTGCAGGGTTGGGCGTATGTTACCTTTTTCAGCTTGATGTACTTTGCGTTTTCCATTACCTTTACCATGAATGACATTGCGTATTGGGGCATGATACCTTCCCTTGCGCGCAATGCGAAAGACCGCGACAAGTTAACTTCTTTAACTGTCTTTTGTGCCGGACTCGGTGCAGGTATTTGCGGCATATTATTGCCGATATTAACCACGGGCGATTTGGCAATCGGCGGTTCCGCTGTGAGCGCCTACCGCGTGACAGCGGTGATGTTTGTGGCAATATTTATTGTCTTACAATCCGTGACACTCATCGGTGTTAAGGAAGACCACTCACATGCTTCTCCTACCGAAAAAGTGAGTTTGAAAGGCATTATTCAAACTTACAAAAAGAATGACCAGTTGCGCTGGATTTCCCTCGCTTTTTTCTGTACCCAGTTTATTCCTACTGCGGCGCTGACCATGTATATCTACTTCCAATTCGGTTACAACGGCACATTGTTGACACTCTTTTACACTTTTTCCTCTTTCGGCTCGATTGCCGTGAATCTGCTGTATCCGAAACTTTCACAGCGCTATTCCAGAGCAGGGTTAATCAAATTGTCATGGATTTCCATGATTATCGGCGGAACAGGCTTACTTGCTTTGGGTATTCTGTTCCCCAATGATACATTTTCTTTTACCATCCCCTTCTTTAATGCAACAATTACACTAAAATACTTTTTGATGGCACTGCTGTACTTCTTTATCGGCTTCGCGCAAACTGCTACCTATATGAGCCATATGGTCTGCATTGCCAACACAACGGAATACAATGATTATAAATTCGGCAAGCGCAGTGAGGGTATGATTTTTGCTTCCAGACCCTTTATCACGAAACTCGGCAATGCTATTAATACGCTGTTGGTCATGTTATTTTACATCATCATCGGCATCAACCGCGAAACCAATAAGATTGCGGATTTAGAGCAGCAGGCAAATATCGGCACCATCACCGCCGACCAAAAGTTAGACAGTATCGGGCAGCTGATTGCAGCTATCGAGCCGTTTAAAGTGTATGCGCTGCTCGCACTGGTTGTATTTTGCACGGTCGGCACCTTTACAATTGCCTATTTTATATTTAAGAAAAAGTATTTTATTGATGAAGCCTATTTTGATAAAATGACTCAGGCTATTGCGCAGCGTGATGGTGAACAGCAGGAGCAAACCATTCAAGCGGAATCGGAGATTGAGAATGAGGAAGAGTAGCAACACTTTCGGCAGTCTTTTCGGGTGCAGAGAAGGCATTATTATCCTTATCGCATGAGTCTCTTTAACCAAGCTCGGTGTTGCGCTCCATACGCTTGTGCTCTTGCACATTTATATCATTATCGGTATTATGCGCAAAACCAAAAGAATTGCGGAATTGGAGCGCCGGGCAAATACCGGTGCTATGCGCGCAAAGAGAAAACAGAAATAATAGCAGAGTAAAAGGAAAAAGGGACTGTTAAACAGTCCCTTTTCAGTATCGTTTTATGTATCAAATAAGATTTTTTCCACATCCAAAAAGCTTTCGGCAGTGTAATCGGCAAGAGAGCGCATTTCATCGCGCAGCTTGTCCGGTTTTCTTGCCCAATCGGCAAAGATAAAGTCCACTCCCGTGGCTTGGCACATGTTATAGCCGATTTTCATATCATCAAGCATCACCATTTCCTCGCGCGCAATCCCAAAGTTTTTTTCAATTTGCTCAATTGTATACGGGGAGGGTTTGCGCTTTTCAATATCTAAATCCCAGCCGAATATCGCATCGGGCAAAGGGCAACCGGCGAGCTCAAAATCTTTGAGAATGTGCTTTGCCTCATTGTGGGAGCTGACAATGATAATGCCGCCGGCAGCCTTAAAGCGGGTAAGCACCTCGCGCGATTGTGGAAAAAATGCGGCATGGTGTGTTTCCACCCAGTGGTGCCAGATTGCCTGCTGTTTCTTTTTTTCCTCCGGTGTTAATTTGAGAATATCATTGGCATAGGCGTGAAAGCCCAAATCAAAATTATACCGGGCAAATTCATCAAAACTCAGCGGTGTGCCGGGACGCAGTACATTTAAACACTCAACCATGCACGGATAGTGAATTTCTACCGTGGAATCCAACAGCGTATCATCATGGTCGGTTATCAGGCATTTATAGCGCATACGGCACCCCCTTTAAAAATTTTTTAATATTGTATCACAAAAAATAGAGGTTGACAAGAAGGCAATAATTATATAAAATAGATAAGCACAAAACAAATATGCCGGTGTGGCACAGTTGGACGATGAGGCTTTCCGCTCGCAGTGCGAGACGAAGGAAAGCCGAAGAGGGGAAGAAACACAGAGCGCGGCAACCGCTCCAAGCGGAGGGCGCTAAGTTCATCACGAGGGTTTGGTTTATTCTCGCTGATTTGCCCTAATATTGCGTTAAAAATACTCGCAATACACAGGTATTGACTGCGTTTTTTGCCTTATCTTAGAACAAATCAGCAGAGAATAAACTGCTGCGCACTTAAAATCCGAATAGTTAAGATGCAATTTGTTATTTGAGAACGCAGGTTGGCTGGCGCCAATCAAGTTTGAAAATAGCAAAGTGCGTTTAAATAGTGGATTTTAAGCAAACTATCGTGGTAAACTTAACGCCTTGCGACAATGTTTCTGACGGAAGCGCAGCGTAGCTGTCATTGCATTTTGTGCAGGCAAAAAAGTGAAAATTAAATATATGCTGGAGTGGCACAGTCGGTAGCGCAGCTGATTCGTAATCAGCAGGTCGTCGGTTCAAGTCCGATCTCCAGCTCCAAAAAAGCACTTGCGTCGGCAAGTGCTTTTTTATATGTGCCACTCCGGCATATTTGTGAATCATCGATGGAAATATGGATGGCTCAGTTGGACGATGAGGCTGACTGCTCGCAGTGCGAGAAGAAAGGAAGCCGAAGAGGGAAAGAAACACAGAGCGCGGCAACCGCTCCAAGGGCAGCCGGGCGACAATGTTTCTGACGGTAGAGCAGCGCATTCGTAATGCGCAGGTCGTCGGTTCAAGTCCGACTATCAGCTCCAAAAAAGCACTTGCATTTGCAAGTGCTTTTTTATTAATGTCTTTAGACTGTTCCGCCGCGCGGAACAAACAACCACCCGCTATGCGGGTGTGCAACAAATGTTATACATAGTAAACGCTTTGAGGGTGGAGTGTGAAGAGTGGAGAGTGGAGTTGATGGCGGGGCAC
>JAFWGH010000190.1 GCA_017512465.1 Clostridia bacterium
AAATGCACCAATACGCAGAGTATTCCCACATTTTAAAATTGCCAATCTGAGCAAAATCAGGCAAAATTAACTGCTTCGCACCTCAAATTCAATATTTTTGTGCAAAAAGAAGGCAAAATCAGCACATAAGGCTGACGCCTAATGATGATTTTTTCTGAAGTTATAGCGAAAAAGATGATGATTTTGAGCAAACATTCTTTATGACATGCACCCCTTTGCCGGCGGTTATGATTATTCATCCCGCCGGCGCACAAAAAACTGTTGAAAAAGTGCGCCGCTTCTTATATAATTAAGATGTATATATTATTAACTTTTTTGCGGAGGAAAATGCAATGAAGCATGCTGATATCGTTTCTAAAATGAGTTTAGAGCAAAAAGCAAAAATTGTTTCCGGTAAGGATTATTGGCACATGGAAGGTTTTGAGGAATTAGGACTTCCCGTGATACAGATGACCGATGGACCTCACGGATTGAGAAAACAAAATCCGGATGATAAAACAGTCGGTCTGGGCGGTTCCTATCCCGCAACCTGTTTCCCGCCGGCATCTTTATCCGGTTGCTCTTGGGACACCGCGCTTTTGGAACAAGAAGGCGAGGCGATGGCGGAAGAATGCCTGCAAGAGAAAGTATCCGTTCTCTTAGGCCCCGGCACCAACATTAAGCGCTCGCCGACTTGCGGCAGAAACTTTGAGTATTTTTCCGAGGACCCCTACCTTGCAGGTAAATGCTCTGCGGCGATTATCAAAGGTATTCAGTCCAAGGGTATCGGCACTTCGCTTAAGCATTTTGTCGCCAACAGCCAGGAAGCATACAGAATGGTGATTGATGAAGTGGTTGATGAAAGAGCGCTGCGCGAGATTTATTTGACCGCGTTTGAAATCGCGGTCAAAGAAGCACAGCCGTGGACCATTATGAATGCTTATAACAAAGTTAATGGCGTATATGCTTCACAAAACAAGTGGCTTCTGGATGATGTCGCGAGAAAAGAGTGGGGCTTTGAAGGCATTTTTGTCACCGATTGGGGTGCCAGTGTTGACCGTATCCCCGGTTTGAAAGCGGGTACCGATTTGGAAATGCCCACCAGCGGTGAATTAAATGATACATTAATCATCAAAGCTGTGGAAAGCGGCAAGCTGGATGAAGCGATACTCGATGAGAGAGTAGATGCGCTGGTGGATTTAATTCTCAAATCCAAGCCCGCTTTGGAGAGCGAGCATAGCTATGATATAGAGGCGCATCATGCCGTTGCCGCGCGTGTAGCGGAAGGCTCCATGCAGCTGTTAAAGAATGAGGATGATATTTTACCTCTTAAACAAGGACAAAAAGTAGCTGTAATCGGTGAAATGGCAGTCAACCCCCGCTATCAGGGTGCCGGTTCTTCCGTAATTAATCCCACCAAGATCGACAATGCATTTGATAATCTGAAAAAGAGCGGTGTCGATGTAACATATGCCAAAGGCTATCAAAAGGAAGTGGACAGGCTCGATAATACCCTGTTCTGCGAAGCGCTTAATACCGCTGCTGCGGCAGATGTGGTGTTGGTTTTCGCCGGTTTGACCGAAGCGTTTGAAGGGGAAGGGTATGATAGAAAGAATATCAGCATTCCCGCTTGCCAAAACAGATTGATTGCGGAAATCTGTAAGGTTAACCCCAATGTGGCGGTTATTCTTGCCGGCGGCTCCGTGGTGAAAATGCCGTGGTTGAGTAAGGTAAAAGCTGTGCTCAATTCCGGTTTGGGCGGCCAGGCAGGCGGTATCGCCGTTGCCAACATCCTTACCGGTAAGGTCAATCCCTCCGGTAAAACCACCGAGACGTATATCAAGGATTATAAAGATAACCCGACCTACGGCAACTATCCCTCTACGGCGCAAACCGCAGAGCATAGAGAGAGTGTATTTATCGGTTACAGATATTATGATACAGCAAAAAAGAGCGTTGTATTCCCGTTTGGTCACGGTCTTTCCTATACCGACTTTAAATACACTGCGATAAAGCTTTCCTCTGCTTCTATTAAGGATAGTGATGAACTCACCGTAACATTTAAAATTAAAAATACCGGTAAGGTAGCCGGCGCAGAGGTCGCGCAGGTATATGTAGCGGATAAAGAGTCCACCGTATTCCGTCCCGAAAAGGAACTCAAAGCCTTTGCTAAAGTGTTCTTGGAGCCGGGCGAGCAAAAGGAAGTCAGCTTAACACTGGATAAGCGTGCGTTTGCATTTTATAATGTTAAAACACAGGATTGGTGTGTAGAGAGCGGCGAGTTTGATATTTTAGTCGGCGCTTCGAGCCGCGATATTCGCTTAAAAGCAAAGCTGAAGGTAAAAGCCGAAGCAGTGGAAATTCCGGATTACAGAGCGAGCGCACCGCATTATTATGAGGATATCACCGCCATCACCAGAGAAGATTTTGAGGTGCTTTACGGCAAGAAATTACCCTCACCCGTACGCTCGAAAAACAAGCGCATTGATAAATACTGCTGCTTGGATGATGCGAAGGATACTAAGTGGGGCGGCAGAATCTGCACACTCATTCACAAAGCGGTCGGCGCTGTGGGCGGTTCCGATGCCAATGGTGATGCGGCAATGATTGCCGCTATGGCAACACAAATTCCGATGCGCAACTTTGTGGCAATGAGCATGGGTGCATTTACCCCGCAGATGCTCAACGGCTTGTTGAAGCTGCTTAATGATGAGGAATCCTCCGTGCAGGGTGTTGCCAAGATTTTGGCAGGTATTCCGGACCTTGTCAGAAAGATTCCCGTATTGCTTAAATCTATCTAAGTTTAATATTTATAATAAGCATCCGAACAATTTTGTTCGGATGCTTATTTTTATGCCTAAAATGCCTCAAAAGAACAAAAAATACAAAAAAGGAACATATTTTTGCACTATAGTACTGTTTTGAGTATCTAAAAAAGAAAAAATATCGAACAAATGTATTGACAAACCATTTTTTTGTGCTATAATAGTCTCAGTTGATGAACAAATGTTCGGTTTTGTTCGAGGAGGATATGAAAATGATTACAAGATTTGTGATAGAAGGTTTACTGGTTGTTGCAGTAATTGCAGGCTTTATTTTTGAAGAAAGAATTGCGCGCGCCGAGAGAAAATTGCTCAAAAAGCTTTTTGCTCGCTCCGCGGCAAAGAAACAGCGCAAGGAGCATATTCAATTAAAGATGCGCGAGGCGAGATACCAAAGGCAGCAAATGCAAAGAGATATGGAGCTTTTGGAGCTCGGTTTGGATACCAAGCCTTCTTTAAAGGTGATTGCTTCAACTAAAGCGCAAGCGCCGGCTGCCGCAGATTACGAAGTGGCTTAATTATTTTACTCTTACTCCCGTCGGGCTACCTATACTTCGCCATTCACGGTGATAATCTCGCAAGAGATTTTCATAAATACTCTCACACACAAAAAGGGCACCGGAAGGTGTCCTTTTTGTATGTGCTTTACTGTTTATAATTCATGCTTGCGACTTGAAAGTATACATATATTATGGTATGATAAATATAATAATGTAAGAAAGAGTGTATATGCTCTAAAGGAGAATGATTTATGACAAATGCATATTCTACCATAGGTTATGTTTTATTGGGCTTGTTAGTTCTTGCCATCGGGTTTATTCCGGTGTATATTGCGGCATATAAAAGCAATGAAAATGCCGAGCAAATCTACAAAGCCACACCGATTGCCATTCTCGGCTTGGGAATTGTCGGCCTTGGTTTGAGTATTCTTTTTCAAAGCTTAAAAGTCAATACCGAGGTGTGGGCACTGATTATACTCATTGTTGTGGAGGTTGTGCGCTTAGCCGCATGGATATATCTTATGATAAAAGCGATAAAGGATGAGCAATTACCGATATTTTAATAAAAAAACGGTTTTGCAGTGCATAAAATAATGCCGCGAAGCGGCACAGCTGAAAATGAAACACTGAAGAATAAAAAAGGCTGTAAGGAGCAATCCTTACAGCCTGACTTTTTACTCTTCTTCCCAGTTGTGCCAAACATTTTGCACATCATCATTATCATCAAACATATCTAACATTTTCTGCATCTTGATTCTGTCATCCTCATTATCGAGCTTAGAATATGTTTGGGGGATATACTGCACTTCGGCAACGGCAAATTTGTAACCCTTTGCTTCCAATGCATCGCGCACAGCGCCTAATTCATTCGGCTCGGTGCGAATTTCAAACATGCCGGCTTCTTCGCTGTTAAAGTCTGCCGCACCGGCTTCGAGGGCATCTTCCATAACCTGTTCTTCATCGAGCTCTTCGTCCTCATCCTCAATCACAATCACACCGAAGCGGTCAAACATGAAGCCGACACAACCCGAAGTGCCCATATTGCCGCCAAACTTATCAAATGAATGGCGCACTTCACCGGCAGTGCGGTTGCGGTTATCGGTCAAGGTCTCCACAATCACAGCGATGCCTGCGGGGCCGTAACCCTCATACATGATTTCTTCGTAGTTATTTTCGCTGCCTTCGCCGGAAGCTTTTTTGATAATGCGCTGAATGTTATCATTCGGCACATTTGCCGCTTTCGCTTTGGCAATAACATCCTTTAACTTTGAGTTGGATGCCGGGTCGGGACCGCCTGCTTTTACCGCAACGGTCAATTCTCTGCCAAATTTGGTAAAAATCTTACCTCTTGCAGCATCGTTTTCACCCTTTTTTCTTTTAATTGTACTCCATTTATTATGGCCTGACATAAGTTAACCTCTTTTCGTTAAAATTCGGAATTCGGAATCATGCGGAATTAATTGGCGGGAAATCCGCGCCCATTCCGCTTCGCTCGAATGCATTTACCTTAAAAATCCCGGTTTACCTGCATTAAATATTATTTTATCATATTATGATAAGTTTCTCAACCCTTTCGGGTAATGATTTTTTAATTTGGCATTACTGACTTTTCCGAAGCCGAGCGGAATGCCTTCAAATTGTACCGCGCAGTAACCGCTATTCACATCAAAGCCCTGCGTGTCGATTTCTTCGCCGTGCAGGTATTTTGCAAGGCGGCTGTCATCCGCCGACAGGGAGATGCGGTTGCGGCAGGCAGTCGCGCCGGCTGCGGCAAAGAGCGCATGTGCCGGAACAAAGCGCGCGCCTTTCATTTCGCCTGCCAATATGCCCGCGCGCAAAATGTTGATATGCTTGGTTTGCGGCATCAGCGGCGGAATCAGGTATATTTTCTCACCAATTGTGCAGGGAATACCGAATAAATCACCTTGAAAGTGCGCGTGCAGGAAATCGAGGCATGCCTGCGGTGCGGGAGTCGATGTAAAGAAATTATACTTTACATTTTCCGCTTCGCCGTGTTTTTGCAGCTTTGCTACAAAGTGACCCTCGCCGCCGTCGCTCGGAAAGACTCTTTTTGCCTCGGGCATGCCGAAAGCGGGGGAACCGAAGGAATCCTCAATGCTAACAAGTGAAAAATCAGCATGTTCTTTCAAAAAGTATGTAATTACATCTTCATTTTCCGCTTTATTAAAAGTGCAGGTAGAGTAAATCAGATAACCGCCGGCTTTCACTGTTTTTGCCGCGTGTGCAAGGATCTCTTTTTGCCGCGCGGCGCAGATGGCGATATTCTTTTCATTCCAGCGCGCATACTCTGCCTTTTCGCGGCGCAGCATCCCTTCACCCGAGCAGGGTGCATCCACAAGCACTTTATCAAAGAAGGCGGGAAGCGCTGCGGCAAGTGAAGCGCTGTCAGTACCGGATATCACGGCGTTTTGTACCCCGATGCGCTCACAGTTAGAGAGCAGTGTAAAAGCTCTTTGCTTTACATATTCGTTGCTCCACAATAGTCCTTTTCCCGCAAGGGCACCGGCGAGTGCCGTGGTTTTCCCGCCGGGCGCCGCGCATAAATCGAGTATTTTTTCGCCCGGTTTTGCATCAACAGCGGCGGCAGCGCTCATAGCGCTCGGCTCTTGCGCATAAAAGGCCCCTGCGTGGTGCAGCGGGTGTGTACCTAAGCCCTGCGTGTCGGGTGCAATATAAAAGCCGTTTGGTGAAAACGGCGTTTGGGTCAGTGCAAAGGGAAAGAGCTGCCGAAAGCGGTCAATTTCGCACTTTAATGTGTTCACATACACCCCGCGAAATGCCGGTTTATCCAACGCGCTTTCAAAGCGCGCATAATCGGCACCCAAGAGCGCTTGCATGCTTTTTAAAAAGTTTTCTTTACTCATTTTGTGTGTTTTCTTCTCTTTCGCATATGAGCCGATACAGCTCACGGATGCGCTCATAGCGGCGCGCTAAATATAAATAGCCGATTAATGATTCAAATCCTGTGGCGTAGTGGTATTCTTTACTGCTCGCATGCTTCGCGCTGTGCTTGGTCGCCGCATTTCTGCCGCGCTTAAATACCGCTAATTCTTCCTCGTCAAGTGCATCCATAATCGCATGCATCGCGGCGCACTGTGATACGGCGCTGACTTTCTTCGCGCTCAATTTGTGCAGGCGGTCAGCCGGTTTATCGCAATCGAGCACCAGCTCCTCGCGGATGATGAGGCTGTAAACGGCATCACCGACAAAGGCGAGCGTAATCGGACTTATATTTTTCGGGTTAATGGTTGTTTCATCAAATATCATAGTTTACTATTTAAAAGATTGTATTGTTAGTTGACAAATTCAAATTCAAAATCATAGATGTTTACGGTATCGCCCTCATGAATGCCTTTTTCGCGCAAGGCATCAATAATACCGCTTTTAATCAATACACTTTGGAAATACTGCAAGCTCTCATAGTCATCCATATCCACACGGTTGAGAACCTTGACAAGGAAGGGCGCATCCACATAGTAAGTGTCGCCATCGGCGGTGATGGTGAAAGACTGTGTGTCTTTTTCGAGCAATTCCTCTGTGCTGATGATTTGCGCTTCATAGGTTTTAATCGGGGGCAGCTTGGAAAGACACTCCGCGGTGTAGTTGATTAACTCTTTAGTGCCCACCAGAATCGGTGCGCAAATTTCAAAATAGGGAAGCTGCTTTTCTTCGGTGATGAAGGCTTTAAAGCGCTCTAATTGCTCATCGTCAGCCAAGTCGATTTTATTTGCCGCAACGATTTGCGGGCGCTCGGCAAGGGCGGGATTAAATTTTACGAGCTCTTCATTAATGGTGTTAAAATCTTCAATCGGGTCTCTGCCTTCACTGCCGGCAACATCCACTATGTGAATGAGCAGGCGGCAGCGCTCAACATGGCGCAAAAATTCATGGCCGAGACCTGCGCCGTCTCCCGCACCTTCAATTAAACCGGGAATATCCGCCATAACAAAGCTGACTTCATCCGCTACGCGCACTACCCCTAAATTGGGTTTGAGTGTAGTAAAGTGGTAGTTGCCGATTTTCGGCTTTGCTTCGCTGACTACAGAGATAAGCGAGCTTTTTCCCACACTCGGGAAGCCCAACAGCCCGACATCTGCAAGCAGTTTTAATTCTAAGGAAATATCCCAGTGTTCACCGGGTTTTCCGTCTTTCGCAAAGCGCGGTGTCTGGCGTGTCGAGGTGGCAAAGTGTTGGTTGCCCCAGCCGCCTTTACCGCCTTTTGCGGCAATAAACGGCTCATCCGTGCTCATATCGCTGAGGATTTTTCCGGAATTGATTTCGCGGATAATTGTGCCGCGCGGCACTTTGATAATCAGGTTTGGCGCACTTTTACCGGTTTTGCGGCTGCCGGAACCGTTTGCACCGTTTTGGGCCTTGTATTTTCTTTTATAGCGGAAATCGGCAAGGGTGGAAAGGTGGTCATCCACCACAAAGATAATGTCGCCGCCTTTGCCGCCGTCGCCGCCGTCCGGACCGCCGGAGGCAACATATTTCTCGCGGTGAAAGGCAACGGCACCGTTACCGCCGTTACCTGCCTGTATGCTGATTTTTGCTATATCTACAAACATAATAATCCTTTCGCAATCACTGCTTATGCTTCTTCAAACAGCTTCGTGAATAGTCTTAGAGCGTCTTTGCGTGTAAAGTTCCCGTAAACATTGGTGAATTTCGGGTTATCATCTGTCCATGAGTGTGAATAGCGTTCAATCTCTTCGGCGCTGAAGCTAACGCTTTCGGGAATATCAATAAGGCTGTCGAGCACCGAAAGCACCCGTGCGGAATCTGCGCCGACAAGTCGGAAGAAGGTATTCGCCAAATCCGGTGCATACTTTTCATTCCACTCAATTAAGTGCAAATCAAACACGGCGCAAGCCTGCCCGTGCGGCACACCGCGCTTATCGGTTAAGGTGTAGCCGAGCATATGGGGATAGAGTGTGCCGACATTTAAGACCATGCCCGCATAAATAGAGCAGCAGTACATGGTGTCTCGCTGTTCTTCACTTAATTGTTTTCCTTCGGATAAGCATGTGAGTATCTCAAAAATATCGCGCATGCACTTAATCGCAAAAAGCTCTGCCACCGTGTTGCGCTTTCTGGAAAACCAACCCTCTAGCGCATGTGCGAAGGCATCTAATGCGGTTGAAACCGTGAGTGCGCGCGCATTGTTATAGGTGTACTTGGCATCGCATAACGCGAGCGCGGCATAGCAGGCATCATCCGATATGCTTTGCTTTTGCATGGTGCGGTCATTTGTAATCACCGCCACTTTAGATACCTCGCTGCCGGTGCCGGCAGTGGTGCCGATGACCACTAAAGGCAGCGGGGAAGCGCTATAATGCTTTTGGTAGATGTCCTCCATATCAAAAAAGTCATTGGTGGCATAAATTGCCGCCGCTTTTGCGGCATCGATTACAGAGCCGCCGCCAATGGCAATGATAAAATTCGCCTGCGTACTTTTTGCGAGCTTGCCTGCTCTGTACGCGATAGAGAGCAGGGGATTGGGCATGATTTCATCAAACACTTCATAAGCGATATTTTCACTTTCCAGTGCGGTAATAACATCATCCAAAGCTCCGCTCGCTTTTGCCCCGTGGTTTCCCGTGATAATCAGGCATTTTTTGCCGAAATCGGAGAGCAAAGAGGCATTTTGCATCACGCAGTTTTTTTGCGTGATGACCTTCACGGGCATGTAAAAATTAAATTCCATTTTCCAATTCTCCCCGACATTTTTTGCAAATATTCTTTCCTTTAAAAGAGATAACATCCTTTTCACTGCCGCAGAATACGCAGTTCGGCGCATATTTTTTCAATATGATTTTATCACCCTCGGTATAAATTTCGAGTGCATCGTTGCGCTCGGTGATACCGAGTTTTTTTCTGATTTCCATAGGCAGAACAATTCTGCCGACAGCATCGAGCGGTCTTACAATACCGGTTGACTTCATCTTTTACACCTCAATTATACAATATGATTTTATATTATAGCATATTGTCAAATTTTGTCAATATTATACTGTCCTTGCCGGCGTATTCGTCTTTGTGAGCAAGGTTATTTTGCAGCAGAATCTGCCGGTGTGCACAAAATGTGCGCAATTTGTTGTTATTTATTGAAAAAGCAAAAGAAAAGTATTAAAATGATAGAAAAGTGCGCTTTTTTTGGCACAAACACAGAGGGCTGCGGCGTGCGGCCCGAACAGGGTGCAGGGAAGCATAAGAGAGCATAAGAGAGCATAAGGCATAATACTTTAAAAAAGCACACATCGGAAAAACCATTTGTATTGCGTTTGCAAAAAAAGCAAAAACTCATGCCGGAATACAGAAGAGGAGATATTATGAAAAAAGGGATTGTTTACGGCGTCGGCGTCGGGCCGGGCGACCCGGAATTAATGACACTAAAAGCCATCCGCATTATACGCGAAAATGAAGTAATTGCCGTGCCGGGCAACAATGCAAAACAAACACTCGCTTACCGCATCGCCGTGCAATCCGTGCCGGAATTGGCGGAAAAAGAGTTACTGGCTTTGTCTATCCCGATGGGCAAAGACGCAGCGGCAAACCGGGTGGAACATTGCCGTTGTGCGCGCATGGTGGAAAGCATTTTGGCACAGGGAAAAAACGTGGTTTACCTCACATTGGGCGACCCGGCGGTATACAGTTCTTTCAGCTATATTCAACACTTTTTGCAAGAGGACGGCTACACGGTACAGTTGGTGAGCGGCATCACTTCGTTTTGCGCCGCTGCCGCATGTTTGAATGTTTCGCTCGCAGAGTGGGATGAACCGCTGCACATTATACCGGCACTTCATATGTGCGGGGAAGAACTCGACAGTGCCGGCAATTATGTGTTGATGAAATCGGCAAGCCGCATGGGCGAGGTAAAACAGTATTTGCGCCAAAGCGGCAAATGCGTTTGCGCAGTTGAAAATTGCGGCATGCCGACACAAAGAGTGTATCGGGCATTAGAAGAAATACCGGATGACGCCGGCTATTTTACATTAATAATTGCCAAAACACCCGAAACCAAGGAGGCGTAGAGATGCGGCAAAGACACAAACGCTTAGCGGGAGTGCTGAGTCTTGTACTCATATTGGCAGTATTGACCGGCGGCTGTGCTACTTCCAAAAAAGATTTATTTGATATCAAAACACAAACACCTAAGGGTTATATTCATGCCGAGGGGAAGCATTTGGCGCTGGATGGAAAAACAGTGGTGCTCAAAGGCGTTAATGCCGGCGGCTGGCTGTTGACCGAGGACTGGATGACACCTACTTCCTTAGATGGCGATTTACAAAGCGAGCATGGGCAGTATGAACTGGAAAATGCGCTGACAAAAGCCTACGGCGCTAAAAAAACACAGGCGCTGCTGGATACCTACCGCGACAATTGGTGGACTGAAAAAGATTTTGAAAACATAGCCAATATCGGCTTTAATTTGATTCGCTTACCTTTCGGTTGGGAAGATATTACGGATGAAAACGGCACACTTAAACAGAATCCTTTTTCCCGCTTGGATTGGTTTGCGGGTATGTGCGAAAAATACCATTTATTTGTCATTTTCGATTTACATGGCGCTTACGGCTCGCAAAACGGCAGGCACCATTCGGGCGATACCACCACCGAAGGCGACCTGTTCGGGAATGGAAAAAATGAGCAGTTAACCATGGATTTGTGGAAAGCGGTTGCCGCACATTTTCGGGAGAATCCTTGGGTAGCAGGATATGATTTGCTCAATGAGCCGGAGGGTACGCCGGATGGATTAACCGGGCAGGCACAGTGGGATTTTTATAACAAACTCTATGAGGAAATCCGCAAGGTGGATGAAAACCATCTCCTTTTTATGGAGGCATGTTGGGATGTCGATCATATGCCGAACCCGAAGGATTATGCTTGGGAGAATGTGGCGTATGAGTACCATTATTATAACTGGGAAAATTCCAATGATTTAAAGTCCATGAAATCCTATTTTCGCTATAAAGCAATGATGGAGTTTTGGTACAATACACTCTCTTACAAGGTGCCGGTCTTTATCGGAGAATTCAGCTTTTTTGATAATCTTGATTGTTGGAAATACGGCTTAGACTTTTTTGAAAAGCACGAAATGAGCTGGGCGATGTGGACTTACAAGGGTTGTGTGGATTCCAACTGGGTGCTGTACGGCGGCTATGTGCGCAGTGCCGATAATGTGGTGACACCGCAAACCGATTATGAAAAGGCGGTGGCGATTTTTTCATCTGTCGCTACAAACTCCGCCTTTACGCCGAACACTCCGCTAATTGATGTGATAAAGGAGTATTTATAAATTGAAAACAGAAAACTCGAATCAATCCTGTGTTCCCTTTCACGAAAGTGATGAAGCTGCGCTTTCAAAAGTGCAGCGCGCACAACAAGCAGCATCCGAGAAAAAGCGCAAAAAAGAACCCTATCGCGATGCGATACGGGGCAGTCTTGTCGGCGGCGCTGTCGGGGATGCGGTGGATTAAAATGCATAATTTAAGAGCCTGACTTGAAGTGAAATCAAGTCAGGCTTTTTTGACATTTATTAGGTATTACCGGGCATTAATTCTTCTTTTTACCGGCGATGGTGATGATTAATTCAAGCACCTTTAAATAAATCCAAACCACCGTGAAAGCAAGACCGAAAGCTGCCTGCCATTCATATTTTTTGGGCAGCTTGTTTTCGACTACATTTTCAATCGTATCAAAATCGCAGATTAAGAAAAGGGAAGCGATGATGATAAAAATGACACTCACGGCAATCGACAGCACATAGTTTTGCGCGAGCGATTGCACCAGCTGTCTTGTAAACGGAATAAAATAGCCGATAAAGGTGAAAATACTCGTGGCAACCATGGTGACAACCAATGTAATCATCACGGTTTTAAACTTTTTAGTCACGCGAATAATATGCGCCGAGTATAAACCTGCCATGGTGAGCACAATCAACATGGTGATTAAGAGCGCCAGCCCGCCGAGATATTCATATCCTTTTAAGACTTTGAAGATTAAAAAAGAAATGAAATAGCCTTGTGTAATGCAGTACAGCGCACCGCTCACCGGTGTACTCGAGCGCACAAAAAAGGCGAGCAACTGAAATACAATGGCGAGAACCACACTGGCAATGAGCGCAATCGCTTCATTGGTATACATGGTAACAGTAAAGCCTTTGTAATTAATATCAAAGGTTTGACCGACAGCCAAAGCATTTTCCAAACCCAGGTGAATGATAACGCCGCCAAGGGTGAACAGCAGAAATAATCCTGTTTTTAAGGTGATGCCGCTGTATGTAGCAGAGTCTGTTTCGCTGTATTCATCCACATTATTTAAGCGCCTCATAACAGGGTTTGAGGATAAAAACGAGCGCTTTTTGCGGGTATGCGCGGTGCCGCCGTTGTTATAGGATAATTGAGCCATAGTTTGCCTCCTTATATTCATGCCGGTGATGTGTGTAATCACCGTGGGAGCTTCATTAAAGAATGATGGATTGACCGGTCATTTCCTCCGGCTGCGCAATGCCCATAACTTTTAACATTGTGGGAGATAAGTCGCACAGCTTGCCGCCTTCGCGCAGCTTGCACTCACCGGCACCGAACACGATAAACGGCACCGGATTGGTGGTGTGTGCGGTGAAGGGGGAACCATCATCCGCAACCATCTTATCGGCATTGCCGTGGTCGGCAGTGATTAAGAGCACACCGCTCATATCGGCAACCGCATCGGCAAGCTTGCCCACGGAAGTATCCACGGTTTCCACCGCTTTAACCGCTGCTTCAAAAATGCCGGTATGACCGACCATGTCGCAGTTTGCAAAGTTGATAATGACCATATCATATTTACCGCTTCTGACCGCTTCACAAACCTTTTCGGTCACTTCGGGAGCGCTCATTTCGGGCTGTAAGTCATAGGTGGCAACCTTCGGGGAGGGAACCAAAATTCTGTCCTCACCCTCGTATTGCTTCTCCACACCGCCGTTGTAGAAGAAGGTGACATGCGCATATTTTTCCGTTTCGGCAATGCGCAGCTGTGTCATACCGAGCGAAGAAATATACTCGCCCATAGTATTCTTTAAGGATTGCGGTTTGAAAGCAACATCCACATTGGGCATGGTGGCATCATACTGTGTGAAGCACACATAGGTGAGCGGGAAAAACTCTCTCTCAAAGCCGGTAAATTCCGGATCAACAAGTGTTCTGGTGATTTCTCTCGCTCTGTCCGGACGGAAGTTGAAGAAAATCACGGAATCATTTGCTTTGATGCCGGCGCCTTTGACACAGACTGTGGGAATGACAAATTCATCGGTGATGTGCTTGCCTTCCTCATCAATCTTCTCATAGCTTTCTTTAATGGCGCATACCGGACATTCGGCTTCAATGCCTTCGCCCTTCACAAGCGCATTGTAGGCTTTTTGCACGCGCTCCCAGCGGTTATCTCTGTCCATGGCATAGAATCTGCCCATCACGGTGGCAACCTTGCCCACGCCGATTTCTTCGCATTTTTCCATGCACTCTTTTACATAGTCCGCGCCGGAAGCGGGGGGAACATCTCTGCCGTCTAAGAAGCAGTGAATATAAACTTCACTTAAACCTTCTTTTTTTGCCATTTCCAATAATCCCCACAGGTGAGAATTGTGCGAGTGAACGCCGCCGTCACTCATCAGACCCATTAAGTGGAGCGCCGTGCCGTTTTGCTTGCAGTTCTCCATGGCGTTTTTGAGCGCGGGGTTTTCAAAAAAGTCACCGTCGGCAATCGATTTGGTAATGCGGGTTAATTCCTGATATACCACTCTGCCGGCACCGATATTGGTGTGGCCGACTTCACTGTTACCCATTTGACCATCCGGTAAACCGACATCCATGCCGGAAGCACCGATTAAGGTGTGGGGACATTCCGCCATCAGCTTATCGAGGCGGGGTGTGTTGGCGGCATAAATGGCATTACCCTTAGTCTCGGGATTGTAGCCGAAGCCGTCCATAATACATAAAACAACAGGTTTTTTCATTTTTTTCTCCATTACTGTTAATAGAAAGGGGAGAGAGCAGATTGCTCTCCCCACATTTTTTATTAAGTGGCTATGTGAAGCGTAATAGTGTTAGATAGTCGATACTTATAGCGAAGCGGAACGGGTGCGGGTGTCCCGCCCTCCACTATTCACTCTTCACTTCAAATAATTGGCGTTTAGCGCCGATTATTTGCTGGCAGCTGCAACGATGGTTGCAAAATCAGCACTCTTTAAGGAAGCGCCGCCGATAAGGCCGCCGTCAACATCTACTTTGCCGACAAGCTCTTCTGCATTCTTTGCGTTCATGGAGCCGCCGTACTGAATAGTGATAGCCTCAGCTGCTTCATCATCATAAAGCTTTGCAATCACGGTTCTGATATAGTGGTTTACTTCTTCCGCCTGCTCCGGTGTAGCGGTTTTGCCGGTACCGATAGCCCAAACGGGTTCGTAAGCGATGATGATGTTTTTAAGCTCTTCCTTGCTCACGCCGCCGAGAGCAACTTTAGTCTACAAGCCGACCACTTCTTCGGTGATGCCTTGCTCTCTTTGCTCGAGCACTTCACCTACGCAAAGGATAACCTTTAAGCCGTTGTCAATCGCAGCGCGGGTTCTCATTTGCACGGTTTCATCGGTTTCGCCGAAATATGCTCTTCTTTCGCTGTGGCCGATAACAACATACTCAACGCCCATCTCTTTGAGCATCGGTGCTGCAACCTCGCCGGTGAAAGCGCCGTTGCTTGCCCAGTGGCAATTCTCTGCGCCGACTTTAATATTGGAGCCTTTTGTTGCATCCAAAGCATTCTGCAGGTCAACAAACGGTACACAGATAACAACATCACAAGAAGCATCTGCTACCAACGGCTTTAACTCTTCGATAAAAGCGGTTGCTTCTGCAGGGGTTTTATTCATTTTCCAGTTACCGGCAATGACTGCCTTTCTTACATCTTTTTTCATTTTAAATCTCCTTTTAGAATCGAGTGCGGGTGTCCCGCCCACAATTATTCATTTTTCATTATTCATTCTTCATTGCAAAGAATAGCCGCCGGCTATTCTTTGTCGGTCATTGCCGCAATACCGGGAAGCTCTTTACCCTCGAGGAATTCAAGGGAAGCACCGCCGCCGGTGGAAATGTGGCTCATCTTGTCGCCGAAGCCGAGGGTGTTAACCGCTGCTGCACTGTCGCCGCCGCCGATAATGGTGGTAGCATCGGTTTCGGCAAGTGCTTTCGCTACGGCAATTGTGCCTTCTGCGAAAATCGGGTTTTCAAACACGCCCATCGGACCGTTCCAAACAACCGTTTTAGCATTCTTCACTTCTTGTGCAAAGAGCTCGCGGCTCTTGGGACCGATATCCAGACCCATCATGTCTGACGGAATCTCATCAATCGAAACAGCGCATGCTTCCACTTCCGCATCAATCGGTGTCGGGAAATCTTTTGTAATCATGGCATCAACAGGCAGCAGGATTTTTACACCCTTTTGCTCTGCCTTTTTGAGCATATCCTTGCAGTAGTCAAGCTTGGTGTCGTCTACAAGGCTGGTGCCGACTTCTTTGCCCTGTGCCTTAGCAAAGGTGTAGGACATGCCGCCGCCGATGATAAGAGTATCCGCTTTATCAAGCAGGTTGGTGATAACATTGAGCTTATCGGCAACTTTTGCACCGCCGAGGATGGTCACAAACGGACGCACCGGATTGTTGACAGCATCGCCGAGGAATTTAACTTCCTTCGCCATCAAATAGCCGTTGGCGCTCTCTTTTACAAAAGAAGCTACGCCGACTGTGGAGCAGTGCGCTCTGTGTGCGGCACCGAAAGCGTCATTGACAAACAGCTCGCAAAGAGAAGCCAATTCTTTGGAGAAGTTTTCTTCATTCTTGGTTTCTTCTTTTCTGTATCTGGTGTTTTGAAGCAGTACAATATCGCCATCTTTCATAGCGGCAACCGCTTTCTTTGCATTTTCGCCGACAACGGTATCATCATCCGCAAAAACAACATCCTTACCGAGTTTTTCGGAAAGTCTCTTGGCAACGGGAGCCAAAGAAAGCTCGGGCTTTGCTTCGCCCTTCGGCTTGCCGAGGTGGGAGCAGAGGATAACCTTTGCGCCTGCATTCACCAGGTATTGAATGGTGGGTAATGCTGCCACGATTCTGTTTTCGTCTGTAATCACGCCGTCTTTAAGCGGCACGTTGAAGTCACAGCGCACAAGTACTTTCTTGCCGGCGCAATCTAAATCTTCAACATTCTTTTTGTTTAAATAGCTCATTGTAATCACCTTTCTTGAGTTTTGCACTCACTTTATTTGAAAAATTATAAACTTTTTTAGTATGCCGGCGCATACATTTATATTTTATATGATATTTTCTTTTAAATCAAGTTTTTTAGTATAAAAATTATAATTGATTAACGCAGTTTTTTTGGAAAAAGTAAACAAATTCTGATTTATCTGCCCTTGGGCAGATAAATCAGAATTTACCAGTTTGGATTTTGGAGAGTGGAGTTTGGAGTTGATGGCGGGACACCCGCACCCGATTAGAAAGCCTATAACTGTGCCGCTTGCGGCACTTACAATTGGGTGAGGGCGAAGCCCTCCATTAACTTCACTCTCCACTCTTCACACTTCAAACTTTTAGCGCACATCGTGCGCTAAACAAGAATTCACCATTCAAACTTTGTCAATTCTCCGCGTTCTTTGAGGGCGGGAAAATTCCACTGTCTGAGCACTTCGTACACGCCTACCGCGACCGAATTGGAAAGATTGAGCGAGCGGCAATCGCTTTGCATGGGAATGCGCACGCACTGCTGTTTGTGCGCTTTGAGCAGTTCCTCCGGTAATCCCGCATCCTCTCTGCCGAAAACAATATAGCAGTTTTCGGGGTATGTGACATCGGTATGGCGGTTGGGGGCTTTTGTGGAAAAGAAAAACATCGCCCCATCATTTTTTGATATAAAATCCTCCCAATCGAGATAATAGCTGATATCCAGAAAATGCCAGTAATCCAATCCCGCGTGCTTGAGCTTTTTATCATCCACATGAAAGCCCATAGGCTCTATGAGGTGAAGTCTGGCGCCCGTGCACGCGCAGGTGCGGGCAATATTGCCGGTGTTTTGCGGAATTTGCGGTTCTAATAAAACAATGTTGAGTGTACTCATTGCGGACTCCGTTTCGCTTCTTTTTTTCGGTGGATATTGTACCATGTTTTTTGCTTTTTTTCAATAAATGAAGTGTTGAAATGAAAAAATATATATGGTAAAATAAGATTTAAAGGAACCCGACATAACAAAGGGGAATAAAGGTATGAAGTATATTGAAGTAAATAAGCAGTTGGGATTAAAAGATTGCTATTGTCTGATTAAGAGTTTGGATAAAAAAACCACGCGCAACGGCAAGCCGTATCTGGACATGATTTTGGCGGATGCGAGCGGGGAAGTGCCTGCAAAGCTGTGGGATTATGATGAAATCAAGCATGCGGATTTGGCACCCTCCATGCCGGTAAAAGTCAGAGGCAGCGAGGAGGAGTTTAAGGGCGCACCGCAATTTCGTGTTAATAACATTCGTCCGATTGTTGACAGTGATGATTTTGATGTGTCTCAGCTGGTTGTCTCCGCACCGGAGGACAGTAAATGGATGCTCGATGAAATCTACGCCTGTTTAGATGGTTTTGAAGATGGCGATTTAAAGAAAATTGTGAAATACTTGCTCCAAAAGCGCGGCGAAAGTCTCTTAAATGCACCGGCGGCGGTCAATATGCACCATGCGGAGCGCGGAGGGCTGCTGTTTCATACCCTCTCCATGCTGCGCATAGCGGAGCGCATTTGTGAAGTATACCCGTTTTTAGACAGAGAGCTGCTGCTTTCGGGAGTGATTATTCACGATTTGGGTAAAATCGATGAAATGGAAATCAATGAGCTGGGGTTGGCATCCAAATACACCACGCAGGGTGAGCTTGTCGGGCATTTGGTAAAGGGTGCCATCGAGGTGGAGATTGCCGCAAAAGAGCTGGGCATAGATGAAGAAACCGCTTTGCTCTTAGAGCATTTAGTGATTTCCCACCATGGTGTGCCGGAATTCGGCGCGGCGAAATATCCAAGCTTTGTCGAGTCGGAGGTACTCAGCGTAATCGATAATTTAGATGCCACTTTGTTTGAGATGAACACGGCAATTAACAGTGTGAATATCGGCGATTTTTCTTCCAGGCAGTGGTCGCTTGATAACAGAAGGATTTACAATCACGGCAGAACCTTCGGCACAACACCGCGTGCCGATTTAAAAAAGAGATAATTAATCAGCAGATTATTAATTAAATACATCAATTAGGAGGAGCAAGCATGAGTATGCAGCATGAGGTTACCATAGCACAACCATTATTAAATGAACAAGGTCATATCAATGAACCCGGTTGGGCAAAAAGTCTGATTTGGGATTACAGCAGAGACCAAATTAAGGCACCGAAATGGCGCATTAAGGAGTGGGATTACTATTTGGTAGTCGGTAAAAACCACGCGTGTGCATTCACGATTTCGGACCTTGGTTACATTGGCATGATTAGCGTGACTTTGTTGGATTTTGACAGAAACGAGAATCACACCAACCCCGTGATTACCGCTTTGCCGATGGGAAAATTCGGCTTACCGAAGGATTCCTCCGGCGGCAATATCACATTTAAGAATAAAAATTTGAAATTAAAGTTTATTCAAGAAAAAGGCTACAGAAGAATCCTCTGTCAATACGATGCGCTGGATGGCGAGCTGTTTAAATGCGACATCCGTTTAGAGCAGCCCGAGATGGATTCCATGTGCATTGCCACACCGTGGTCTGAAAAGCCGGACCATTTCTATTATAATCAAAAAATCAACTGCATGAGAGCAAGCGGCAAGGCGACCTACGGCGATAGGGAATATGTGTTTACACCCGATACCGATTACGGCACACTCGACTGGGGCAGAGGTGTTTGGACTTATGATAACACCTGGTATTGGTCCTCCGGTAACCAGACGATTAACGGCAAGCCTTTCGGCTTCAATTTGGGCTACGGCTTTACCGACCGCTCGAGCGCAACCGAAAACATGCTTTTTTATGATGGCAAAGCGCATAAGCTTGATGAAGTAAGCTTTGAAATTCCCGTGGGCGCGGATGGCAAGAAGGACTATATGAGCCCCTGGAAATTCACTTCGAATGACGGTAGATTTGAGTGCGATTTTGTGCCGGTTATGGATCGCTCCGATTTAACCAAAATCGGTCCGATTTTGACCGACCAGCATCAGGTATTCGGCAGATTAAACGGCACTGCGACACTCGATGACGGTACAGTGCTCGAAATAAAGGATATGCTCATGTTTGCCGAGGATGTTCATAATAAGTATTAATGTGATAAATAATAAATGTAGGCAGTTGGGGCACCCTAAATAAAGAGGGACAGGTTTTTGCGTTGTTCTTTCATCCGCCTAAGCGTTAAAAAATCCTTTGAATACGGCAAGTATGCAAAGAATTTTTTCTCACTTATTCGAATAAAATAACTTAGCAAAAACTGCG
>JAFWGH010000191.1 GCA_017512465.1 Clostridia bacterium
AGGAGTCGAACCTTAACAGCCTCTCACTTGCCCTTTTTGGCTAATTTATCCAATTTTTCGTTGATTGGCGCCAGCCAATCTGCCTCAATATTGAAGAAATTATCACAAAAATTTCTTCGCGAGAGGTGCGTCGCAGTTTTGTTTAGCCTATTTTGCACTAAGATAAGGCAAAACGGTGAAGGAATGCTGACGCATTGCGAAGCGTTTTAACGCAATATTAGGGGAAAAGAGGCAACAAAACCTATTAAGGTTCGGTTCCTTTTACCCTAAGCACCGCGCGGTGTATCATTTTCGGGAGTAAAACATGAAAACGGTTAAAAAGTATTTAAAGCGCTATTTTGTAGACGGCATGTCTGCCATGGCGTTAGGATTATTTGCTTCGCTGATTATCGGCTTAATTTTGCAACAGCTCGGGCGTATTCCGTATTGTGAATTTTTTGCCTATGCTTCCACCTTTGTCATCGGCAAAACGGAGGCGGGCGCGGATATCACGATTTTGGGTGCTTCGAGTCCGGTCATCGGTGCCGCCATCGGTGCGGCGATTGCCTGGGGTTTAAAGCATAAACCGCTGGTGATATTTTCTTCGGTGGCAGTCGGTGCTTTTGCCTATGCACTCGGCGGTCCCGCGGGTGCCTTTGTGGCAGTGACCGTGGCAGCGGAGTTAGGCGGCTTAATCGCCGGCAAAACAAAGATAGATATTATTTTAGTGCCGCTCGTTACCATTGTCTCAGGCGGTTTGGTCGGCAAATTTGTCGGCCCCGGCATTTCTTGGGTGATGACGGAAATCGGCACCTTCTTAAACTTTGCAACCGAGATGCACCCCTTCCCGATGGGCATTATTATTGCCGTGGTGGTCGGTTTGGCGCTCACCGCGCCGATTTCTTCGGCGGCGCTGTGCATCATGGTCGGGCTTTCCGGTCTTGCCGGCGGTGCGGCAGTTGTCGGTTGTTCGGCACAAATGATAGGCTTTGCCGTAGCAAGCTTTAAGGATAATAAATTCGGCGGGCTCATTTCGCAGGGTATCGGCACCAGCATGCTGCAGGTGGGCAATATTATAAAGCATCCGCAGATTTTGCTCGCACCGACCTTGGCAGGTGCGATTTTGGGACCGATTTCAACCTGTGTGCTCAAAATGGAGTGTACCCCGGTCGGTGCCGGCATGGGCACAAGCGGTCTTGTCGGGCAATTCGGCACTTGGGATGCCATGAGAGGCAGTATGCCGACATGGCAGATTATTGTGGAAATAGTGGTAATGCATTTTATTGCACCGGCGGTATTGGCACTGCTGTTCCACCTGTTATTTAAAAAACTCGGCTGGGTCAAAGACGGCTATCAACTGCTAAAGAACGACTAAAAAAACGTGTTTGGATTATTCCAAACACGTTTTTTGCAGCCTATTAGCAGTTAGCCTATTAGCGGTTAGCAAAAGGTGGCGGTGCAAAGCACCGCATTTTAATCGGGTGCGGGCAGAGCCCGCCTTTCACTTCACTCTCCACTCTCCAAACTTCAAACTCGATGAACAACAGCGGCTACGCCTCGCTGTTGTTCTTTGCAAGCGAGAACCAAAAATCGCTGCCTTCACCAAGTGTGGAGGATACGCCGCAAGAAGCGTTATGCGCATCCAAGATTTGCTTGACAATCGACAGCCCTAAGCCGCTGCCCATCTGTGCGCGGCGGTGGTTCTTATCGACTTTATAGTATCTGTCCCAAATATAAGGCATTTTATCTTCGGGTATGCCTTCTCCGGAGTCGAGAATATGCACGGTGTATACCTCTCCCTCTTCTATGAGGCGAATGTTCACCGTTTTATCGGCACCGGTATAAGAAACGGCATTGTTGATTAAATTATATAACACCTGTAAAATTCTGCCGCGGTCGGCATAGACGGGTGCGCTCTGTAATGCACCATGCTCAAACAGGATGCGGTAGTTGTCTTTTTCTATGAGTTTATTATAGCGCGGAATCACACCTTGAATACACTCGATTAAATCGAAAGTTTCAAACTGCATTTGCTGGGCACCCGAAGAGAATTTTGAAATATCGAGCACATCGTTTACAAGGCTTGACAGGCGATTGGTTTCATCAATAATCACCTGCAGGTTTTCATCCGTTATTTCTCCGGGGATATCCCGCATGACCTCCGCATAGCCGCCGATAAGGGTGAGCGGGGTGCGCAAATCGTGAGAAATATTTGCCACAAGCTCCTTTTGCAGGGTGTCTATTTTGCCCAGCTCTGTCTTTGTATAGTTTAAGGAAGCGGAAAGTTCATCGATTTCCTTAATAGAGGATGGCTCAAATTCCACCGTGTAGTCCCCTGTTGCGAGCTCCTTTGCCTTTTCGCTGATTTTTTTAATCGGCTTGGTCAGTCCCGCCGAGAGCACCAGTGCCGTTACGAGTACGGCGAGCACGGTGATAACCGTAACAAAAATCAAGATAACACGCAGTGTGGTAATCACACTGTCAACCGGTGTGATATCGGTATCCACAATCACGGTATAGGTGTTGCCGGAAGCATCCGTCACGACTTTTGAAACCACAAACGAAGTTAGCGATGAGCCCTTGCGTGCATCGTTTTTGTTTTCGGACACGCGCGCCGCAAAGCCTTCAAAATATTCGCTGTAGGTGCCGCCGTTTTCGGCGGCTTTTTCATAAAAAGTATAGAGCTCACTGTCGGGAATGTTATTAAAAAATGAGCGGGCATTTCTTTGCGAAGCCGTATAAACCGACTGAAAATTACTGTCGAGCACTCGAATACTTACATCGTGCTTGTTGCTTTGTGCGGCAATCAGGTATTCGATATCTTCCTCACCGATGCTATCGGCGACCGTTTGCGCCGCCTGTTTGCTTTCATACACCTTCACGGTTTTATAAAAGCTGTTTAAAAATACCGTTTGGCATACCCACAGCAGCACCAGAATAAAGAGCATGATGATGGAAAAAGAAGCAAATATTCTCCATTTGAGAGATATTTTTTTCTTAGTATTCAAATCGGTATCCCACCCCTCTTAATGTGACAATACTATCTCTGTAATCGCCCAAACTCTTTCTTAAGAGTTTAATATGCGTATCGAGTGTGCGGTCATCTCCGTAAAAATCATATCCCCATACAGCGCTGAGCAGCTTCTCTCTTGTCAGGGCGATACCTTTATTTTTAATGAAATAGGCGAGTAAATCATATTCCTTCGGTGTCATTTCCACCGCAGTACCGTCTATGAAAACGGTGTGCGCGGTGAAATCCACCTTTAAGCCGCCGTTTTCGTAAGTATCGCGCGCGGTTTGCTCCGCTGCGCTGTTGCTGCGTGCGAGCACGGCGGCAATGCGCATCATCAATTCCTTGCCGGAAAAAGGCTTGGTGACATAATCATCAATACCGAGCTCAAATCCGTGAATTTTGTCATATTCCTCGCCTCTTGCCGAGAGCATAATAACCGGAACATTGGAGTTTTTGCGAATTTCTTTAACTGCCGAAAAACCGTCTAACTCCGGCATCATCACATCCATGATAACCATATCATAGGTGCTTTGTCTGCACTTAATGACAGCTTCCATACCGTCTGCCGCTTCATCGGTCTCATAGCCTTCAAAATCCGCATATTTTTTCACTAACAGGCGAATCGCCGCCTCGTCATCTACTATTAAGAGCTTCATGATAACCTCCTTCGGGCACTTTATGTTTATTATAATACAAAAGCTATGTGAAAACAATCTGAAAAATAAATGAGTAATGTGTGTTTGACTTTATGGGGGCAGGTGTGATAAAATCAGCGGTATGAATGATATAAAAATCATATATTCGGCGCGCAAAACCCTTTCGCTGGAAGTCAGCGCCGAAAAAGGAATTATTCTGCGCGCACCGCGCACTGCGGGCAAAAAAGAAATCGAACGCTTTTTAGCCGCTCATGAGCAGTGGCTGCAGCGCGCGGTACAAAGAGTAGAGCAGCGCGCGCATAAGCGCCCGCACTATCCCGAAAGCGAGGAGGAAATTCGCGCTTTAAAAGCATTGGCGGCAAAAAAGATACCGCCGCGCATTGCCCATTATGCGCCGCTTTTGGGTGTGGCTCCGACAAAGCTCGGTTTTACAAGAGCCAAAACCAGATTCGGTTCCTGCTCGGGCAAAAATGCCCTGAACTTTTCGTGCTATTTAATGCTGTATTCCGACAGCGCGGTAGACTATGTTGTGGTGCATGAGCTGTGCCATATCAAATATAAAAACCATTCTAAGCAATTTTATCAAATGATAGAGAGCGTAATGCCCGATTATCGATTAAGAGAAAAGGAGTTAAAAGGAATATGACACTTCCTAAAATGACAAAAAAGCGCTATGTATATATTGGTATCACCGTGATACTCGTTTTTTTGTTTTTTCATTATTGGGACAATATAGCCGGTTTTATCGGCAGTGCATATCAGGCGTTTGTACCGCTTATTGCCGGTGCGATTATTGCGTATATCCTCAATATTTTAATGAGCTTTTATGAGCGGCATTATTTCACAAAAAAGAATCCGCCCTTTGCGCAAAAGACCAGAACAGCGGTTTGCCTGATTGCCGCTATTTTGACCGTGCTGGCGGTTTTCTCCGTTATCATCAGTTTGATTGTACCGCAGCTAATTAATTGTATTAAGCTCATCATTCAAAAGCTCCCGCAGTCCGCAGAGCGCATTGTAGAGCTGGTGAACAATATCAGTTGGTTACCGGAATCGGTGCAGGAAACCGTGCAGGGGTATGCGGACAAGCTGCTCAATATTGACTGGTCCGCCATTACCGCTAAGGTGGTTGACTTTTTAAAGTCCGGTCTTGCCACGAACAAGGCGAGCATCGGCACGGTACTTTCCGGCACGGCATCTGCCATCGTTTCCGTCATTGTCGGCATCATTTTTTCCGTTTACTTTCTTGCGTGCAAAAAACAAATTCTCGGCTATGTCAACCGCATTACCAATGTGTTTTGTGTCACCAAGCGCAGGCAAACCTTTTTGCGCTTTGTAAAAACCTTTAATAAGGTATTTCATAAATACATTGTAGCAGAGTGTGTGGAAGCTGCCATATTGGGAATTTTGTGTTTGATTTGCATGAGCATTTTGTGTTTGCCGTATGCGCCGATGATTAGCGCCATGGTCATGTTGATGGCATTAATCCCCCTTGTCGGCAGCACCATTTCCGCGGTTGTCGGCACGCTGATGATTTTATCCGTTTCTCCGATGAAGGCGTTGATTTTCTTCATCATGTTAATGGTCATTCAAGTTATTGAAGGCAATGTGATTTATCCGAAGGTTGTCGGTAAGGGTGTCGGCACGCCCGGCATTATTGTGCTCGGTGCGGTCACGGTCGGCGGTTCCATTTTCGGCATTATCGGTATGCTCATCGGTGTGCCCGTTGCCACAACGCTTTGGAATGAATTCAAAAAAGAATTAGTGAAAAAAGAAAAGAAGGTCGCGGTTACTGCCGGAGCAGGCGGAGAAGCTGCAGGTGCGGAAGAAGGCGCGCCCGAGCAAGCACCGCCGGAGAATGCGGCAGCAGCAAGCGAAGAAGCACCGCCAGAGGAAAAGGAAGCGGAAAGCGAAGAAACAGAATAAGATATTAAAATATCGAGGCGGCAGCCTCGATATTTTTTAATGAATGAGTACATATAAAATTTGGTATTGAAAAATAGCGCTTAAAATTATATAATAGTTTCGTATAATTTGTAAATACGCTCAGGCGAATCGCTGATTTGCCTAAAATATGAAAGGAGTACTTACAATGACAATTTCACAAGAAGTACAAAATATGTGCCCCGTAGCGCAAGGCGTGGCTCACGGTGCTGCTCCGATTCCGGAGGAGGCAAAGTGGGTGCAGGCAAAGCAAATCAGTGATATTTCCGGCTTTACCCACGGTGTGGGCTGGTGTGCACCGCAACAGGGCGCTTGCAAGCTGACCTTAAATGTCAAGGAGGGCGTTATCCAGGAAGCACTCGTTGAAACCCTCGGCTGCTCCGGTATGACCCACTCCGCGGCAATGGCTTCGGAGATTCTGCCCGGCAGAACGATTCTTGAAGCGCTCAACACAGACCTTGTTTGTGATGCGATTAACACCGCTATGAGAGAGCTGTTCTTGCAGATTGTTTACGGCAGAACACAATCCGCTTTCTCCGAGGATGGTCTTGCTATCGGCGCAGGCTTGGAGGACCTCGGTAAAGGCTTGAGAAGCCAGGTCGGTACCCTTTACGGCACCTTGCAAAAGGGTCCGCGCTATTTGGAAATGGCAGAAGGCTACATCACCAAAATTGCGCTCAATGAAGACGATGAAATCATCGGCTACAAGTATATTAACTTCGGCAAGATGATGGACTTCATCAAAGCAGGTGACGATGCGAATGTTGCTATGGAAAAGGCATCGGGTCAGTACGGCAGAGTCGGCGATGCAGCAAGACTGATCGACCCGAGAAAAGAGTAAGAGATAGGAGGATTTGACAATGGCTTTATTTGAATCATATGAAAGAAGAGAAAAGCAAATCCTTGCTGTTCTCGAAAAGTACGATATAAAATCAATCGAAGAGTGCAGAGAAATCTGCCAGGCGAAGGGTTTTGACCCCTACAAAATCACAGAGGGCATCCAGCCCATTTGTTTTGAAAACGCCAAGTGGGCATACACCGTCGGCTGTGCCATCGCTGTAAAGAAAGGCGCTTCTCGCGCGGCAGATGCCGCAGCGGCTATCGGCGAAGGCTTGCAGGCTTTCTGCATTCCCGGCTCTGTTGCCGACCAGAGAAAAGTCGGTCTCGGCCACGGCAACCTCGGCAAAATGCTCTTGGAGGATGATACCGAGTGCTTTGCATTCTTGGCAGGTCACGAGTCTTTCGCAGCGGCAGAAGGCGCTATCGGTATTGCCGAGAAGGCTAACAAAGTGCGCCAAAAACCCTTGAGAGTTATCCTCAACGGTCTCGGTAAAGATGCAGCGCAGATTATTGCGAGAATCAACGGCTTTACTTATGTGGAAACCAAGATGAATTACTACACCGGTGAGGTGGAGGAAGTATTCCGCAAGGCATATTCCAACGGCTTGCGCGCGAAGGTTAACTGCTACGGCGCTAACGACGTAACAGAAGGCGTTGCCATTATGTGGAAGGAAGGCGTGGACGTTTCCATCACCGGTAACTCCACCAACCCGACCCGCTTCCAGCACCCCGTTGCAGGTACCTACAAGAAGGAATGTGTGGAAAAGGGCAAGAAGTACTTCTCCGTGGCTTCCGGTGGCGGTACCGGCAGAACCCTGCACCCGGACAACATGGCAGCAGGCCCCGCTTCCTACGGCATGACCGATACCATGGGCAGAATGCACTCTGATGCCCAGTTCGCAGGCTCCTCCTCTGTCCCCGCTCATGTGGAGATGATGGGACTTATCGGCATGGGTAACAACCCGATGGTCGGTGCAACAGTTGCTTGTGCAGTTGCAGTCGAAGAAGCATTGGCGAAGTAAAACGGTGTAGGTAAAAGGAATAAAGTGTAGTTAACAGCCGTTAATAGCGATTTACTCCTACACTACTCCTACATTAATCCTACACCGGAATCCTACACCAAGAAAAAATGACTATCTCTTTCTAGGGGTAGTCATTTTTTTGTTTCTGATAAAAGTTTTATAATTGTTTTTCTATGTCTCTGCGTGCATAGATAACGCGCATAATGGTGACTGCTTTTTTGCTTTCATCTACCGTATAAAACAGGAAATAGTTGCCGACAAGTACGCGTCGGTATTCGTTTTCAAGCGCTCTTATCGGGGTATACACTTGGTGTGCATAAGGAAAGTCGCAAATTTTTTCGGCATTTGCAATCAATTCCTCTGCAAGTTTCTCTGCCGCAACAGGGTTTTGCAAATCGTTTGCAATATAGCCGACAATTTCAAGCAAATCATTTTTGGCAATCGGCATAAATTCTAACTTATACATTAAGAGCACCTTTGAGTTCGCTTAAAACGTCCTTTGCCGAAAATCTTTTATCAGTCAGTTTTGCTTCTTTTTCCGCTTCTTTGAGTTTAAAATAAATCTCACTTTCAAACTGTAAGTTTTCAAAGGCATCCATACTTAAAACAACCATATCGCCAAACCCGTTTTTGGTTAGAAAAACCGGTTTTCCGGTTTCGTGAACGGTTTTGGAAATATCGGCAAAATTGTTTCTTAAATCGGAAACCGGTCTAATCGCATTGTTCATGTTTATCACCTCGTTATTATTTTAGCATAATTACGCTAAAATATCAAGAGCGCTTTTAATTAGTTTTCGTTAAGCGCCGTTACACTTCGTTTACTCCTACATTATTCCTACATTTTGGGTTAAAAATAACGTACCTACGCGATTTACTGTTTCAGTCAGCGAAGCCTTCGGTAAATAAGGATTTGTCGCGCTGTTCTGCGAACAGCAAATTAAGAATTAAGAATGTTGAATGTTGAATTAAGGAAGGGCTTCGCCCTTACCCATCATAAGCAGCAAGCGGTGTAGATACAATATAATCGGGTGCGGGTGTCCCGCCAACAATTCAAAATTCAAAATACAAAATTCAAAATTCAAAATTTCAAATAAGGATTTGCGCGCTCGGAGAGCGCGACAAATCCTTATTTTTCAACCCCTTTCCATTCTTTTTTCACATAGATTTCATATAAGCGGGGTAAGATAGAAGCGAACAAAGGGGAAAAGCCTTCCCTATCGCAAGGAGGTTATTGTTATGAATGAATGGAACAATGATGAAATGTTGAATAAACAATCACAGCCGGAACAAAGCACTTCGGCGCAAACAGATGCTCAGGCACAAGAGCCGATAAGCGCCGCAAATGAACCGGCACAAGAGAATACAGCTTTGGATACAGATACGATTATTGAGGAACTAAACCAAGAAAACAGCGTGCCTGTTGCAGCGCAACAGCCGCCGGTGGCACCGGCACAGCCAACACAGCCGGCAGCACCAAGCGAGCATACGGGCGGTGCCTATACCGCCGGCACAGCTGCACCGTACACGCCCCCGATAAATGCGGGCGTGGCTTGGAACAGCGGCGCCGCTGCACCGACAAGCGCTATTCCGCCATACGGCACCGGCATGACACCGCCGCCGCAGCCGCCGAAACCGAAAAAGGAAAAGAAAAAAGGTTCCGGCTCCGGCAAAAAGATAGTGTGGACAGTCGTTGCGCTGGTAGTGGTGTTTGTTATCGCGTTTTCCGGCGCCTATATAGGAACTAAGCTCGCTAAAGGCTATGCCGGGACTTCGGAAAACGGTGTAGTTGTTTATCAAAGCGATACCGAAACGGCGGACGATACCGATTCCACCGGTGCAAAGGTTGCGGAAAACACGGTTGAAAAGGTGGCAAGCGCAACTGCGGCAAGTGTGGTAGAGGTTAAGACCTCTTATGTACAAAGAGGCTCCTTCTTCGGCGATTATGTCACCTCCGGCGCAGGCTCGGGTGTGATTATTTCGAAGGATGGTTACATTGTTACCAATAACCATGTCATTGCGGATGCGGAAGAGATTACCGTAACACTTCAGAGCGGAAAAGAATATAAAGCGAAATTAGTCGGCACGGATGATAAAACCGATATTGCCGTATTAAAAATCGATGCCTCGGATTTAACACCTGCCACCTTCGGTGACAGCAGTGCCGTGGCAGTCGGTGAACAAATCGTGGTTGTCGGTAACCCCTTAGGCAGCTTGGGCGGCTCGGTCACCACCGGTATTATTTCTGCAAAAGACAGAGAAATTGAAGTGGAAAAGACCACCATGACACTCTTGCAGATAGACGCTGCGGTCAATCCCGGCAATTCCGGCGGCGCACTGTTTAATCTGAAAGGCGAATTGGTAGGTGTTGTCAATGCAAAGTATTCTTCTGAAGAAATAGAAGGCTTAGGCTTTGCCATTCCGATTAATACCGCTAAATCCACGATTGAGGATATTATTGAATACGGCTATGTTAAGGGCAGAGCGCAATTAGGCATTACCGCGGTGGAAATTAATGATTTGCAAACCGCTATTTCTGCCGGAGTTACGGAGCTTGGCGTATATGTATACAATGTCAATGAAGGCTCCGGCGCCGATAAGGCAGGCTTACAGGCGGGCGACAGATTGGTAAAAATTGATGATACCGAGATAAGCTCCTATGCGGCACTTTCCAAGGTGCTTGACGGGCACGAGGTCGGCGATAAGGTTAGCGTGACATATTCCAGAAACGGCAAACAGCAAACCGTGGATGTCACCCTCATAGAGTACAAACCGACAAAGACCGAAAAGCAAAATAAGGGTTTGAGCAATAACTGAAAAAATGCGGTGCGATGCACCGCATTTTTGACAATAAGGATTTGTCGGGCAGAGCAAAACGCGTTTTGCTCTGCAGTTTGGAGAGTGGAGAGTTGAGAGTGGAGTTAAGGGAGGGCTTCGCCCTCACCCGATTGATAGAACAATCCCTCCACCGCAAGCGGTCCCCCTCCCT
>JAFWGH010000192.1 GCA_017512465.1 Clostridia bacterium
ACGAGCCTCTTTAGAGGCACGCCAAGGTGGCAAAAACAATAAGGCTTGAACAAAGTGAAAGCCCGCGCCTTGAGACGCGGGTTAGTAACGGGGCTTATAGCCCCTGAGCAAACCACCCGTTTGACGGGTGGTATTGATTTTATAAGCTGATGAAAAAGTCGGTTCAAACCCCTTTATTTTTTTGCACTTTTGTGGTATGATAAATATGATTATATATCACGGTTTAAGAGATATACTATTAGACTTATTTTGAAACGGTGAAAGGTTATCATGATAAAAGAGTATTTGTTGCAAAACTGGTCGCTGATTTTGATTTTATCGGCACTCGCAGTAGCGCTGCATATCACGGTTTTTATGGATAAAAGAACTATTCGGCGCATGTATGTGCTGGTGGTCGGGGTGTTTTTGCTCTCACTGGCTGTATTTTTTGAATTTAATTATGCCTCTTTCGGAGACCACGCTATGCTGCGCAGCATCCTCATGTGCATTCGCTACAGTGCAACCCCGTTTATTATTTCACAACTTATTTATACACTTGTTAAAAAACAGACTTGGAAAGTATTTATTCCCGCTATCGTTCTCGCGGTGATAGATATTGTTTCGATATTTACGGGCATTGTTTTCAAGGTTGACGCGCAAAATAACTTCTCGCGCGGCATGCTCGGCTATCTTCCCTTTATTGTGGCCGGGCTGTATTGCGCTTTCCTTATCTATTTACTCATAAGAAGAAGCAACAAAAAATGGATGGAAATTGTTCCCATTATCTTTTTGAGCTTGGCGTTACTTTCTCAACTGTTTTTCCCGTTTGTATTCGGCAGTGATTTTTCAAAAATATTCTGCTCTACACTCGGCACCGCGCTGTTCATTTACTATGTTTTTGAAATCTTACAGCAAACCAAAAAAGACTCACTCACGGGTCTGCTTAACCGCCACGCTTACCACGCCGATATCTGCTACAATCCGGAGGAAATCACCGCACTCATATCCATTGATATGAACGGCTTAAAGGCGCTCAACGACACAGCGGGACATGCCGCCGGAGATGAAGCGCTTGTCACACTCGCGCTTTGCTTTTCGCGCGCGCTCAAAGCCAGACAGTTCGGCTACAGAGTCGGCGGAGATGAGTTTGTCATCCTTTGCCGCAAAACCTCACAGCTCGACACAATGAAGTTGATTAAACGCATTGAAAGCGCTGTGGATGCCACCCCATACAACTGCGCTATCGGTTACAGCTACTGCGCAGGCGGTGAAAAAACGGTTGAAGAAATGCTCAAGGAATCAGATGCGATGATGTATGCCGCAAAGGAACGCTATTATGAAAAAAACGGCATAAACGGGCACCGCAAAAAAGCGGAGTAAACAATCAATCATTCATCAAAGCATAATATTAAGGCACGGCATTTTGCCGTGCCTTTAAATATCTAAAAATTAGTTGAAACTATACTATAATTTTTTTAAAAAATCAAGCACACGCGACACTGTAGTAATGAATGAATAGTTCTTTTTTGCCATGAGTTTTAACCACAATAAAAACGCTACCCTATGATTCTATTATTATCAAGGTAGATAATATCGCTCCATTCCCCACAGTTTTTTTCGCCCTCTTCATAATAATACACACGAATACGCGCCATATCAATGTCATTGTCCGAAGCATACTCCAAATCTATTTTGTGAGTATAAACTGTAGAATCATCGATAATAATCGAATCTGTCCACTTTGCATCTATACCCGGATATGCATTTTCGCTTATGCCGTATTCTATTTCATAACCGTCAAAATTGCCTTCTACAGGTGTCCATTCCAAAAGCGTATAGGCACTCTCATTTTGCTCATCTATGTATAATCGGTATTCTTCCATTACAGGCGCTTGTGTTGTTCTGACTATTTTTTGTGTTGCTACTGGGTTATGCTGAGTAATCTTATCTGATTCATGGAAGAAAAGTGTAGGTCCGAAAAAAAGAATTATTATAACAAGAACAAGCATGATAATAACACTAATTGCGATAATTCTTAAATACTTTTTTTGTGAATACCCGCTACTGTCCGTATCCGCCATATCGATGCTGTTATCAACATATCCATATTCTGCCGGCACCACATCCGGTACAGACAAAACAGTATTTGCTTCTTTATAAACACCTGTGTTGACGGTTTGGCGGCTTTTTTTCTGCAACGCTTCTTCATCCTCCACAAACCACTCACCGACGCAAAAACGGTTTTTATTTTGCAAAGGGTTTTGCATATTGTTTTCTTGCGCGTAACCCTCATGAATTTCTTCCGAGGATTGCCGCTTTTTCGCTTCGAAGTTATCTTTTTGCATAACTTTTCCTTTACCCGCTCTATAAAACAGCTGTTGTTTTTACTCTATCATCTATTCTGTTTTCACCTTACAGGTTTTACTCCAAGCAAACATATAGTACAGTCCTATTGATTCTAATATGCATATAATTGTATTTTATATACCGCCAATCGGATACCCACTTTCATAGAGCTTAACGGGGTTTCCATTTATTTCTTTATAGTAAATTACATTGATATCACCATTATATTCCGCATCTACGCTATCGATAAATTTACCATAATAGATACGTGAATTACAAACAAAATATATATGACAATTAGCTTCCATCTCGCAAACTTTTTCCGGATGAACTTCTGACTTGGCTATTTGTAATTTATAAAGTATATTGTTACTAATATAATATAAAATGTTATCATCAACATACTGTATTGATTTTTCTCCTAAATCTGCTAACTTTTTATATTCACCTTCTATATCCGTAATCAAAATCCACTGGTTTTGATAAAAGAGTTCAATAAACAAATGTGATTGATATGTATAAATATTACCTATCGAACAGCCGTTATATTGTGTAATACTTGAATCAAATATGAATGAACTGTTCCACACTTTTCCCTCAGCCGCCACACACTCTACCATTCCATCTTCATAATTGATAAAATATACATTTTCACCATCATAGCCGGCTGTATAAATGTTTGCGTTTGAAGCGGTTTTTTCGCCATTATAATTATAAACTTGAATCTTTTCGTATTCCGAAGAATTACGGTTTATCGTTTTTAGACCAAATCCCTTTTCATAGAAACTGACATAATTCACTTCTGATTGTGCTGCTTTTGGTAAATCAATCACTTTTATACAAGAACCTGTTTTTTTACTAAAACTGTAAACACCGGTAGGATTATAAGGGCCATCACTGAAATAGATGTTTTTTCCATCACCATAAAATGGCATATCAGCACCGACAAAATGATTAGCATGATTCACTAAATAGGACTCTATGCTTGCATAATCAACATCTGAATTTTCTGTTTCATCTGTTTCATTCGTGTCATCTTCATCCGACTCTTCCTCGGGCACAATAATACCTTCCCAATCATCTACTCCGCATTGACCATTTTTATCCATGCCTTTTGCCACAACGGTGCCATCCGATTTCAAGCCGACAGTGTGATAATCGCCCGCATCGACAAAAACTATATCTGCCCAATCGGAAACATTACACTGACCGTACTCATTGTTTCCGGTTGCTTCTACAGTACCATCCGTTTTCAAACCGACAGTATGCCAACCGCCTGCCGCAATATCAAACATATCTTTCCAATCGGAAACATCACATTGACCGTACTCATTGTTTCCGGTTGCGACTACCGTGCCGTCGGATTGTAAACCGATAGTATGAAAACTGCCTGTGCGAACAGCAACAATATCCTTCCAATCCGAAACATCACACTGACCGTAAGAATTATTACCGGTTGCTACCACCGTGCCATCCGATTGCAAACCGACGGTATAGAAGTCACCCGCGTCGATAGCAACAATATTCTTCCAGTCGGAAACATTACACTGACCGTAAGAATTATTACCGATTGCTTCTACCGTACCATCCGTTTTCAAACAAACAGTATGATATTTTCCTGCTGCGAGTGCCTGCACCTCTTTCCAATCTTCCACATCACACTCGCCATGGTAATTTCTTCCGGTTGCAACGGCCGTACCATCCGATTTCAAACCGACTGCATGATGATTGCCTGCCGACAAGCCGACAATATTCTTCCAGCCGCTCACATTAAATCTTCCGCCATCGTTCCATTTTGTCGCCTTTACCGTGCCATCTTTTTTCAAGCCTAATGTATAGGTGCTACCGGCGGCAATGCTTTTAATATTGGGTGTTTTGACAACCAGCAAATCATTTTCAAACATGCCGCATGCCCAAAGAACGCCCAGCGTTGCCGCTGCCGCCAAAATAACTGCTATAACAACAATAATAGCAACTTTAGCCTTGTTATTCGTTGGTTTTGCTGCCGTATTTGTATTATCCGCAGTCTGTACAACAGTTTTGGCGCCGGTATTGTGCATATCTGCAGCCGGTGCAATTGTTTTTTTTGCCGGTTCTGCTTTTGCACTTTCTTCATAGGAGTAAACCTGACCCGTTTCCTCTTCAAACTCATACTTCACTTTTTCGGGTGCTTTCTCTTCGGCGGCAGTCTTCGCGGCAACGGCCTCTACCGGCTCTTGCGCATCCTCATACCCGCTTCCCTGCTTAGAAGAGGGAGTTTCTTCTATCGATTCCCATTTTTGTGCATTAAACTTATTATCTTTTTGCATATTTTCCCCTTTATTCGCTTTATAAAACAACTGTTGTTTTTGTTTTTCTATCATAGTGAATAGTTTTCAGCAGATTCTACGCCCTCTGATGTTAATGCCGAATCACTGTTGGAGACGGAAAAACTCTCTTCCAAAAAATCATTCAAAGCCTTATAATATTTAGATTTACTGACTTTTTTATCATTTATCGTATATATAGACTTAGTTTCCAACGGTATTCCTGCTTCATCTGTGAAAAAAGATATTATTTGCCAAAAAACACCTTCATCTAAACTGAATAATGTTGTGATAGCTTTAGCGATATAGGTGATACTTGTATATACCAGGCCTTTTCTTTTTTTCTGTGCATACCGTATGCTCATATTACCCTTTTTCTGCACAAGCATGTGCACGATTTATATCAAATCGGATGAATACTAAACCTTGTTTTATTGAACCTAAGCATATACAATCAAATACGCTTGTAGAATATGCACCAAACAAGTAGCATTTTTCATGGTTGCTTCTTCATCTTTTGTATTATAGAAACACAGTGGATTATATTTAGAAGCTTCCCAGTTTACAATTTTCTCATAACCCCAGTTCTCTTCAGCGGAATAATTATCTTTCCTACTACGGTTGTCAATATCCGCTTGCCGTCCATTAGCCTCTGAGACACAGGTATCTATAAATTTGTTTACTATTAAACAGTCTTTATAGTTTGAAAGCATATTCGCTGCGTGAAGCGTTTGATCAATGTACTGCTGTAATTGCCTATCGGTCCATACACTGCCTACAACAATGCCATTATAATAAAAAACGAAAACTGCCTGTGCATCACTAAATTGTCTTTTCAATTCAACATAGTCCACATCATGCACTGCTCTTTGTGTTGCATTCTTTATTGCGTTGTAGTCCGCTTTAAAGCTCGATGGGAGTCGATCACCATCAAATGAGTTATACTGTTTAAAATATGCATCTTTTGCTTTTTTTAATGCTTTGTAATTATCAAAAGAATAACTGCCGTCAAAAGCATCATATGTATCCTTGAGATTTGTATAGCTCTTTAAAAGGGCAATATACTTTTCAGTCATATCCGTATCAAAATTTTTAAAGTTATCGCTATACACAGTGAAATATTGATTCTTCGCAGCATCCAACTCTACAGGCAAATCCGTGAAATCATCTTCATCAAATGCCTGTTGGGTTTTCTTGACTAAATCATTATATTCTGTAACCCAGGCAACATCTGCCCCTCTTGAAAGATTCCTTGTACTAATCGTTTGCCGACACAGGGATAGCGCAGAAATCCAATCTGAAATATGCTGTTTTTTTTGGTTTTCGGATAGCATTGACACTTCTTTTTGTGCCGCATCAAAATCGTTGTTCAGTACATACTCGGCAATTGACTGTAAATGCTCGGAATCGTACATCTGAATCTTGCCCTGTGAAGAGTTTCTATAATCGTTATAGAAACTGATGCCTCCCGCTACCATGCCTATTACGACAAGCAAAATACAAACGATGAGTAATACTTTTTTCCATACACTGCCTGTTTCCTTTTCAGGCGGCACCTGTGCGGAAGGATTCTGACTACTCGGGTAAACTGGAGCAGGGTTTGCCGGTGCAGGGTCGGCAGGCTTAGATGCGGCATGTATCACCTCCGGCGGTTTTTTTGCCGCTGGCGCAAGATGCGTATCATCCTCCACAAACCATGTATCGGCAGAGAATTTTTCGGTTTTTCCGCCACCCGGTTCATCTTCATATGATACACTATTCTCGGGAGGGCTTTCTTCCATACCTTCCCACTTAGTTGCATTAAAGTTGTCTTTTGAATTCATTATTTCTATGCCGCTCTCCCGGTAATACATACATCGGTTTTTGTTGCCGATTTTGATGAACTACTAAGTTTTTTAAATGCATTTTTACGCTTAACAATAATAGACCAAGTGTGTCCACAGCGCATTCAAACGCTATTTTGCATTATTTTTTTAATCCTGTTTTATTATGATAAACTCTAGTATCCAAGCCCTTTTTTGCTATTTTTACAAATAGCAAAGACCCGAGAATAGTGAGTAATAATCCTTTTTTTCTCATTTTATTTTCCCTTCGCTTTCCATTCAGCTGCTTTTTTCTTGTCTTTTCTTCCGGTCACATCACCGTTTAAATACATATCACTGATGATCAGTGCAGCTTCTTTTTCACCTTTTGAATATGCTTTCATAAGCATATTCACTGCTTTGGCCGCTAAATCCCATTCATTATATAGTTTTCCTAAAGTGAGCATGGCATCCGATATTCCTGCACTTGTTGCATTCAATAAGTAGGACTCGGATTGAGCTGGCGTGATTGCAGAAACTTGCCCATATGCCGCCATCTTTCCAACAATATAACAAGCCTGCGGGTTATCGATACATTTTTGCAAATGGCTAACAGCCAAATTAATGTCTTGATCAACAAACACACCTTCATAAAATGCATTTCCCAAAACCAAATGCATTGACTCGCTTAAATTCACTCCTTTTTTTGCGCATTCAAGTGCATAAAGAAATAATTCCTTCTTTTTCTCCATGTCATCGGCATATAAATCATAAGCACACATAAAAAGAAAGGATACGTAATTTTTATCTCCTTTTTCGTAAGCTTTTTTTAAGCACTCATATGCCATTTTTTTATCATCTGTCAAACATGCCATACCTTTTAAATTGTATGCATTGGTATACCCTAAACGAATGGAGTCATCATACAGTTGCATTGCCTTAGCCTCATCCACCTGTACATAATTACCGTAAGCATACATCTCACCCAAAAAAGCCGTGGCTTCCCCCATGTTATTTTTCCGGGCAACAGTGAGATATTTATATGCTTTGGCATAGTCTTTCGGTGGATTATTCGGATTAAATTCATTTCCCATATAATAGGCAAGACCAACTTTTTCAGCTGCTTGTATATCACCTAATTCAGCCGCTTTACTCATAAATTCAAAGCTCTTTTTGTGATTAAGAAACTGCGGTGTCAAATATATTTCAGACAATTCTCTATATGCGGATGAATCAGCATATTCTTCCGCACAAATGGTGTATATTTGCTCTGCCTTTGTTATATCGGGATTGTTTTTTTTGCATAAGGCATCCGCATACATTAACAGTGCTTTTTTATCTTTTTCTATTCCGGTGTATTTTGAAAAATATTCAGTTGCCTGTGCATAATCTCCGCTATGATATGCCAAAACACCAAGAACACAAAAGGAAACAGGATAATCTCTTTGAGCTGCGCTTTTTATATGTTCCAAACCGGTAGCTTTTGCTTGTTCACTCACAGAGAATAAACTCACACCAAGCTTGTGCGCGGAGGATGGTACCTGCTCTCGTGTTACATACCATAACAGCATAGCAGATGCTAAACTCTCATTTGTTCTCTTGGTAATGCGCTCATCATAGTACATCTGTGCCAAATAGCACGCTGCTTGTGTTTCTCCCTGTTCGAAATAAGCTTTGTTCAGTATTGAAAATGCATTTTCATAATTGCCTTTTTTTATTTCTTCTATACCATTAACCGTATAACTCATACTATCCTCATCTTCTCTTTACATAGGCTATGCCTGTATCTTGATTTTCGGGATCTTGTTGCATCAATTCATAGATACGGCTCATCTCATCTTGAACATCGTCAAACATGTCATATAATTGCTGCATTTGCGCATTTTTGGTGTTCAACCCGCTGCAAATGGTATCTATTCGCTCTTCAACTGCTTCAAATCCTTCAAAACACATTTCAGACATAATCTGTTGCTTTACACTTTCCAGCTGCGTAACAGATGTGTCAAATTTCGCTTTATTATACACTTGAATACCCCCAGTTTATATCCGCTACGCGAGCAGATAATTGCTTTAAACTCTCTGAAAGGTTTACAATGGCTTGATTCGCTTGCACAACAGCGCCGCCAATATCGCATTCCTGTACATTTTGCTGTATTGACTGCCAGTGAGAAAGAAATGAGTTTGCTGCATTTTGTATCTTTTCATAATGTGCAGCATACATCTGCTTTTTTTGCTTAACTTGCTCTAATTCTTCACTCAAACGACTATATGTGTTCATGCATTGTTCATATTGCACTTTAATTTGTTGTAACTGCGCATTATATTCCATAATTTTTATATTTAATGCCATAATTTTAGCTTCAAGAGCGGCAATCTTTTGCTCTTTGTTCGCATCATCAGATTGTTGCAAAGTGCGTATTTCATTCTCGCACTCCTCTATTTCCGCCTCTGCGTTTTGAATTTCGCTTTGAATTTGATTGCTTTGCTGTATCAATTCTTCAACTTGCGCTTTAAGTTGTGCGAGTTGTATTTCCAACGATTCAATTTTCTGCTGCATCTCATTTATTTGTGATTCTAATGCATTAAGCGTTTGCTTTACCTCATCACAGCATTGACTCACTTCATAATCCAACACATTATAGTCCCTTTGAAACACCTCACCCTGTGCGCTCACTTCATCGGCAATTCTATCTAACGAACTTGCATAAGATGAGATTTGCTCTGCATCTGGTATTTTGAATTCGCCAACTGCCATCTTATCCAATTCCTCCGCGCTCAAGTTCACCGAGTTTTAGTGCATAGTCAATCAGTGTGACAGTTAAATCTCTGACATCCCCGCTGATGGCTTTAACAGCTATTTCACCTTTTTCAAATTCCACTTTAAACTCATCATAATAAGCATCTTTAAAGGATTCACTCAGTGCGGTAAAATTATTCTGTAATTTTTCATGCTCACTTTCAAGCGTATCCATGCAATTGGTTAACTTATTAGTTAAATCACATGCCACGGAAAAATCAAATTTTACGGTTCCATTTTCCATTTTCTGCCTCCTAAAACTTCACGCTACCTATTAAATCCTGAATATCGTTTGCGTTTTTTTTCAACATCTTTGCAAGATTTCTGTACTCCTCCAGTTGTGCACTAATCTTCTTACTGTTTTCTTTAAAACGCTCTATTCCCTCTTGTGATTTGCTGTCAAGTTCACTCGCATACGTATCTAATGCATGCATAGTATTTATCAGTTCATTTTCAATAATCTCTACAGATTTCTCGAGGCTGTGCGCATAATTTAACATTTCTGTGGGATTTCTGTTAATCCCTCCGCCAGACATTCCCATTGATAACTCTCCTTTAATGAATTACTTTATTTATTTTTTCAAAATATGCTTCATTTGGCAACAAGTACGGCCTAAGTGTTTTGCAATTTTTGCTCGAGCCGGCATAATAAACAACTGTCTTCTCATCTGCCTTGTTAACAAAACTTTCCGAAGAGAACAACGTGTATGCATCATCGCCGCTCATCCTTGCACCGATGCGGTATTCAAAATCATTGAATCGTTTCATTCCTATTTGCTTAAGCTGTTTAACATTATTAATAAGTAAAAATGAAAAATAACCCAAATCTGGACCATGTTCAAACAAAGAATTCATGATATTGGTAATTGTATCAATATCATACTTTTCTTCTGCGGGCATTTCATTATTTTTCGGTGTTTGCGCTTCGTTTGTTAATTCTTTTTCGGAGACTAACGACATGCGCAATTCCATAAGCATTTTCATTTTTTCATCAACACTAGCATTACTGCTGATCTTCACTCTCTTCTTAGCTTCCATCGCAGTTGAGTTTGATGCATTGTCGCTTTCTTCCTCATGTTGAGAAAGGATATAAATTGCACTCTTTATTTTATTAATACCATAAAGCAATTCAATTTGATTAGCAGTGCCAATCGGCTTTAGTTTTTTCAAGCTCATCATATGACTCAAACTATTCTGCGCACCGAAATACACATTCAACCTTTGAGAGGAAAGTTGTGATAATCTCTTATGCAATCTGACACAGTCATTGTTTTCCGCATCAAAAATTGATACATTAACAACATTATTCGGATTAGCCAACAAGCTCATCACAGTGAATAATTCAATGGATTCTCTGAGTTCATCCTCTTCAATACATATAATCATATTGTTTCCGGGGGCACGCTCAAACTCGATTGAAAACTCTTCTTCAAGTGTTGTCGGTGCGGCAGGATAAAAACGAATCCCTTCGTCAGGCTCCGGAAATGCAGCACCATCTAAAAACAGATTCAGTGTATGCCGCTTCTTTTCTGAGATATCAAATCTTTCACTATTTTTGCAAATGATTTCATGCCGTTTGATGTAGTCATCACCAATGGCGGAGTTGATGGTTTTTATTAATTGCTCTCTTCCCTCATCATTCATGTACAACACATGTAAATAATGATATGTATAACCCTGCTCTTCGCTTTTTTTATACAATACCTGACCAATTCCAAAATTCTTGACATTTTGAATATAATCGGATGTTGCACTCATTGTATCCGCTAAAGTTGCCTTGATTTCATCAATGGAAGATTGTTTCATACAAAGTCTGCAACCGATTTGGTTCCTGCCTTTTTCCGTCAATCCCATTAATCCACTGCTGATGGTTTGAGAACAGAAAATAAAAGACATACCCATCGCACGCATCTCAGACAAGAGATTTTCAAGTAATACCTTGTATTCCGGTCTCTGTTGTACAGCTTGCGTAAGATTGTGAAACTCATCTATAACAATAACAAGACGAGAAATTGCTTCTCCGCGTGCGCGGCAATCCTTGAAATTATTCACGCCTAAGCGTACAAATAGCTTTTTTCGCCTTTCATATTCTTTATTGATTAGCTCCAGCAAGCTATATGAAAAGTCATCTGATTTATCTTGACCTATAACGCTGATATGCGGCGATCTGTTTTCTACATAGCAGGCAAACTCAACCGCTTTATAATCAATTGCCCAAATTTCCACATCATTAGGATGATAGTGAATAGAAATAGAGTCAATAATAGTATGCAATAAAACCGATTTTCCCGAACCGGTCATACCGGATATTAATGCATGCGGCGGAGCATAGCCGCCTATTTCGAAAGATTGAACTGCACCATACTCATCTATGGCAAACGGGATTGATAATACATCAGTTGAATCCATGTTAAATGTAATGTTTTGCAGATCAAAATAAGACTCCGCAAGGGTGTTAACCTGCTGTTTTTCACAAGCCTTTTCAATATCTTCTGCCGTATAGGGCACCTTGATGGGCTCAACACAAGCGGAAAAATCCCCTTTTGACAAGAGCGATTGCGTTTCTTCAATCTTTAAATTAAAAGATTGTTCCGTTGATGAATTTTCTTCGGATATTTTTATAATATTTACGCCGCCTTTTTGTGCTGTATATTCAATATGCTCCAATGTGGATTTTTGAGTATTATTTAACTTATCACAATCAAAAATAACCAAAAATGTAATGGGAATCGGATTGTCACTTGTTTCATTATACGCAAAAACGCTCTCAGAGAATGTTGCACTTTTCGCAATATTATCTGAAATATCTTTTTCGAGTGTGGTAAATGCAGTAGTTATATCATTATTATTAATAAATATTTTACCGAAAAAATTTTTGTAGTCGCTGTTGGCAATATTAATTAAATTGCCAAAACTTGCCCCGGCATTCTTAACATCTATAAAACACAGCTTATATGACCCTTTTATGTTGTTTGTTACAATTTGCATAATAAGGGATTTGACATATTCTTCAACAACATGATCATTTAGTCCATCTTTAATGATGTTTAAATTGAAATGGTGTTGTTTTGTAAATGAAAAATCAGCAACACAATCTACCGCTTTTTCGGAGCTTAACTCACGGTATTTGAAGGATAGCACAGACGCCTCTTTATTTCTCTCATTCAAACAAATACTTTTTGATGCCAAATCTTTGAATCGGATATAGGAATGAAGTAATGCGGCGCTATCTACTTTCAGCGCCGCCAGATACTCATAAGCCTGCGTTAATTCATCAATTCTCTTTAAAGGTATAATGGAATCAAGATTATATGACAAAACAGTGTCTCCTTAACTTAAAGCATTATATTGGTGCTGTTCAATATACTCATTTAACTTCATGACTCTATCTGCTGTTTGTGGGTGTGTTGAAGTTAAAGCTGCCCATAAACCTTTCGGGGCAGGTGCATCTTCCAAAGCATCTAAAGCATCCGCCAGATTTTGTGCGTATCCTAACTGTGCGGCATAGTTATCCGCAGCAAACTCTTCCTTTCTGTTGCCGCGCATACACAGAAGTGTACCGAGTTTTGTCCATAAAAACATAAACACATTGACAAAAATAAACACAAGAAATCTTGTAATAATAGAGAAAGGAATAATTCTGCCAAGTGTCGTTTGCGATGTCAAGAAATCGCCGATTACTCCAAATATATTGAAAATGATACCAATGATAGAAGTGATTACGGTTACAATAAGATTACCCACAACAACAATCAGTAAATTGTCGGTGTCTCGGTGTGCCAGGTGTCCAAACTCATGTGCCAGTACACCGGCAATATGATCTGCATCCATATTGGCAAGTCCTTTTGTGATACAAACAGTTCTTCGCCCCGTTGCAAATGCATTTTCGCTCTCTTCATCACACATAAATAACTTAACATTTGGTGAGATATTCGGATTCTTTTCTCTCGCCTCGGCATACACTTTATCAAAAATGGGCTGTATTTTACTTTTTATGTCTTTATCCTTTATTTCTCTGCAAGCATTTTGCTGTCTAAGCAAAAACTCGCCAAGAGGTGAAAGCGCCACAACTAACGAAACACTGTAAACAACAGGACCTAATAAAGCACCAATCCATCCGCCCATGCAGAAGAATACTTCAATAAAAGTAAAATTCAAGAAAAGCCAAACGAACAAACCCCAGTTCTTCGCTTTTGCTGTGCGGTAAAAGAAATCAAACACATAAAACTTACGCAATTTATCAATGGTTTCTTGTCTCTTTTGTGCTTTTTCAAGGTCCTCGGTGAGATTCTCTGTATCAACCAAATCCTGTGTATCATCTTTCTTAATGATACCTGTGCCCGGTTGTTTTTCATCTTTAATTTTAACAATATTATCCACAGTCTTTCCGGATTCTTCCGAATTATCCTTTTCAGAAACGACCATAGTTTCATCTGCGGTTTTTTCCGCATTTTGTTTCTTTACAATCACAGTCGATTTTGTGGGTGCATCCAAATCTGCCGCATCCATAATTTCTGCCAATGGTATTCCGCCAATGCTTTTATCCGAACTCTCGATATCAGGAACTCCTGACGAAGAAACACTTTCAGCAGAGGCATTAGCTCCACTATCAGATTCGGTAGTAATGTCTCGCCCGTCAAGATAATGATTACACTTAGGGCAGATTTCTTGTGTGCTGTTCAGCGTGGTTTCCATTCCACAAAATGAACACTTTTTCATGACAATCCCGCCGTCTACAGCATTAATTTCACCATTGTCGGTATCGCCATCATCTAAGCCATCCATTGCTGAAGCCATAATATCATCAAGTGATAATCCACCGATTTTTTCTTCACTCATATTCTTTCTCCTCATTAAAATACTTATATACCAACTGTGCTTATTTTATTACTTAACTGTTTTGATAAATGTGGCACTTTTTGTACTCATCGCCATACTCGGCTTTGCAAACATATTTCACTTCTGATGAATCCACCGGCATATGTTTACCGCACTCTTTACAAATATATTCATCACTCGAATTGCCAAAAAGGCTGTTGCTTTCATAATCTAAAAACGGACATCTACTCATTTTTTTCCTCTTTCCGCACAAACATGTGCATTGTTAATATTTTCTCGACTGATTTTTCAGCCTTATTTACAAAAATTGAATCTATGCAACAATAATCAAAGATACACTTATTTATGAAAACAAAGGCTAATGGATTATCTTCAAAACTGCACACCACCATATTTCTCATCCGTAAAATACGCACCACTCACCTGCAAATGTTCACAATCGCCTTCTTGAATCTGCTCATGTAACGGGCTGATACTACATTGATTTAAAAAAACTATTCCTCCCCCTATAATGCTCACTATGATAAGCAAAGCACAAACGGCGAGTAACACCTTTTTCCATGTACCGCCTGTTTTCTTTGCAGGCAGTGCCGGCGGATAGCTAAATGCAGGGTTCTGCCAAAAAGGAACCTGCGGCTGCGCAGGCGGTACCTGCGCGGAAGGATTCTGACTACTCGGGGGAACCGGAGCAGGGTTTGCCGGTGCAGGGTCGGCAGGCTTAGGTGCGGCATGTATCACCTCCGGCGGTTTTTTTGCCGCCGGCGCGAGATGCGCCTCGTCCTCCACAAACCATGTATCGGCAGAGAATTTTTTATTATCATCAGATAGTTTATTTATGTTTTTCATTTATCTTTTTTGTGAAGCTGTGCTTTTTGGTAGTTCAGCTATGTTATTTTCCTTTATAGATTTGAAAAAATTACCTACCCTCTCCACATATTCCAAGAACGGCTTAATAAACGGGTTTTCGCTATCGCTTGCATCGCTTTCAACGCCGCCGTTTGTAGCGCCTTTTGTCGTGCTCGTGGTACTTTTCGCATTCTCCGAGGTTGCGGCATTTTCCGATTTTTCGCCTTCTTTTTGCCCGTTGCTTGTGCTTTCGGGTTCTTCTTTGCTATCGTCAACAGTGCTTTGGGAAACACTTGAGTCACGATATCGGTTATCCTCTTTCGGGGAATCCCTTGTGGCGGAAACACTTTGAGATGCCGAGACGGTTTCTTTCTTTTTCTGCTCACCTTTATGGATTAAGAAAAGACTGAGCGCAAAAACCGCGATGAGTGCAACACTGATGGCGGCGACCAATATGGCGGTCTTCTTCCGATGCGCCAAATCCGTTTTTTGAGATGCTCCTTCATCCTCTAAAGCATCACCCTCTTCTTCTGCACCTTCTTCAAACAGCGGTGCATAAAGGATTATATTGTCTGTACCCTGAACCTTTTTTTCGGAATCTTGTGTTTGAAAAACCCGCATATCTTTGATTTCAACGCCGGTGGACAAACAAATAAAAGAGCAGTCATCTGACTTTTTATCTTTTTCGACCATATAGTCTTTAACGGTTTTTTCAAGTTTTTCTTGCCCTTTTTCATCAAAAACCATTAAAGCCATTTTTTTGGCGGCAGTATAAAATGATTCGGTTAATTTATCATACACATAATCCGCTGTCCCGTCACTCATTAAAAAATAGGAGACAGCCTCTTTCCGATATTCTTTAAAAATGTGAATAAACCGATTTGCCTGCGGATTGGTAATAAAGTAGGTTGTGCCGGCAAACTCTCCGTTTTCCGGGGCAGAAACAACCTTTGTTCCATCCGGCGTGAGCTTGCCGATAACGCCATCCCCAATATGCACACCGATAACCTTTTCTTTTTTTATCGCAACGCAAAGCAGAGTGGAAGAAAGCCTTGCAATACTGTCAAGTTCTAATTCATCCGCTCTTTTTTGAAGCGCTTTTTGGCACACCGCCATTATCACGGTGCTGAGCTTTTCCTCGCTTTGTTCTTCATAAAATTTATCGAAATTATTGCAAAAGAAGGTGCAAACCGCTTTGCACACCCATTCCGCGCCATCGGCAGAATGGGTGTATTTGGCATTTCCTGCACCATCCGCCAAAGCGATAACATCCACACCGTTTTCGGAAAGTGAATATGTTCTATCTTCACAAGGCTGTTCAGTTACCTTATGCCTGCCGCCCTGCTGATATGTTTGAATAACCATATGCTATTAAATACACCATTCGGAAATATCGATTTCTTTTCCTTTTTTTAATTCTTCTTTTCCATAAAAAGCATCTGTATTTTCATCACCGCTAACAGCTGTATCCGAACTCTTGCCGAGAAACTCAAACACTTCATCCAAATTTGTTTCTCTAACCGAAATCGGTGTTTCTCTTTTCACGGACAATCTTTTTAAAACATTCAAATCCGCATCGTTGCCGATACCGATGTTAAATACAACCAATTTATTTTGGGATTCTAAGGCTGTGGTTTGCGCAATCGCCTTTTCCATTTCTTCAAGTTCATTTTTTCCTTCCGGTTCGCCATCGGTTAGGACAACAAGCCACGGTTGGTAATACTCCATGCCTTTTTGTTTATAGCCGTTTTTCCTGATTTCCAATAATTTTAAACCGACTTGTATTGCCTCACCCATGGGAGTAAGCGATCTTTCTTTGTATTCGATTTTTGGAGTGTTAATCTTTGAAACAGGTGTAAAATTTTGCAAAATCGCCGCCTGACCTCCAAAAGTTACTATTGCAATATCTGCAGATGATGCAACTTCATCATTACTTTTCATTGCATCAACAAACTTTGAAAATGCTTCATTTAATTCCTGCATTCTGTTATTACCGGTACCGGTCGGTGCCGCCATGGAACCGCTGGTATCCAAACAAAAGCAGATGGGTAATCTCTTTTTTGTGCTTTTCGCAAAATCACCTGCATTAAAATCTTCATAGATACTCATTTTTTATATCCTCCTGTTTTTTTACTCATAATCAAATGATATTTCATTTAAAGATGGTATGGTCTCCATTTTTATATCTAAAAACTCATAATAGGTTTTTAACATTAAAATAATCTCAATTAGGCTGTAGCGATAACCTGTTTTGAAAATATCATAAAAAAACACTTGAATTTGAAAGGGCGTATGGCGCCACATTTCATCGTATCCGCCCCACGGTATTTTGGAAAAATCCCCTTGCACATTCTGCGGATACGGAAAACTTCTTGATGAAATGTTTTCCTCAAGCGTGCCCTGTGCATTTTTTTGGTTATACGGATGTAAGCCGCAAAACAATATCTTGAACATCAAAACCGAACAGGAAAAGCTTTCATTATAATAGGAGCGCAGTTGCTGTTTAAATTCCTTTTTCTGAAGCTCGGGCGGGGTAAAATCCGGATATCCTATCGGGCAGGGAAGCGCATCTATTTGGCAAGAATCGATATCCACAATCCACGGTGTTCCCTGTGCATCAATAACAATATTTTTTAATCTTAAATCACCGACAAGAATACCGAATAAATGCAGGTATTGTATCTTTTGCAAAATATCGGTTGCCAAAGAAATCAAGTCTTGTTTCTTCCAATAGGGAAATTCTTTTAAAATCACTTCGTCTCCATCAAAAATGGAAGAAAGCGGTTTTCCGGTGATTTTTTTCATCATATAACCGACAGGCTCTCCTTTCATGGAAAAAATAACCTTTTCGGGCCAACATATACCATTGTAGCGCACCTGCTTTTTCTCCATCAAAAACAGTTTTTTCAGTCTTAGTTTATTTAACTGTCCTTTATGATAGATTTTTACAACATAAGCGGGATTATCTTCACAGTTGTATACTGTTCCTTCACCGCCGCTGCCGCAAGGTTTGCCGAGTGTCAATATCGTGCCTTCTTTTGTCTTAACGCAAATACCCTCTTTCACTTCAAATGCAGTAGCGAAATAATCATCACTGATAACAGATGAATCAATATGCTTTGCGCACAAATCAACAATGCTTTTTGTATCCATGCAAATTTGAAACTTGCCGTTTTCATCCACAATAAAAGCTTTCGCTTTCAAAGTATCCTTAACGCCAATTACATTCTCGGCAAACTCCGAATTGCGATAATACACAAAAAACACTTTGGGATTTTTATGAAGTTTTGTTACAATCTCTTTGGAGTCAACAATATCCGCCATATACAATAAGCAATCATTCTCATTGAGTAAATCCAAAAACTTTGAAGTCATTTTCGCAATTGAGATTTGCTCATTATTTAATGATTTGAGAATGATTTCATAGTTTTCATAAAACTCTCTGCTAACAGCCACTTTTGTGTGATGTTGAAGAATATACTCCGTAAAGGTGTTTAACTCTTCAAAAGAATCAACAGCTACAATGGCAGAAAAGTCTATAACAATTAAGCTTTCATGATTGATTGCGGCATCAGCTAATTCGTTTTGCGTTTTCATTATGCCTCCCGAACCCTCAAAATAACACTATATTGAACACTAAATAACAAAAAAGCGCACAGCCGAAGCTGTACGCTAAAAACGCATTGCTCCAACTGTCGCCAAACATATCGCACAGACCATTAGTCAGTATGCATTTAAGAGCATGCATTTTATACAAAATAAAGCATACCCCACTAATGGTGAATTATTCATTTACGATATATTTGGCATTTTCATTATACCTGATATCCGCTAACAGGTCAATGAATAATATAACTAAATAATATTTTAAATTTAGAGCAAACTGCCAAAGAATCGGTGAGGGTAACGGTATGATTCTTTGGCAAGTCTGTGCGATATATTTGGCTTATATTCTTTTTTAATTCTAACAAAGTTTTATATTGTATTCTATACGCTGCGAGCATAGGTTTTCGGTTTTTTTCTTTTTTGTTTGAATCGCTTTACAAAGGGATTTTTGTAAGATATAATAAAGTGTAATGAAGCAAAAATCGGGGGAAAGTTTTTTGGAAAATAAGTGCCCGCACTGCGGGAAAGAGATGCCCAAATCAGCTGCATTTTGTATGCACTGTATGCGCGCTCGTGAGGAAAAAAAAATTCAATTAAAACCGCCAAAAAAGAGCAATAAAAAGGTGCTGATTTTGTGTGCATGCGCCTTGGCGGTTGCGCTCACCGCTGCGGCGCTGTGGATTGCCTTAGGGCATAAACAGGAGCAGGCGGTGAATACTGTCGAGCCGGCTGTGAGCAGCACGGCGGCATCTGCCGCAACTACCGCTCCAACCACACAAAAGCAAACTTCAAGCACCAAGAAAAAAGCCAAAACCACCAAAGAACAAACCACCAAAAAAGACACCACCCAAGCAACCGCGGCAGAGCAGCCGCCGCAAAACACACCCGCACAGCCCGCCACCCGGGCACCGGCGACAACGGCAGCAAGCACCGATGTGGTGATTGACGGGTCGGCGCTCACCGATTACCCGAATACAAAAACGGATTCCTCTTACACAATTCCCTATGCTGTTTCAAGCATTTCTTCCGGCGCTTTTCACGGCAATCCTTATTTGCGCACATTAAAGTTTTCCAAACGCACCAATGTAAGCTGCAACTGGAGCAATCTGTTTGCAAACCTGCCGAATTTGGAAACAATTTATATCTATACAGGCACCTCTGCAGACACGCAGGGCATGCAATATTTTGACGGGGAGATTATTTACTACTATGACTGAGCAACTCAAGAAAAAAACCGATGAACTCTTGGCGGAATTAAAACTCAAAAACCTGGATATTCAAGACTATATCGATGAAAATAAAAACTCCTTTATTGAAATCAGTCTCAATCAGTTTTGGAATGAATTATTGGAGCGTAGCGGCAAATCAAAATCCAACATCATCAACGATGCCGATATTTCCTATATCTATTTTTATGAAATATTGCAGGGCAAAAAAATACCGAAAAAAGATAAAATCATTCGCCTGATTCTCGCCATGGAATTAGAACTGGAAGATGCACAAAATGCGCTGAAATACTGCAATCAATCCCCTTTATACCCGCGCATCAAAAGAGACAGCTTGCTTATTTACGCGGTTGAAAACCATTACTCGATTTTCCAAACGCAACAACTTTTAATAGAAAACGGAGAAACAGAACTGCAATGAGTGACATTAAAGAATATATCGACAAAGCCCTCGCGCAGGAATATTCTTACATAAAAACACTTTCCGAAACCTCTATTAATACGCTTAAGGTGTATGAACACAAGCACAGCGGCAAAAAGCTTGTGAGCATTGAATCCAAATACCGCAATGATGAGGTGTTTCGCACCTTGCGCAGTGTCAATACCCGCGGCTATACTCCGCGCATTTATGAAGTGACAAGTGAAGATGAGTATTTATTTGTACTCGAGGAATATATAGAAGGAGAAGCGCTGTCGAATTATTTAAACGATACGCGCGAGCTGCCGCGCTCTCGGGTGATTGAAATACTCATAGACCTGTGCTGTGCGCTTGAAATCATTCATTCTTACAAGATTGTGCACCGCGATATTAAACCGGAAAATGTTATCATCGGCAAAGAGAAAGCGAGCTTGATTGATTTCTCCGTTGCCAAAATGATAAGCAATAAATCTGCTGACACGGTCAGCCTCGGCACGGCGGGATTTGCCGCACCCGAGCAATACGGTGTGGCGCAGTCGCAGCCCACGGCGGATATCTATGCCCTCGGTGTGCTTGCCAATATACTGCTTATCGGCACACACCCCACCTCCGGTGTACCAAAAGGGTATTTGGGTACAATTATTAAAAAATGCACCGATATTCAAACCTCTAAGCGTTACCAAAATGCATGGGAATTAAAAAAAGCGCTCTTAAAAGCGAAAAAGCTGTATAAATAGTAAAAAGCACGGGCTGTCCTGACGGACAGCCCGTGCTTTTAAATATACTTACTTACACTTTATTTTCTTTACTGCACTATAGGAAGAATAGATATTCAGCTTCTTTCCATCCACCACAATTTTTTTGTAGGCACGAATACGCACATAGTACACCTTACCGCTCTTTAAGCCGGTGATTTTTTTATTGGTTAAAGTGTTTTTGAGGGTATACACTTTTTTACCGGCGCTAAAAGACTTATTGGTCGCAATAACCACTTGATAGCCGGTCGCCGCAGTATCCTTTTTCCACTTAGCGGTAATGGCTTTTTTCGTGGTAGTCGGTGTATATTGCTTAATGGTGCGCGGCTTCACCGTGAAATACAAATACTTGGTGCCGCTGTACCCATTTTTAAAAGTGATTTTTACCTTGTACTGACCTATGGCGGAAAAGCTTTTAACCGCTTTGGAGTTGGCTCTGGAAATGATGGTAATCGTGTAATATTTTGCCGCCACTGTTTTGCCCGCACTGTCGGTAACCGTCACCTTCGGGGCAGTCAAATTTTTGCCGGTATAGGTTAAAACCGTAGCGGAAAGCTTTGCCGTTTTAAGCGACTTAACAACGGTGGATTTGCGCAGCTGCTTGCACATGCTGCACTCTTCATTGAGCACCCCGTTTTGCGAGAAAGATGCTGCTTTCTTGACCACAACCGCATAGTTGTGCCCGACCTTGGCAAGCTTTTGGGTATAATAAGCGGGGCAATGCTTGCAAGTGAAGGTTTTTACCCCTTCCTTTTTGCATGTAGGCGCCTGTGTGGTTTTGCCGCTGTCATATTCATGCGCTAATTTTGCAATGCTTTGCGGGGCTTCCAATACCGCTGCGCACACCGCACATCGGCTGCCCTTGGTGCTGCCCTCTTTGGTGCAGGTAGCCGCCACCGCCGGAATGTCTTGCGGTGTGTGCGGTAATAAATCGGTTATATCGCCGCGGTAAGTATCCCGACAATAGGCGCAGGTATATGTGGTATGCCCCTGCTCTGTACAGGTCGGTTCCTTTACGTCAGCCATATAATCGTGAGGGATTTTCCCCACTCGCTCCGTATACACGGCATCACAGTTTTGGCAACGGTAAACCTTACTGCCCTCTTTGATACAGGTGGGTGCTAAAGTTAATGTGCCGCTGTCATATGCGTGCGGCAATTTTTCGGTTTTGCGCGGTGCTTCCAAAACCAGCGCGCACACAGCGCACTTGCTGCCCTTTGTACTGCCTTCTCGCGTGCAGGTAGCCGCCACTGCCGGAATTTCCTGCGGCGTATGTTCTGCCAAAGGTGTCGGTTGCGCCGTATAACTGTCACCGCAGCCGGAGCAGGTATAGGTGGTATAACCTTGTTCCAAACAGGTCGGCTGCTTCACCGTAGCGATATAACTGTGTGCCGTTTTTGCAACCGGTTCGGTATAAAAATCATCACAATTGCGGCAGTGGAACGTTTTGATTCCTTCTTGTATGCAGGTCGGCTCCAATGTGATATTGCCGCCGTCATACTCATGCGCCAGTTTTGCAATCGGCTCTTGCGCTTTGAGAATCAACTGACATCTGGCACACTGACTGCCGGCAGTTTTTCCCTCCACCTTGCAGGTGGGAGAGGTCGCCTTAATCTCAAACGGTTCATGCCCTAAAGCCGCCTTATAATCGGTAATATAAGAATCACCGCAAATTGAACAGGTATACACGGTATAACCCTGCTCGGTACAGCTCGGCTCTATAACCTGCGCGACATAATCATGATGAATAATCGGATTATCGACCACCTCGGTGTAGCCGCAAAGCGAACAGGTTTTGCGTATCTTATTATTTTCAATCTCTTCGCTGACAAATTGATGCCCGACCGAGAAGAAGCTCAAAGCATTCCTGCCGGCATAGCTTTCGGCAGTCGAGCCGCTACAGGCAAATACTTTGGTTTGCGGCAAGGCACTATCATCAATTGTGCAAGAAAAGCTGTTGATATAGACTTTTGTGAGTGCACTCATGCCGCTGAGTGCATAGGAACTGATTTTTTGTACCGATGCGGGAATTGTCAACTCCGTAACCTGTGTTAACGCATCAAAGGCATGAGAATCGATTGTTTCAAGTGTCTGCGGCAGGATGAGCGCGGTAATCGAGGTATTTCCCGCAAAGGCATCGGCACCGATCCAAACAACCTTCTTGCCATCAATATATGCGGGAATCTCCAAAGCGGCATCATACCCTTTATAGGAATCGATGCGAATGGTATCATTCGTCAGCTCTGTATAGCGATAGCCGAGCTCCGGCTCCTCCAAAAAGACAAAATCCATACAATCTTTCCAATAATGGGTCGTGTAGTACTGATAAACCGTGGAGTCATAGTAGCCATATATGGTTCTCTTCTTAGTGGAATACGTGCCGCTCTCTATTTGGCAATCCTTGCTTAAAAAAGTCCAAGACTGATTGTATTGCCCGAAAAAGCCGGTTAAATTCACCGATTTCAGCGCCTCGCCTAAGATAATATGTTGGATTCTGCTTGCAAATAAGCTCCCCTTGCAAATGCTCTCTACCTGATTGGTATTTAAGCTTGTAAGAGAAGTTCCGCAAAAAGCATTTTTTAAAAGCACCTTGACACTGTCGGGTACCACATAGGTCTTTGCACTCTTGCCCTTCGGGTAAGAGATTAATTCCGTTTTGTCCTTATTAAACAGAACACCATCCTGCACCGACAGGTAGGGATTATCACCCGATACGGCAAATTCCCGAATTTTCCCGTGACGGGAAAAAGCTTGTTTTTCATCATATTGAATAAAGCCTGTGCTTACCTGCACCCCCGCGCCGAAATACACATAGCCGAGTTTTTCGGTTTCATAAAAGGCAAGCGCACTGATACTCTTTAAAGAATCCGGCAAATACAATTCTTCTACAGGACAATCGGCAATAAAGTTTTGCTCCACACTCAACAGCGTTTCGGGAAAATTGATGGTGGTAAAGCGGCAGGAAGCCAATGCCCCCCTGCCGATAGTCTGCACACCGGTTTTGACTTCAAACGCTTCACCCGCATAGGCACGGGGCACACGAATTAAGCGCGTGAAATCCTTTGTATACAGCACACCGCTTTCGGATGCGAATACAGCATTTTCTTCATCCGCAACAATAGCGCTACAAGCGGGCAAATTGCTAAAAGGGTCTTGCTGTGTAGCATCCACATCCACCACGGTTTTGGGAATGTATATTTGCTCTATCGCGGGGTTTTGGTTATTTAACTGAGAAAAATCATAGCTGATGGAAGTGATTTGGTACGCACCGACATACTCCGGTATCTCCACAACACGCTCCTGTCCCGCATAACCGACAAGCTGCGCTTCGGGCTCATCCCCCGGCACAAAATCGACACTCGTATTGATTTTAAAATCCCCTTCCGTGACATAAACCGGGTTCGTTGCCGCACCGGCGAATACCACAGGCACGCTTGTAAAAATAATGGCAATAATAACGCAAATTGAAACGGTTTTTTTCATAATCATCTTCCTTTAATTAAGCTGATACCATCATACCATACTCGCGGGCGCAAAATCAATAATATCCTCTTGCGCATGTGCCGCGGCGGAAGATTTCACGCAAAAGCCTTGTAAAAGTATTTAAAATATAGTATAATCGATAATTAATAAACGGCATTTACTAAATGGCGCACGCTGCTCTCGCAGCCGCCGTGCGCTGATAAAAGCAAATATTCTATCCGAGAAAGGAATTTTTTAGTGTATAAAATTTTAAGCAAAAAACCGCTCAACTCCACGGTCATACAAATGGAAATTGAAGCGCCGCTTGTTGCCGCAAAGGCAAAGCCGGGACAATTTATCATTTTGCGTGTGGATGAAGAAGGCGAGCGCATCCCGCTCACCATAGCCGGCACAAATGTTAAAACCGGTGCGGTGAAGATTATTTTCCAGCTTGTCGGCGCCACCACCAAAAAGCTCGGTGCCAAGCAGGCAGGCGAAAGCATTGAGGACTTTGCCGGCCCCTTAGGCGTTGCCACAAAAACCGAGGGCATCCGAAAGGTATGCATTATCGGCGGCGGTGTCGGCTGTGCGATTGCCATGCCGATTGCCGAAGAATTTCACCGCCTGGGAGCGCAAGTGACATCCATTATCGGCTTTCGCAATCAAGATTTAGTGATTTTAGAAGAAGAGTTCAGAGCCTGCTCCGACCGCCTCACGGTGATGACGGATGACGGCTCTTATGCCCGCCACGGCAATGTGACCGTGCCGCTTAAAGAGATGTTGGAAGCGGGCGAGCAGTTCGATGAAATTATTGCCATCGGTCCGCTGATTATGATGAAATTTGTCACGCTTACCGCAAAGCCCTTCGGCACACCGGTAACGGTTTCCATGAACCCGATTATGATTGACGGTACGGGCATGTGCGGCGGCTGCCGCCTCACCCTCACCCGTGACGGGGAGCGGGTGACAAAATTTGCCTGTGTGGATGGTCCGGATTTTAACGGCTATGAAGTGGATTTTGACGAAGCGATGCGCCGCGGCAGAATGTACAGCGATTTTGAACGAGAGGCACATGAGCGCGCTTGCCGCCTTCTCTCTGAGAAAGAGGGGGTGGAATGATGGCAGTTCAAGCAAAGAAAAACCCGATGCCGACACAGCCGCCGGAGGTGCGCGCGCATAATTTTGAAGAGGTCGCCACCGGCTACACGCGGGAAATCGCGCTTGCCGAAGCACAGCGCTGCTTAAACTGCAAGCACGCTCCGTGTATCAGCGGCTGTCCGGTTAACATCAACATTCCCGGCTTTATCGGCAAAATGAAAGACGGTGATTTTGCCGGCGCCGTGCAAATTATCTTACAATCCTCCTCACTGCCGGCGGTGTGCGGGCGCGTGTGTCCGCAAGAAACACAGTGTGAAGCAAAATGTACCATGGGCATCAAATTTGAGCCTGTCGCCATCGGGCGCTTGGAGCGCTATGCGGCGGATTGGTACCTTTCACAACCGGCGCAAACCATCTCGACCGACCCTTCCAACGGGCGCAAGGTCGCGATTGTCGGCTCCGGCCCCTCGGGGCTTACCTGTGCGGGCGATTTGGCGCGCCTCGGCTACAGTGTAACGGTGTATGAAGCACTCCACCGCGCCGGCGGTGTGCTTGTTTACGGTATACCGGAATTTCGCTTGCCCAAAAGCATTGTCGCACAGGGAATAGAAACCCTGCGCCGCCAAGGGGTTAACTTTGAAACGAATGTCATCATCGGCAAAACGCTGACGGTGGATGAATTATTTGAAAAAGGCTTTGATGCGGTTTACATCGCCTCCGGTGCCGGACTGCCCATGTTTACCGGCATACCCGGTGAAAGCTTAAACGGTGTGTATTCCGCCAATGAATTTCTCACTCGCGCCAATTTGATGCAGGCATATCGTGAAAACCCCGTTACGCCGATTATGAAAGGCGGCAAAGTTGCCGTTATCGGCGGCGGCAATGTGGCTATGGATGCGGCAAGAACCGCACTGCGCCTGGGCGCTAAGCAGGTTAATATTGTGTATCGCCGCTCGATGGAAGAGCTGCCCGCAAGGCGCGAAGAGGTGGAACACGCCACCGAGGAAGGCATTATTTTTAATCTGTTAACAGCACCCATAGAAATACTCGGTTTTAACGATGAAACGGATGCACGCAATCCGAAAAACGGCTTTGTTACCGGCATGCGCTGTCAGCGCATGGAGCTCGGCGAGCCGGATGCCGGCGGCAGAAGGCGCCCGATTCCGATTCCCGACAGCAGCTTTGTTTTGGAAGCGGACACGGTCATTCTCGCCATCGGCACCACGCCCAACCCGCTCATTAAAAACACCACCGAGGGCTTAGAGGTAAACAAGCGCGGCGGTATTATTGTGAATGATGCAGGCTTAACCAGCCGCGAAAATGTTTACGCCGGCGGTGATGCGGTCACCGGCACGGCAACGGTCATTACCGCCATGGGTGCGGGCAAACGCGCTGCCAAAGCGATTGATGCGCAATTAAGAACGCAATAAGCGATTTAGCTGTCTTGACTCTTTAGTCGAGACAGCCTTTTTTAATTGATACCCACTCACATTTGTGATATAATATGAAGCATAAAGGAGATGATGAAGTGAAAGAAAAAGTCAGCTCATTTTTCAAATGGGGTACCGGCGCATTTACGCTGGTAATGGCAAATAACCTTGTGATATCCGCTTTTATGCTCATAACAGGTTTGTCCAATCTGCTCTTCCCGGAGCGCGCTCAGTTTTGGGACGCTTTAACACTCTCGCTGTTATTGTTTGCATATGCGGCGATATCCATTATCGTTATTTTAACGCACAATGAAAAAGCAGCCGGCGGCAAAGAACTTGCCGGCAACATGATTAAAGACTTTTTAAACGAAAGAAAAGACAGAGCGACCACCAAAAAAGACCTGTTTAAAAATGATGAAGCGGCGCAAAACTTTTCAAAACAATCTCACGAGCGCCTTGCCTCTCTTACCGAAACCGTTGCCGAAAAACATAAAAAATTACAATCGGCAAGTAAAGGTGTTATGCTCACCATTTATGTGTTGATTTTGGCACTTTCTATTGTTTTAATCATTAGAAACGATATTGCCATTATGCTATACTACTTCATTATCGGTGCGGTATTGATTATCAATGGCGTTATGAGCATCATTTCCGCAACAACTGCCAGAAAAGAGCGCAGGTATAAATTCTATTTCCTCTCGCTTTTGCTCTCCGTGTGCTCGATTATTATGGGTGTATTTTGTGTGATTATGGCAAAAGAATCCGGACTGCTCACCACGCAGGCGGTGAGCATACTGCTCATTGTCAAATCCGTTGGTGACTTTGTGGTGGCATTTCGTAACAAAGAAGTGAAATCCTCTATCAACGATACCATCACCCAAATCAAGCAGCAGAAAAAGGATATCGAAGCCGGGTCGGAAACACCGAAAGAAGGCGAAGAAACGCAAAGCACACCGGAAGAAAGCAAAGAAGCACAAAGCGATGTGCAAAGCACACCGAAAAAAAGCGAAGAACCGCAAAGCGATGTACAAGACACCGCGGAGGAAAGCGAAGAACCGAAAAGCACACCGGAAGAAAGCGCTGAAGTACAAATCAAATAATCAAATTGCGTGTAAAGCGATTTTGCTTTACAAACACTTTATCACTTGTAAAATAAGTAAATCCCGCATTTTGAACGCGGGATTTTATTTATAACTCATTCACTGATAAACCATTTAAAATAGGGCTTTATTCCATGCGCTCCCTGCGCTTGCGAGCAGCCGCTAACTGCGCTCTCTTGCGCTTTTTGTTGCTGCGCACGATAAGGATGATTACCAACACAATCAATAGTATTGCCGCGCACACCAGTATATTATATAACCAATACGGCTGCTTTTCCACATCCGTGCGGGCAATCAAATTGGCGGTGTAGCGCATGCCGTCAATATCTAAAGTCACGGTGCCCAATACCTGATTGCGCTTAATGGGCGCTTCAATATCTTCATTTAAATCCACACCGGTTTTTATCTCACTCGCTTTAAGTCCTTTCGGGGCAATGGAGGTAATATCGGCATCAATCACCACATCGAGCGAAGCGGTATCTTTTGTCGCTTTTTTGACCTCAATGGTGGAATAGACATCATACTGCTTGGCAAAGGATGCAATCGCATAATTATCATACGCAAAATCAAACAGTTTTACCGTGTCCGAAAAGCGCTCGTTTTCACCGGCATCTGTAATGCTGCCGCCCAAAACCACACTAATCAAATTCAAATTATCCTTGGAAGCGGAGGCGACCAAGCACTCGCCGGCTTCCGTGGTGTGCCCTGTTTTAATCCCGTTACACGCGGTATAATAGTAGGAAGAGCCGCTTAAAATCAATTCATTTGTATTTTCATAGGTGCGGTCATCCTGCGGGTGGATAGACGTTGGCGGCACGGTGAATTTCGGCATTTGCACAATATTTTTAAACGCATCATGCTTTTCGCACTCCTTGGCAACGAGATACATATCGTATGCCGAGCAATAGTGATTCTCATCATGCATGCCGTTTGCATTGACAAAGTGTAATACTTTACAGCCGAGCTCTTCCGCTCTTTTGTTGCACAGCTGTGCAAACGCCTCTATACTGCCGCTAACATGCTCGGCGAGCACATTTGCCGCCTCATTGGCACTCGGAATTAACAGCGCCTGCAGCAATATTTCCACACTGATTTCTTCCCCTGCCTGCAAACCGGCATTGGAATAACCCTCGGGCACTAAATCCAGCGCCTGCTGCGAAACGACTGCCGTTTCCTCTAACTTGCAGTTTTCCAAAACCACCAGCGCCGTGAGAATTTTGGTGGTACTCGCGGGATACATTTTTTCCTGCGCATTTTTTTCATACAGCACCTTGCCGGTAGCGGGGTCTGCCACATAGGCGGCTTTGCAGCCGATTTCCGGGGCATTTGCCGCTGCCGCCTGGTTTTGCGGCACATATTCTGTTTTCACATCGGGGTTATCCGCTGTGAGCGCGGGAGCCGCTTCCTGCACCGCTGCCGCCGCCTGTTCGCTTGGTGCGCTGTTTCCCTCTGCCACGGCACCCATGGGTGCAGCAAAGATGCACAAAGCCAACAATAAACTGATAAAAAGATTTTTCTTCATAATGACTCCATATAAAAAAAGCTTATGCATATATCATAATATACTTGCGCATGGGAGTCAATAAAAAAGACAGATTGACTTGCCCGACTGTCATTAAGGATAACAAGGTTCAAATTGCCTGCATTCACTCATCTTAGCAATTCTAAAATGCACTAATACACAAAGTATCAGCACATTTGATAATTGCCAATCTAAGCAAATGCAGACAATATGAACTGC
>JAFWGH010000193.1 GCA_017512465.1 Clostridia bacterium
GCAGTTCATATTGTCTGCATTTGCTTAGATTGGCAATTATCAAATGTGCTGATACTTTGTGTATTAGTGCATTTTAGAATTGCTAAGATGAGTGAATGCAGGCAATTTGAACCTTGTTATCCTTAATGACAGTCGGGCAAGCGTACCATTACAAAAATAAATCAAATATTGACAATTTATTTACAATATCCTTTTTTGGATTGAGTTTTTCAGATTTTAAATCTATAATAGTTTTTCGATAAATATAGCTTTAATATATTAATATAGGAATACAAGAATGAGAAAGATGTGGTTTTACAAGTACGTGCATGCCCAAGCGCCGGATGCAAATATCTTGTAAAGTCACATCTGCAAAGAAGAGGAAACAGGTATGGGATTATTTACACAGGATGTCGGTATTGATTTAGGTACCGCAAACACGCTTATTTGCGTAAAGGGCGAAGGCATTGTCATTCGTGAGCCGAGTGTCGTTGCTGTGGATTTAAAAACCACCCAGGTGGTAGCAGTCGGCACCGCGGCAAAGGACATGCTCGGCAGAACCCCCGGCACTATTAAAGCCGTGCGCCCGCTGAAAGACGGGGTTATTGCCAATTGGGAAATCGCTTCGGACATGCTTAAGGCATTTATCGGCAAAGCGGTCAAAACCAACTTTTTTACAAAAACGCGCGTCATCATCTGCGTTCCGGCAGGCGTAACGGATGTAGAGCGCCGCGCGGTAGACTCTGCTGCCAGAGCCGGCGGCGCAAAATATGTTTCGATTATTGAAGAACCCATGGCGGCGGCAATCGGTTCGAAGCTGCCCGTCAGTGAGGCCATCGGTTCCATGATTGTAGATATCGGCGGCGGCACGAGTGATATTGCGATTATTTCTTTAGGCGATATCGTGACCTCCAAAACCGTGCGCGTAGCGGGAGATGCGTTTGATGAAGCCATTATCTCCTATGTCAAAAAGAAATTTAAGCTTTTAATCGGCGAAAGAACCGCCGAGGATATTAAGCTTTCCATCGGCTCGGCTTACCCCTATGAGGGCGAGGGCGCCATGGAAATTAAAGGCAGAAACGTGGAAGACGGTCTTCCCAAAAACTGCGAAATCACCTCCGAAGAGGTGCGTGAAGCGCTCAAAGAGCCGCTCGATACGATTATTGAAGCGATTAAAACCGTTTTGGAGCGCACACCGCCCGAGCTGGCAGGCGATATTTATGAAAAGGGCATTGTTCTCACCGGCGGCGGCGCTCTGTTGCGCGGATTTGACAAGCTGGTTTCCTTTGCCACAAATATGCCGGTGGTTATTTCCGAGCGCCCGCTCGACAGTGTGGTTGACGGCACGCTCATTTGCTTGGAAAACAACTTCCGCAATCTCTACCAAAACAGAAACAAAAACAACTTCTAAGCCTTTTTGAACTCTGTTATCGATTGCATGTAATCTGTTTCTACAAAGGAGAAACCCATGCCTTTTTACAAGAAAAAACAATTTAAAGCCATTGTCGTTATCTCTGTATTACTGATTGTCGGCATGATGATTTCCGCCATTTCGGGCAGCTCTTTTTCACCCGAAAGCACCGTGGTGGGGACCTTGTTTTACCCTGCCCAGAAGCTGGCAAGCTCCATCAGCTCCAAAATCGTTGCCATGCGCGACAATGTCAGCGGCAAATCCTCTTATGAGGAGGAATTGGATGCACTAAAGCTGGAAGTCGCCGAGCTGCAGGAGCAGCTGGTTGACTATGAAAATGTCAAGCGCGAAAATGATTACTACAAGGATTTCCTGGAAGTAAAAGAGGAAAACCCCGATTTTAAACTCGTTCACGGCAGCATTGTGGCGCGTGACAGTGAGAGCCTGTATTCTTCTTTCACCATCGGCGTCGGCAGTGCCCAAGGCATTCAGGTAAACGACTGTATTATTTACGGCAAGTATCTTGTCGGTTTGGTGGTCAGAGTTTACCCGACCTCTGCCGTGGTGAAAACCGTATTAGACCCGGATATTGCCGTGAGCTGCTATGAAGCGAGAACGGGTGAGAGCTCTTACACTTCAAACGACTTAACCCTTGCCAAGCAGGGCAAGCTGATGATGGCAAACCTCTCTAAAAAGACCAATATCTCTACCGGCGGTATTGTATGCTCCTCCGGTGTCGGCGGTATTTACCCCAAGGATTTAATTATCGGTAAAGTAGAAAACACGCAGGAATCCGGCAAGGATGTTTCCTATATTGCCGTTGTCAATCCGCAAGTAAAGATTAATGAATTAACCGATGTATTTGTCATCACCGATTTTGAAGGTAAAAACCAGGTGGCAAACTGATGAAATTAACGAAAAAAAACGCCATAATAAAACATATATTTTATGTGCTTTTGCTGTGTGCGGCATTTTTAGTGCAGACAACCTACGGCTTTATGCCGCATATTTTCTCTGTAAAGATTCTGCCCATGCTGCCGCTGCTAAGCTGTATTTGTATGTTTGAAAAAGAAAAATATGCGCCGTGGTACGGCTTAGCATGCGGATTGTTAATGGATATGGTATCTCCCTCTATGGTGGGCTATCATGCGCTGATTTTCATGCTTTTGTGTGCCTTTATAGGTTACATTTCCACCGCTTATTTAAGAAACACCCTTTTGACCAATTTGCTCATGGGCAGTTTCCTCATTTTTCTCAGCCAAAGCCTGTATTGGCTGTTCTTCCTTGAATTTAAGCAGGTCGCCGGCGCTTCACTTATCTATTTAACGGATTATCTGCCGACGCTTCTTATAAATATTCTTTTGATTATCCCCGCCTTCTTCTTAATTCTTGTTATCCACAAAAAATATAAGGAAGAAAAGGTTTAAACAGCCGATAAAATACTAAGAGAAAGGAGCTTTGCAGTGAACGAGAAGAAAAAAATAAAACGCTCAAGCATCATGATTATTATCACGCTCATTATTGCGGTTGCTCTCGGTGCAAGGCTTTTCTTTATTCAAGTAATTAAAGGCGACTACTATGCTTCCGTCGGTACGGGTACCATTGCCAAGAAGGTGGATATTGATGCCTCGCGCGGTGAAATACTCGACAGCACCGGTACCCCTCTGGTTTATAATAAGCAAACCACCAGAATTGTATTTGATGCCTCATATTTCCCCTCATCCGAGGAGCATGAGGCGAGAGCCGACATTATTATTAAGCTCATTCACTTCCTTGAATCGAAGAAAGAGGAATGGGTAAATGATTTACCGATTGAAATCAATAAAAAAGGAGAATTAGTCTTTTCCGAAAATCGTGAGGATGATATTAATTATCTCAAAAGCGATAAATATTTGAATCTCAATGATTATGCAACCGCCCAAAACTGCTTTGATGCCTTAAAGGACATGTATGAGCTCGATGCCTATTCCGATGAGGATGCACTCAAAATTGCCTCCGTGCGCTACGGTATGGTTGTGGGCGCTTTCAGTGTCCCGAATCCTTATGTGTTTGCGCTTGAGGTGTCGGATGAAACCGCGGCGTATATTGAAGAAAACCGCGCAGTATTTCAAGGTGTCGGCGCAGAGGCGACCACGGTAAGAAATTATAAAGACGGTACACTGTGCCCGCATCTTTTAGGCATTACCGGTCCCATTACCGCAGAGGAGCTGGAGGAAGGCAATAACCGGGATATCTATAAGCTCACGGACTACATCGGCAAAAGCGGTATTGAAAAACTCTGTGAGGATTATTTAAAGGGCACGCGTGGCGAAAAAACGGTTTACTCCACCTCGACCGGTGAAATTTCCTCCGTGATTACCACCGAACCCGAACAGGGGAACACGGTTACGCTCACCTTAGATGCCGGTTTGCAAAAAACCGCACAAAATGCATTAAAGAAAAAGGTGGACAAGCTCGTTTCCGCCGGTAATCCGAAAGCGGCAGGCGCCGTTGTTGCGCTCGATGCCAATTCCGGTGCCGTTTTATGTGCGGCGACCTATCCTTCCTATAACAATAACTCCTATACCAAAAATTACGAGAAACTCGCAGCCGACAAATCCGCTCCCCTGTGGGATAGAGCGCTCATGAGCGGCTATGCGCCCGGCTCCACTTTTAAACCCTGTATGGCAATTGCCGCTTTGGAAGAAGGTATTATTAATACCTCCTCCACTTTCTATTGCAATAAAGAATACGAAGTGGGCAATATCACCTTAAAATGTCTGGGATATCACGGCAGTGAAAATGTATCGCAGGCCATCGACGATTCTTGCAATATTTTCTTTTATAATGTAGGTAATCAGCTGGGAATCGACAGAATTGACAAATATGCCACCATGTTCGGCCTCGGACAAGCCACCGGCATAGAGCTGCCGGAGGCAACCGGTACGCTTGCCGGCATCGCCGAAAGAGAGGCGGCAGGCGGAGAGTGGTATATCGGTGACACTGTGCAGGCTGCCATCGGTCAATCGGATAATGTCTTTTCACCCCTGCAACTTGCCAATTACTGCGCAACACTTGCCAACGGCGGCACAAGATATGAAACCCACATTATCAAAACCATCACCACATATGACAACACAAAAAACATTGTCGATAAAACAGAGCCGAAGGTCGCTTATAAAATGAGCATTCAGCCGCAAAACCTCAGTGCGGTAAAGAGCGGTATGGAAGCAGTCGGCGGTCCGGGCGGCTTCTGTTGGGATGCTTACAAAGATTTACCCGTGAAATGTGCGGCAAAAACCGGTACGGCACAGGTAAAAGAAAAAGTGAACGGCTATGAGCGCACTTACGACAACGGTATTCTGATTACCTATGCCCCTGCCGACAATCCGCAAATTGCCATCGCGCAGGTGATTGAAAGAGCGGACAGCGGCTCGAGTACTGCAGAAATAACCGCGTCGCTTTTAGAATACTATTTCAAGAAGAACAGCACTTCTAAGAATTCTTCGAGCACCAATAATACTTTGCTCGGCTAAAAAAGAGGTATTTATGGCTAAAATTGTGACTTTTATTTCGGGAAAAGGCGGCTCCGGTAAATCCACTGTCTTAGTGGGGATTGCCAATGAGCTGGCACTCTCCGGCAAACGCATTCTCATCGCAGACACCGATACCGGATTAAACTGCATGGATGTCATTTCCGGTGTAGGGGAAGGCGCCGTGTTTAATTGGGGAGATATTTTTAACGGCAGCTGTGAAGTGGCTGACGCTATCTATCCGAGTTTAAACATTGAAAATCTCTTTATTCTTCCCGCGCCGAAAGAATACAATAAGGATTTTTGCCCCACAATATTAAAAGATTTATTGCGCTTAATCTCCGATAATTTTGATTTTATTTTAATCGATGCGCCTGCGGGACTCGGTCAAAACCTCACGCTCGCTTTGGAGCCGGCGGATGAAGCGGTCTTAGTGGTTAATGACGATGTTTTTTCCTTAAAAGCAGGCAAAAAAGCGGCAGATATTGCCGAGAGCATGGAAAAAAGCACAACGCTTATCATCAATGCGTTTCGCGCCTTTGCCGTTAAAAACGGCTTGCTGCCGAGTGTGGATGAAGCGATGGACATCACCGAAATCGGACTATTGGGAATTGTTCCGTTTGAGGCAAACCTCAATTTTAATGCTTCACAAGGGCTGCCGTATTTGCGCGATACGCGCGCGACTAACGCTTTTTTGCGCATTGCGAAGCGCTTACAGGGCGAAAAAATCGATTTGCCCGAACAGTGGCGTTAATTTTGTATTGAATTAATGAAAAAACTCTGTTATTATATTATAGGTTAAAAGTTTATTAATTATTTACACGCGCAGTACATCAACATTAAGATAAGAGACAATATTTATATTGGAAAGGACTAATGTATGAATATTGCTTTAATCGCACACGATGCAAAAAAAGAATTACTCACACAATTTTGCATCGCTTATTGCGGCATATTGACAAGGCATACCATATGCGCAACCGGCACGACCGGTAAAATGATTGCGGAAGCAACCGGCTTGGAGATACAGCGCTTTTTGGCAGGCTCCCAAGGCGGCGACCAACAAATTGCTTCGAGAATCAGTTGCAATGAAATTGATTTGCTCATTTTCTTCCGTGACCCGCTTCCGAAAGCCACAGAACCGAGCGACTCAAAAATGTTTCGACTTTGTGATGTTCACAATATTCCCTTTGCAACCAATATTGCAACGGCAGAAGCACTGATTCACTCGCTCAATCGAGGCGATTTGGACTGGAGAGAATTGATAAAAGACGAATAATCGTCATGATTTTCTCGGTGGCAGATTGGCATACCGCAGCATGCGTTTTCCTCAGGGAAGGCTTGTTTGCGGTACATCAAAATACATCAAACATGGTGGGAGCACTCCCACCATTTTAACTGTAAAGGAGTATTATGGCTCAAATTAAAGCGATGCGCGGCACACAGGATTTGTTGCCCGCTAATTCACACGAATGGAAATTTGCCGAAGATTTGCTGATGAATATTGCCGCATCCTTCGGCTATAAAGAGCTGCGTACACCGGTATTTGAAAGCACCGAATTATTTGCACGCGGGGTGGGCGATACCACCGATGTAGTGCAAAAGGAGATGTACACCTTTGAAGATAAAGGCGGCAGAAGCATTACACTGCGCCCGGAGGGTACGGCAGGCGCCGTACGCGCGGCGATTGAACACAGCTTATTAAATGAAGCGTTGCCCGTTAAGCTCTCATACCTCACCTCCTGCTACCGCTACGAAAAGCCGCAGGCAGGCAGGCTCAGAGAGTTCCACCAATTCGGCGTGGAATGTCTCGGAACGGCATCTCCCGCGGCAGATGCACAGCTGATTCTTTTTGCGGCACACATTTTTGATGCATTCGGCTTAGAGGGCATCACTTTGGAATTAAACAGCATCGGCTGTCCGAAGTGTCGGGCGACCTACCATGCCGCACTCAAAGCCTATTTTGCGGCGCATACAGATACTCTTTGTCCCACCTGTAAAGACAGGCTTGAAAAAAACCCGATGCGCATACTGGATTGCAAGAATCCGGAATGTAAAGAAATTGCAAAAGATGCACCTGTCATTTTAGACTATTTGTGCGAAGAGTGCAGCGAACATTTTGAAAAGGTGAAAGCTTATTTGGATATCACCGGCGTACCGTTTAAAGTCAATCCCCGCATTGTGCGCGGTCTGGACTACTATACCAAAACCGTTTTTGAGTTTGTCAGCAACGAGATTGGTGCACAAGGCACCGTGCTCGGCGGCGGCAGATATGACGGTTTAATTGAAGAGCTCGGCGGCAAGCAGGTGCCCGCTCTCGGCTTTGCGATGGGCATTGAAAGACTGATGTTGGTGCTTAAAGCGCAAAACTATGCCTTTCCTGCGGCGCCGACACCGGATATTTTCCTGTGCTCTATCGGGGAAAATGCCTTTAAAGCCGCTTTGACTATTTCCGATGAACTGTGTGCCGACGGCTTTGCCGCAGAAGTCGATATTCTCGGCAGAAGCGTAAAAGCGCAAATGAAATATGCCAACAAAATCGGTGCAAAATATACCGCCGTTATCGGTGATGACGATATTGAAAAAGGCGTATTAAACTTAAAAAATATGGAAACGGGAGAAAGTATCGAATGCGCTTTTGAACAGTTCGTCGAAACCTTTGAAAATGAATATATCGCATATATCGAACAACACGCATTGTCAAATACTTTAGATGTGGGAGAAGAATACGATGGCTGATACAATAAAAGGATTAAAACGCAGCTGCTTTTGCGGTGAGCTGCGCGCAGAAAATATCGGAGAAACAGTAACGCTGTTCGGTTGGGCAGGTAAGCAGAGAGACTTGGGTTCTCTGGTTTTCATTGATTTGCGCGACCGCACCGGTATTACCCAGCTTGCTTTTGATGAAAACACCGCGCCCGCTATTTTTGAAAAGGCGCAAACGGTTAGAAGTGAATATGTTTTGGCAGCACAGGGAATTGTACGCGAAAGAAGCAATAAAAATAAAGAGATTCCAACCGGTGACATTGAAATAGATGTCAAAGATTTTCGTGTGCTCTCAAAGAGCGAAACACCGCCCTTTGCCATAGATGATAACTGCAATACGGCGGAACTGGGCAGACTGACACACCGGTATTTGGATTTGCGCCGCCCGGTATTGCAAAAAAATATGTATATGCGCCATAAAATTTCTCAAATTGCAAGAGAGTATTTTTATGCCAATGATTTTATCGAAATCGAAACCCCGATGATGATAAAATCCACTCCCGAAGGCGCACGCGACTATGTGGTGCCCTCCCGCATTCACGCCGGCAAGTTTTATGCATTGCCGCAGTCGCCGCAAATTTACAAGCAATTGTGTATGATTGCAGGCTTTGACCGCTATGTGCAGCTTGCGCGCTGCTTTAGAGATGAGGATTTAAGAGCCGACCGTCAGCCGGAGTTTACACAAATCGACTTGGAAATGAGCTTTGTGGAGCTTGATGACATTATGGATATGGCGGAAGGCTTTATTCTCAAACTGATGAAAGAAACCTTAGATGTAGACATACCGTCCCCCCTGCCGCGCATGACCTATGAGCGGGCCATGAACCGCTACGGCTCCGACAAACCGGACACCCGCTTTGATATGCTCATTGAGGATATTTCCGATTGGGCATCAAAAACCGATTTTGTCGTGTTCAAAAATGCGCTTGCAGACGGCGGTGCGGTAAAAGCCATTGTTGCCAAAAATGCCGCGGCTGCCTACACCCGCAAAAAGATAGATAAGCTCACCGAGCACGCAAAAGGCATCGGTGCAAAGGGACTTGCGTATGTGCGCTGGGCAGATGCCGAGCCGGCATGCTCTTTTAAGAAATTCTTAAAAGAGGGTGAACTGGAAGCGCTCTTAAAAGAAATTGGTGCAGAGCAAGGCGACTGTATCTTTATTGTTAGCGATAAAACCGGAAAAGCTTTGAGCATTATGGGCGCTTTAAGGCTGCTCGTGGCAAAAGAGCTCGACATCATACCGCAAGGCAAGTGGAATTATCTTTGGATTACCGAAATGCCCTTCTTTGAGAAAGATGAGGACAGCGGTGAATGGGTTGCCGCGCACCATCCCTTTACCATGCCGATGGAAGAAAGCATACCCTATTTAGACAGCGACAAGTCCAAAGTAAAAGCGCAGGCATTTGATTTGGTACTCAATGGTACCGAGCTCTCCTCCGGCTCCATGAGAATTACCGATTGTGCTTTGCAAACAAAAATGTTTGAACTGCTCGGTATGGAACAAGAAGAAATTGATGCAAAATTCGGTTTTTTGGTGGATGCTTACCACTTTGCCGCACCCCCTCACGGCGGTATGGGTATCGGCTTAGACCGATTGGCAATGCTCATTTGCGGCACGGATTCGCTGCGCGATGTGGTTGCTTTCCCGAAGGTGCAAAATGCCAGCGAACCGATGAGCGGTGCGCCGTCTTTCATTGATGAAGAACAGTTGACAGAGTTAAACATTGCACTCACCGCACAAGAAGCGGAAGAAAACTCGTAAAATATTCATTATTGCAAAATGTGCATCAATATACTATAATAGGTGTACTATAACTTTTGATGATTTGTGTGTGGAGAAGAACTATGAAAAAAACGCTTATTGCTTTATTACTTGTTTTAGCACTTTCCTGCTCGCTTTATGCTTGCAGCAGCGATACAAAAGAAGATGTTAAAGAATATAATTCAAGTGCTGATTTCGCCGAATTCGGCATCTCTTTAGAGGCACCTAAGGGTGCAAGTAATCAAAAATACGGCGTTGTTAATTCAACCGTAAACGGTCAGGATTTAACCATTGCGCAAATTACGTATACATATAATGATACAAAATGTATCTTGCGCTGCGCTGCCGCAAAGGACCACAATGTGTCCGGCTATGATGAAAATAAGGCGCAAAACGAATCGCAATATCCCTTAAATATTGAAGGTGTGTCCTCACAAATCCGCATCATGCAAATTGAAGGAAAATCGATTGCTCTTTGTACTTTAGGTGATTTTTCCTACTCCTTATGTGCCGAAACGGATGATACGGTTACCATTACCTCTTGTGCGATGGATGCGGCAAACACCAATGTACCGGCTTCCATGCAAGAGGATACAACCATTGCTCCCAGCCAAGCCTCTGATGAATCGACTTCAGAGCAGCAGACCACTACCCAAAGTTATTAGGCACCCGAAGACAAGAATAGCTATTCAAAAAACATGATTTACTATCATTAAAAAATCCGCTTAAGGCTTTGCCTTAAGCGGATTTTTTTGCTTTTATTCGGATAATCTGTTCGGCAGGAATTGACTGCCGCCTGCTTTTTCAGCGCCTTTCGAGCACCTTAACAATTTCACCCACAAAAATCTTGTGAAAATCCTTTTCGGGATAACAGCGGGTGATAACGGTTTCGTCCAATATTTGTTCCGGCTTAACATTTCCGAGTGCAATTTTTTTGCAAATCAAAACCAGCTTTGCCTGCTCATAATAGACAGTCCCGTCACTGTAAACAGGCGTTAACCCCGTTTCCTTGATTTTGTCATACTCTCTGCCGCTTTTTGAACCGCAAAAAGATAGTGCCTGCTTTTGCTCGGTTCCGAAGAAGCTGAGTGCAAAGGTCTCATTTTCTTCCACAAATTTCAGCGTGTAGCGCTGCGGGCGAATAAAACATACGGCAACATCGCGAAACCATAATTCACCGGTTAATCCCCATGAAGCGGTCATCATATTTGAGCTTTGCTCATTTCCGGCAGAAATGAGCATCCATTCATCGGAAATCGCTTTGAGCATATTCTTTTTTACATCTCTGATATCAATTTCTATAAACATAGCATCCTCCAAAATGATGATATTTCATTATATTTTATTGTTTTAGAATTTATGACAAATAAGGATTTGTCGAGGTCTACGACCTCGTAGAGAAGAGAGAAAAGAGAAGAGAGAAAAGTTGTGGGAGGGCTCTGCCCTCACCCGATTTAAATGTGCGGCAAATGCCGCACTAATACGGAATAGAGCGAAGCGGAACGGGTGCGGGTGTTCCCGCCCTTCACTATTCACTATTCA
>JAFWGH010000015.1 GCA_017512465.1 Clostridia bacterium
ATCTTCCATACACTTCACCTCACAAAAATTTTAACATAAGCGTCGGGCTTTTTCAATTATAATATTATATATTATATATAAAAATAGCTTTATTCTTTATTTTTAATTGACTTTGCGCGTATAATTGTATAAAATTATGAGTGTAATTGTATAATTGTATACAGTCTGTATTCGGTTTGCGGCATACCGCACCAAACCGCTTATATACATAGGGATACTAAGAGTGAGAAATACAAGATACTGCCCGAAGGCGGAAACCGCCTTCCCTCTTTTTATTTCTTGCTCCCGAAGGGAGTTTATATGGTAGAATTATCCTCGAAAACCAATTTATTGGAACAAACCTCAAATAAATATGTACTCGATGATGTCAAAGAGCCCAATTTGTACCGTGATATTTTTAATTATGATGAGGTGCCGAAAATCGCCTTTAACCACCGCAGAGTACCCATAAATATGCCGGAAGAAATATGGATTACCGATACTTCGTTCAGAGATGGGCAGCAGTCTGTGAATCCGTATACTGCGCAGCAGATTTCAGATTTGTATGCCCTGATGTCCAAGCTCGGCGGGCCTTTCGGCAGGATTCGCCAAACCGAGTTTTTTGTATACAGCGAAAAGGACCGCAAGGCTATTGAGTTATGCAAGCAGCAAAATTTGCGCTTCCCCGAAATCACTACCTGGATTCGCGCAAGTAAAAAGGATTTTCAGCTCGTGAAGGATTTGGAGATTAGGGAAACGGGCATCCTTGTATCCTGTTCGGACTATCACATCTTTAAAAAGCTCGGCAAAACCAGAAAGCAGGCGCTTGAAATGTATCTGGGCACCGTTAAGGATGCCTTCGATGCAGGGCTGATTCCGCGCTGTCACTTAGAGGATATTACACGCGCCGATTTCTATGGCTTTGTGCTTCCCTTTGTAACCGCGTTGCAGGAGCTGTCCAATGAAGCGGGCATTCCCGTTAAGATTCGCGCCTGCGACACAATGGGCTACGGTGTTCCGTTTACCGGCACCGCTTTGCCGCGCAGTGTACCCGGGATTATTTACGGCTTGCAGCACTATACCGGTGTGCCGGGAGAAATGCTCGAGTGGCACGGGCACAATGATTTTTATAAAGCCGTTTCCAACGCAACAGCCGCATGGTTATACGGCGCATGCGCCGTCAACTGCTCTTTGCTCGGTATCGGCGAGAGAACCGGCAATGTGCCGCTTGAAGCGATGGTATTCGAATATGCGTCTTTAAGAGGCTCGTTTGATGGAATGGAACCGCAGGTAATCACTGAAATTGCCGAGTATTTCACCAATGAAATCGGTTACACGGTGCCGACCTCCACTCCCTTTGTGGGCAGAGATTTCAATGTAACCAGGGCCGGCATTCATGCCGACGGCTTGTTAAAGGACCAGGAAATATACAATATCTTTAATACAGAGAAGATTTTGGGCAGACCCGCTTCCGTGCTCATTTCCAAAACCTCCGGCCTTGCCGGCATTGCGTATTGGATTAATGACCACTACCGCTTAAAGGGTGAGCAGCAGGTTGCGAAAAATGATGCACTGGTCATTGCCCTTAAAGAGTGGGTAGATGAAATGTACGAGGGCGGCAGAGTCACCATGCTCTCTGTCGGTGAAATTACCGAAAAGATAGAGGCTTTGGCACCGGGCAGGTTTGCTTAGTCCTGTGAAGATATTGCCGCAAAAACAATTCGGAGAGGAACTCTATGGAAAGAATGCTTTCATTGGCGCACCAGGTATTTAAGCGCCTGGAACAAGCGATTATTACAGAAGAATTGCCTGCGGGCACCGAAATGACGGAACTCGGACTTTCCGCGCGCTACGGTGTCAGCCGCACACCTATTCGCGAAGCGATAGCGATGCTCGAGCAAGAGGATTTGGTGGAAAGCAAAGGCAAAAAAATTGTTGTCGTCGGCATTTCCCGACAGGATATGATGGAAATTTCGGATATTCGCATCGCGATTGAGGGAAAAGCGATGGCATTAGCTGCAAAAAATATCTCACAAGAGGGCATCAAGGAACTCGATGATATATTAAAAATGCAGCAGTTCTTTATAGAGCAAAATGACAGTGAAAAAATCAGTAAAATGGATTCCGAATTTCATTTTACGATTTATAAATATTGCGGCTCGCGAATTTACGGAAAAACACTCACCGAGCTGCACCGCAAAATGGCGCGCTACAGAGAGCTTTCCGTCAAAAGCAAACCGCGTGCGCTGCAAAGCGGAGAAGAACATAAGAAAATATTAGAAGCAATACGGGCACATGATGTGGCGCTTGCCGAAACGCTCGGCACACAGCATGCGCTAAAAGCCAAAGAACGCTTAAACGAAAAGAAGATGGAGGAATAGGCAATGGGACTTACAATTGCACAAAAAATCATCCAAGCACATTTGCTGGAGGGTGAAATGAAGGTCGGCGAAGAGATTGCTCTGAGAATCGACCAAACCTTAACGCAGGATGCTACGGGAACCATGGCATATCTCGAGTTCGAGACCATAGGCATTCCGCGCGTAAAGACCGAGCGCAGTGTGGCATATATTGACCACAATACACTGCAGTGCGGTTTCATGAATGCGGATGACCACCGCTATATCGGCTCTGTGGCGAAAAAACACGGCATTTATTTTTCAAGACCCGGTAACGGTATTTGCCATCAGGTACACCTGGAGCGCTTCGGTATTCCCGGTAAAACCTTAATCGGCTCCGATTCTCATACCCCCACCGGCGGCGGTATCGGTATGCTTGCCATGGGTGCCGGCGGATTGGATGTGGCGGTCGCCATGGGCGGCGGTGCGTATTACATCACCATGCCGAAAATGTATAAAGTCAACCTGACCGGTAAACTCAGACCCTTTGTTACGGCAAAGGATGTGAGTCTTGAAATCCTCAGAATCTTATCGGTTAAAGGCGGTGTCGGCGCCATTATCGAATGGGGCGGCGAGGGCATAAAGACCTTGTCTGTTCCCGAGAGAGCAACCATTACCAATATGGGTACCGAGCTCGGCGCAACCACTTCCATCTTCCCCTCGGATGAAATTACCAAGAAATTCCTCGAAGCCGAAGGCAGAGGTGCGGATTGGGTAGAGTTAAAGAGTGATGAAGATGCACAGTATGATAGAATTATCGATATTAATCTTTCGACTCTTAAACCGCTCATTGCCTGCCCGCACAGTCCCGACAATGTGGTGAGCGTGGACTCTTTAAAGGGCACCAAGTGCGACCAGGTATGTATCGGTTCTTGCACGAACTCCTCTTTGCTGGATATGCTCAAAGTGGCGGCAATGCTTAAAGGCAAGACCATTTCACCCGATGTCAGCCTTTCCATTTCTCCCGGCTCCAAGCAGGTGCTTAGAATGTTATCCGATTGCGGCGCATTAGGCGATATCTTAGCTTCGGGTGCGCGTGTACTCGAGTGTGCATGCGGTCCGTGTATCGGCATGGGCTTTAGCCCGAACAGTGCCGGTGTATCCTTGAGAACCTTTAACCGTAACTTTGAAGGCAGAAGCGGCACGGCAGACGGACAGGTATATCTTGTTTCTCCGGAAACCGCAGTAGCAAGTGCGCTGACAGGCTACATTACAGACCCGATGACTTTCGGCAAAAAGCTCAGTGTGAGCATGCCGCGTAAATTCTTTATTGATGACAGTGCTATCATCGAACCCGCTTCTCCGGAAGAAGCCGACAAGGTTGAGGTACTCAGAGGACCGAATATTAAACCCTTCCCGAATGCCAATCCGGTTACGGATAAAATTGCAGCGGAATGTGTGCTCAAAGTCGGCAACAACATCACCACCGACCATATCATGCCGGCAGGTGCAAAGATTTTACCGTATCGCTCCAATATTCCGTACCTTTCACAGTTCTGCTTCGGCGTATGTGATACCACCTTCCCCGAAAGAGCAAAGAAAGCCGGTCAAAGTATCATTATCGGCGGCAGCAACTACGGTCAGGGCTCTTCGAGAGAGCATGCGGCGCTCGTACCGCTGTATTTGGGTGTGCGCGCAGTCATTGCAAAGAGCTTTGCAAGAATCCATGCGGCAAACTTAATCAATGCCGGTATCATGCCGCTGGTATTTGCCAATGAGGAAGATTATACCTTTATCGGTCAAGGTGACCGACTGGTGCTTGAAAATATTTTTGAGGGCATGGATAAGGGCGAAATTACACTTGTCGATAAGACCACCCGCAAAACCTATATCTTAAAATGCTACTATACCGACAGGCAAAAGGCAATTTTGAAAGCAGGCGGACTGCTGCAGTTCACAAAAGGGGTTTAAAACCCTTTTGTGAAGTGAAAAATGCGAATCAAAAATTATTAAGGAAGGAAAACAAAATGAGTAATCAATACATTGAAAACTGTGTAGACCAGTTTAGAACCATTTTAGAAGAACAGACCGCCAGATGTAAGATGATGGCGGAAAACCGCGTTGTGACCGATTATCAAGCACTCGATAAAATCATTATCGGTGTTGTCGGCGGCGATGGTATCGGTCCGATTATTTCCGCCGAGGCGGCAAGAGTGCTGGAATTTCTCTTAAAAGATGAAGTGGCAGCCGGCAAAGTGGAAATCAGAAACATTGAAGGGTTGACGATTGAAAACAGAATGGCACAGCACAAAGCCATTCCCGATGATGTGTTGGCAGAATTAAAAAAATGCCATGTTATCTTAAAAGGCCCGACCACCACGCCTCACGGCGGCACACTCGAAAGTGCCAATGTTGCCATGCGCCGTGAGTTGGATTTATATGCCAATATTCGTCCCGTCAGCGTGCCGGAGGAAAATATCGATTGGATTTTCTTTAGAGAGAATACCGAAGGTGAATATGTGCTCGGCTCCAGAGGTGTGGAGATTCCCGGCACCTTGGCAGTGGACTTTAAATGTACCACAGACCTCGGCACCGAGAGAATTGCCAGAGCCGCATTTGAGTATGCCAAAAACAATGGCAAAAACTATGTGGCAATTGTCACCAAGGCAAATATTATGAAAAAAACAGACGGTAAGTTTACCGCCATTTGCCATGAAGTGGCAAAAGATTACCCCGGCATTGAAGCCGAGGATTGGTATATCGATATCATGACTGCAAAGCTGGTCGATACCGCTTCAAGAAGCAAATTCCAGGTATTTGTGCTTCCGAATCTTTACGGTGATATTATCACCGATGAAGCGGCACAGATTCAAGGCGGTGTCGGTACCGCCGGCAGTGCAAATGCGGGCGACAGATATGCGATGTTTGAAGCCATTCACGGTTCCGCACCGCGCATGCTTGAAACCGGCAGAGCGAAGTTTGCAAATCCCTCCTCTATGATTAAAGCAAGTGAAATGCTGCTGCGCCATATCGGCTACACCGAAAAAGCGGATAAGCTTATTAAAGCGCTTTCCATTTGCAATGAAACCGAGAGAAAAGTGGTGCTGACCGGACATGAGGATGGTGCCACCTGTGCGGAATTTGCAGATTATATGATGGAGACCTTGGAAAAACTGTAATCGGCAGGGAAAAATAAAATGATAAAAGCGGACTCAATTTCATTGGGTCCGCTCAGCTTGTAGAAAAACTCTTTTTCTACAAGCTGGCAGAGGTTGAAAGAGTGAGATGAAATTTGTCAACTCGAGCGCTGAGGCAAGGGATAAGAACAACCAAGGATAATGTGGTTTTGCTTATTATTTTTTAAAACTACTG
>JAFWGH010000016.1 GCA_017512465.1 Clostridia bacterium
CATTTGTCTACAAGCTGGCAGAGGTCGAGAAAGTGAGATAAAATTTGTCAGCCTCTGCGCTGAGCTGTACATAGGTACCGCAAGCAGAGGCTGGCAAAAGCACAAAATCGCCGTGGTTACGGCGATTTTTACCCTTTCTTTATTTAAAAGATTATGATATTATTTTCTAAAATTATTGAAGTTTTAATCTTTTAGTTTTAACAAAAAAATATTGTCGTGCGGTTTTAGCCACTTTGTCGACACTCTGAAGCACACTTTTTGTGTGCTTGTTTTTTTTGTAAACTTAGTTTGCAAAAAGCGCTAATTCATGTATAATGAATTTAGGATTTTTATTTTTGGAGGTACGCAGGATGAAAATTTTCTTCCCGTGGATAGCGATGTTTGCCGCTGTGCAGTGCGCTTTAACACTCATACAGTGGCTCTTGCGCAAAAAACAAATCAAGAAATCACTTAGAATCATCATCATTATCGCTAAGGCGCTTATCGCGATTGCCTGCGCCGTACTGGTCTTGGCGGGACCCGTGTTCTTCCGCCCTGTTCAGCCGGTGATGGTGGTCATCTATGCGGTTTTATTCATGGATGCCTTTGCGGAAGTCATTTATGCCATTTACCTTGCATGCACAAAAAAAGAGCGCAAATTTGTGCCGCTCAAGCTCTTAAGCTTAATCCTCGGTATCCTCTTTTTTGTTTACGGCACGGTGAATATGGAAATCATTACCCCGCAGTATCACACCTACAGCTCGGCAAAAATCAAAGAGGAGCACACCATCATTTTTGCAGCGGATATGCATGTCGGCTCGGCACAAAGCATGGAAACAACCGCCAAAATGATTGAGGCGATGAAAGCGGAAAATCCGGATTACATCATCCTCGGCGGCGATATTACGGATGATTATACCTCCAAAGAGGATATGGAAAAAACCTACCGCCTGTTTGGCGAAACCGGCGTGCCGGTATATTTTATTTTCGGCAATCATGAGGTGGTACAGCATGCGGAATATATGAAAAACGGTCTGCCCTACACCGAAGAAGAATTGGTGCAGACCATGGAGGCGAACGGTATCACTGTTTTGGCGGATGCCTATGCGGATTTGGCGCCCGACCTGCTGTTACTCGGCAGAGAGGATGCAGCGGCGAAAGAGCTGCGCAAGGATATCGGCACCCTGCCCAATCCCGCCCCGGATAAATATTTGGTTGTCGCCGATCATCAGCCGACCGAAGCGAAGGATAATCTTGCCGCCGGCACGGATTTGCAGCTCTCCGGTCACACCCATGCGGGGCAGCTGTTCCCCAACGGCTTTTTCTTCTCCTTTGTCAGCTACACACGCGGCAATTATGATTTGGGCGAAGGCGCAAACATGTATGTCAGCTCCGGCACAAGCGGCTGGCGCGTTCCCTTCCGCACCGAATCGCACTGTCACTACGAGGTGATTCATCTCCAGCCGGAAAACGCACAAAGCGAATAATGAAGGCGGCAAGGCAAAGCCTTGCCACCACTGAACACTAATAAAAAAACGGACTGTAAAAACAGTCCGTTTTTTTATTCCGTTATCGCTTCTTTTAATGCCCGGCTTAGCTGGTCGGGGCATGAGGTCGGCCGCGGTCCGCATTTGATGCCTTCAAGTGTCGCAATCACATCCTCCGCTTTCCTGCCGGTGACCAAGCGGCTGACACCTTGTGTGTTGCCGTTGCACCCGCCGTAAAATGAGCAAGCGCGAATCACATGATTCTCATCCAAATCGATGGTAATTTTTTGCGAGCACACGCCCTTGGGTGTATATGTGTAAGTCATATTACTCCTTATTCGGCACTTTGTGCCGCTTTTTCCGCCTTTTTCTTTTGGCGCTTCACTTTTGCTTTATAGCCTAAGAACTCATTGAGATTGGCTTCGGGTGTGGTGACATCGCCGAGTTTGGAATTGTGCGCGGCAAAGCAGCCGTGGAAATCCGAGCCGCCGATGGCGAGTAATTTATGCTTTTTGGCATACTTCACCATAGCTTCGCTCTGTTCCTCGCTCATGGTCGGGTGCCACGCTTCCACGCCGCACAGACCTTTTTCCACCAATTCATCGAGCAAATCGATGCTGTCATATAAATACGGATGCGCCAGCACCGCAATGCCGCCGGCACCCAATATTTCCTCTAAAACCTCAAACACATCGGGGTACTTAACGGGAACGGCAATATTTTTTTCGCCCTTCTCTTTAAACAGCTGTCGATAGGTCTCTCCGAAAAGCCCGTCGGCATAACCGATATAAGAAAGCGCCTTCATGATGTGCTGTTTATAAATATTGGTGCTTCCCTGTGCGCACTTGGCAATAAATTCCGATGTGAGCGGATATTTCGCCACTGCCTTAATCACCATTAATTTGCCGGCTCTCTTGCGCGCAAGAGAAGTGCGCATGCACAAGCCCTCAAGCCTGTCCGGATGGTCGGGCATATAGCACAGTAAATGCACCTTGCGGTTTCTCTCATCATCCCAACACGATAATTCCACACCGGCAATCACATTAATATTGAAACGCTTACCGATAATAGCACCTCTGACTGTACCTGCCAAGGTATCATGGTCGGTAATGGCAATGGTGTCTACCCCGCTCTTCTTCGCGACCTGAATTAATTCCTCGATACCGAGAGTGCCATCCGAGAGCATAGTATGACAATGTAAATCTGCTTTCATCTTTCCCTCATCTTTCAACGGCAAACCCTGCCGTTTGTGACATAAACCTCTTGAATCCTTTCGTCCGTTTTTTTTGGTGAGAAAACTCTGCAAGTTAAAAATCACACAAAAAAAGCCGGACTCACCCCAATATAGAAACATTATAAACCTTTCACGAACATTTTTCAAGATATTTGTTAAAAACATATAATTTTTTTTGAAAAATTGAAATATGGGGTCGGATACGCTATAATAAACCGATTAATCAAAAAAATCAAACCCTGAAAGATTTTATCACCGCATGCACGCTTTTACCGGCGGTGATATAGGCGGAAAGGATGAGTTGATGTTCAAAAAAATCACGGCGCTGCTTTTGGTTGTGTTGTGTTTGATGCCCTTTAGCGGCTGTAAAAAGAAACGCAATGTAGAGCATTTGAGCTGTAAGGATATTGTAGAAGCCTTTCATCAGGCCTACGGCGCTTCCTATGAGCCGAATGTGCCCATTCCCGATACTCTGATTAATTCCGATTTCGGTTTAAATATCTCCGAAATGGAAGAGTATTACGGTGAGATGCCGCAAATCGGCTTAAGATGTGACCGCATTGTTGCGGTAAAGGCGAATAAAGGCGATGCCGATAAAGTGGTCGAGCGCTTTGAGCAGGCAAAAAAGAGCTTTTTAAAAAATAATATGGAGTTTTCAAACTCCGCAAAGGTTAATTCCGCGCTCATCCTGCAAGAGGGCGATTTTGTGTGCTTCTTTATGCTCGGTGATGACTACGGCGGTGAAAACATCGGCGAAAACTCCACCGAAGAAGTTGAGTTTTATAAAGAGCAGCAAAAAATCGGCGAAGAATGCTGGCATAATATTTTTTATGAGAAATGATACATAATAATACAAAAAAACCCTTAAGCGTTGCCCGACTGTCATTAAGGATAACAAGGTTCAAATTGCCTGCATTCACTCATCTTAGCAATTCTAAAATGCACTAATACACAAAGTATCAGCACATTTGATAATTGCGGGTCTAAGCAAATGCAGACAATATGAACTGCAAAACCCCTCATTTTTAAGATTTTTCGTGCAAGAACAAGGCACAAACACCTCGGCAAGGCTGACGCCTGTCGAGGTGTTTTAACGCAGTTATTGTGCAAAAAGATAAAAATGAGGCTTATTATCCTAAATAACAGCCGGGCTTGCGCTTAAGGGTTTTTTTGTATAGTTTTTAGCGATAGTATTTCACTGCGCTTTCAAACAG
>JAFWGH010000017.1 GCA_017512465.1 Clostridia bacterium
GGACAGAACATCAAAGCAATGCTTAGCACTATTCTGATTCCGGTGATGATATTTGCCATGTTAAACCGGTGTCCCTACTTCTATCAGATTTCCGTCTGGATCATAGAAACGTATAACCTTTTGTCCCCAGCTGTGCGTCATCAGCTGATTGACGTATTTCACATCCGGATAATACTTTTCAAGCCTTTCGATAAATCCTTCAATGTCAGATTCCTCAAAATAAAGTTCGCAGGAATTATTCTCCGGAATGATATCTCTCCCAAGAAACTCTTTCCAGTATTTTTCTTCCTGCAGCACCAATCCTTCCGTCAGGATCATATTCCCGTCATTATCAAGAACCAACCCAAGACCGAACAGATCATGGTAAAACTGTCTGGATCTCTCGATGTCCTTAACGACGATCAGTACATTTTTCAGTCTCATTCTTCTCTCTCCTTTATTGGAAGACGAATCACGGTTTTCAACTTTTCCGGAGCGACTTTCCTTGCGTCACTCAGATAGATTTCATGGTGTAAGCGCTGATCCGTGTCAATCACAGGGACGGTTCCTTGATTGAAATGCATGCGGGCTATAAAACCGGAGATAGGTTTCCATGTTAAATCTGATGTAGTCTCCACTGTGATGCCCCTCAAACAGGTGGTTTTGCACATCGGCTCCGTTCTGCCGCAGCAGTTGAAACAACTTTTCACAAGCGCGATAAAACTGCCCCTCATCTTCTTTTCCATCGTCCAGGAATACTTGCAAATCATCGAAAACCTTTTGCTTCGCAATGGAAATCGGGTCGTTTTTCAGCCACATCGCCTCATCCGCGAAATAGCACTCATCTTCGTCTGCGTAAGACAAGTCAATGGCCGGCATATGTCCGCCGATTTTGGAAAACAATTCCTGGTGTCTCAACCCTATACTTAAAGCAGTATATCCCCCGGAGGAAATGCCGCCGATATATCTTGCCGAGCGATCTCTGATGGTATGAAATGTATTGTCAACAAACGGTATGAGTTCGTCAAGCAGATAGTCTTCGTACCGCCCTTTGTGGACGACGCCGTATTTGCCTTTAACCTCTCGATAAAGCTCGGCAGAGTTGATCCCCCTGCTGTTGTCCAAATTCGGACATACCACAATTAGGGGCTGTATTTCTCCTGCCTCAATCATGGCATCTGTTGTCTTCTCCATTCCAAGCCACTGAAGAAGGCTTTCGTTCCCTGTTCTTCCATGAATGAAATACAGAACCGGCAGGGCGCTGTTATCATTAACAGCTGGACGATAAACTGCCAGATTCATTTCCTTACCGAGGATTCGGCTGTCAATTGTTTTTGTAACTAAGCTCATATTACTGCTCCGTGAATTGAATTGCGCCCTATGCCTGCAAGGCAATTCACGCGCCGTCAGGCGCAATTCATTGTCGAAACAATAAGACTATTGTTTCGACATGGCTCGATTGCTCCAGATGGATGTCAAAACCCCGGAAAATCAGTCCGTTCGTTCTCGGAAAAAAATCTACGGCTTTTTTGACCTCAAAATTGCCATTTTCTCGACCGCGCACGTTCTCGAAAACAGGTCGATGTGCTTGTTCCTACTATATATAAGCCGACGCACAGATTTCCCAATCGTCTCCACTCATCGCTCTGAGGGAATATGTCCGAAAAGCTGTGATTTCCCATCCACTCGACTCTATATCTGCATCATGTAAAGATACGAATCCCTGTCTGGGTATTCATACGGGAAAGGAAGCTCATCTTTTGTTATTCGCCGATAGCCACGCTTCTCAAAAAAGCTGTGACAGTTCGTGGCCACGGACGGAGTATCAAAAACAAAGGTCTTCAAGCCCTGTTCCATTGCAAATTCTTGGAGCGTCGCATAGAGCTTTCCGAGAATGCCCTGTTTCCGGCAATCCGATCTGACAAAGCCCTTCTTCAGCACCGCATTCCCGTTTCCCTTGTTCATCAAGGCCAATGTACCGACGACGGTATCATCCTCAACGGCCAGCCAGAACTCTCCACCGTCCTTTTCATAGCAGGTAGGAATGTCCAGCAGATCAGGCTGTTCCTCAAGCGAAAGATTGATCTTTGCCTCGTTGTTCTGGATGTCCAGAATTAGGTCGATGATCTGCTGCTTATATTTTTCCTGATATGTGATAATCTGAATCGCCATCCCGTTACAGCCACCTTTCGACTGTAGCCTTCGCGTTCTTTGCCTGAGAGCCCTTGATGGCAAGGCCTTTCTCATCGACAATGGCTCCTTTACAATTCTTCTTCACATCGCGGACAACGCTTGCCAGACCGGAACCCTCGTGCGTGGTGATGACGCGCACCTTCTTTCCGGTAAAATCCAAATCCTTAATTGCCGTTTCCAACTCCGGAGCATAGGTGCCCCAGTAAATTGGACTCATGATATAAATCGTGTCATAAGCAGAGATATCGGTAAGGCTCTCCTTGATCGGAGCATTGCCGACTCTTTTCTTTGCTTCCTCAATGCAGGTATTGTAATCAGCGGAATAGGGAACAAGAGGCTCTGCCTTAAACATATCAGCGCCGGTCATGTCGCGGACATATTCTGCAACGATCTCCGTATTGCCTTTGTCGATATAACCGACCGCATAATTCTCATCAGCTCTGCTGAAATAAATGATCAAGCTCTTTGCCATTTTCTTATCCTCCCGTGTTTATAATTCACCGCTCCCGCAGGTCTTATCTAACAAGACTCTATCTTTGATACAATGTGCCTGTCTCGAATATGTGCTCCGATGCCCGTAAAAAGGCTTGTTTTCTGGGCTTTTGCGGCTTCCGGCAGGCGCAATCCGGCCTGCAAAGTTTCTCCGATATGCTCTTGCTGTTGCTACGCTCATTCCGGCTGCGCCTCCTTTCCGAAACCCCTAAAGGGCAATCCTTAAAAAGTATGGGTATCCTTAAATTGTGTAGGAAACCTTAAAAGGTTTAATTACCGCTACCTTGTCAGCATATCCACTGCTTCATCTTCCGTAGAAACAAAGAATACATCCTTGCCCTTATTGCTTTCATAGATGAAGTCCTTTAGCGGCTTGCTGGTGTAATGTGAGTAGTCGCCGTAGATGGCGATGCGTCCGCCGTAGTTGATGTACTTCTGCAAAATCTCTCCGGCAAGACCACTGCTGAGGATAAAGAACTCCTCGACAATCAGCTTCTTGTCAATCACGATGTTCTTTGTCCCCACATCATACTTTGCACTCATCAGCACATCCAGCGCCGATTGTGCATCTGTAATCACAGGCTCATCTGCCACCACAATGGCACAGATGATTCCGTTCTTTTCTATCTTCTTAAATTCCATAATCGTTTGTCACCTCTTTCAAATCATATCTAAAGTCAGCTGCTCATACCTCTCCGGCATTTCATTGATATACTGAAAGCAATCATCCGGTGTATGAAGAATGCCGTGCTTTTCGCAGGTCTCGGTAAAGTACTGCATCAATTCATCTTTGCGTGGACTTACCACATCGTAAGCCTTCCCGTATTGATGTCGATACGTTTCGGTTAACCCCTGAAACAGATGGTCAAGACGCTGGTAGTAATACTCCCTGTCGCCATCCCGCAAGGTCATACCGATATTGAAGCAGATAATTCCCTTCACGCCCGCGTCAATGCACCAGTCAAGAATCGTCTCAATATTCTCCTTCGTATCCGTCAGATACGGCAGGATCGGCGTCATCCACATCAATCAGGGGACGGTTCCTTGATTGATTGCAGTTTTGGTTCTTCAATCAGTTTAATCAGGGAACGGTCTGCTTTTATTGTCTATTTCTATCGTCTCAACTCACATCAATCACATCAATCAAGGAACCGTCCCCATGATTGAAGGAACCGTCCCCATGATTGACACTACAACTTTGCCACGATATCTGAAATCGCTACCGGCGCTGCTTTCCCGCTGATGGATATCCTTCCGTTTTCGAGCATCTCGCAGTATAGATATCCACCGCGTTTTGACGCTTGATACGCTTGTACCTTTTTCTTTCCCAGCACACCCGACCAATAATCTGCGATCTGACAATGTGCAGAACCGCAGACGGGATCTTCTGCTATAGCAAGTTTGGGACAAAAGCTTCGGGAAACACAGTCTGTTTCTCTTCCTGCTGCTGTGGCATTCTGGATGCGACCTTCGATACCTGTAAGGAGATCCTGATCCGGATGCATCTGTCGTACCTGTTCTTCCGTTTCAAAAACGCAAACCAGATCCAGTCCAAGCACTGCCTTGATGGGACGCACACCAAAAGCCTGCTCCATCGCATCTGTAACTGAAATCTCTTTCAGTTCATAGGTCGGGAAATCCGTCTGATACAGGTCACCATTCTTTCTGACCGTCAGCACCCCGCTCAGCGTATTGAATTGCACTATATCTCTGTCTGTATCGTAGTAATTCAGAATCACATAGGAGGAAGCCAAAGTTGCATGTCCGCAAAGTTCCACCTCAGTGCCGGGTGTAAACCAGCGCAGACGGTATCCTGTATCTTCCTTTACTATGAATGCAGTTTCGGATAAATTGTTCTCCATCGCCAGTTTCATCATGGATTCCTCCGAAGGCCAGCTGTCCATAACGCAGACCGCAGCCGGGTTTCCTGAAAAAGGCTTATCAGTAAAAGCATCAACAATATATTGTTTCATACAATTGTCCTCCGACATCTATCTCACAGCCACAACTACCCCAACATCTAACTCGGCAACTCAACTCTCACACTTCTCGAGCCTTTTTGCCCTTGGATAAGTTACCGAGAAGCATTTGTCCTGCACTATGCCAAATTTGCCCGATTGCCCGAAAACCGCAGTATTACTGGGCTTTCGTGGCTATTATTTTTTGACCTTTGACATCAATACTACCGTTTCCACATACTCCGTATGCGGGAACATGTCAACCGGTTGAATTTTCTTAACCTTATAGCCGTTTTTGACCAAATAGAATAAATCTCTTTTTTGTGTTTCGGGGTTGCAGGAGATATAGACCACTCTTTCAGGTGCGGCTTGTATGAGGCAGTGCAAAAACTGCTTGGAGGCGCCGGCACGCGGCGGGTCCATAATGACCACATCCGCCGCCTGTCCTTCGGCTTTGCGCCGGAGCATAAACTCGCCGGCATCCGCGCAATAAAAAGCGGCGTTTTTAATGCCGTTTAGTTTTGCATTTTCGCGCGCGTCGCGCACCGCTTCGCAGTTGAGCTCCACACCGATAACACTTTTGACATGCTTTGCCGCAATCAGCCCGATGGTGCCGATACCGCAATAGGCATCCAAGAGCACATCGCTCGGTTTTAAATCGGCAAATTCCAATGCTTTGGTATAGAGTATTTGTGTTTGCTGCGGATTAATCTGATAAAAGGATTTCGAACTGATACGGAAGCGGCAGCCGAGCAGCTCCTCGGTAATCTTACCCTCTCCATACAGCACCTCCTGCCGCTCGCCGAGGAGAAGAGAAGTTTTTTTATCATTAATATTAAATACGATAGTGGTAATTTCGGGATGTTTCTTTAAAAGCGCTTTCACAAAATCCTTTTTGCGCGGAAATATGTTGGTTCCGCCCACCAGCACCACCATGATTTCACCGCTTTGAAAGCCTCTTTTCACCAGCACATGGCGCAAAAAGCCGCGATGGGTATCTTCATTATATGCCGTGAGCTTAAACGAAGGCAGCAGCTTGCGGATGCTGACAATGATTTCATCCGCCTTTTCATCCTCCAGCAGGCAGGTATCTACCGCGACAATGCGGTGAGAAGAGGATTGAAAAATACCGGAAATGAGCTTGCCGCCTCTGGTGGTGCCAAACGCCCACTGCACTTTGTTGCGATAATGATACGGCTGCTCCATGCCGATAATTTTATTCACACGGTGAAACTTGCCGAGCAGCTTAATGACCTTGCCTTGTTTAAAGGATAATTGCTCGGCATAAGACATATTTTGTAATTGACAGCCGCCGCACTTTTTGCGCTGCGGGCATATTTTTTGATTTGTTTTTTCAGCCATCTCTCTTATTTTTTCTCAATATCCCGACCGGCGGTTCATAGTTTCTTTTTTTCTTTAACATACTGCACATAGGGCAGGGGTTTGTAGCCTAAGCGCTCATATAAGCGGATTGCTTGCGCATTATCCGGCTCGGCTTCCAAGCGAAAGCGAGAGGCGGGAAAGTGCTCTTCGATAAATGCGAGCATTTGTGTGCCTATGCCGCTGCCGCGGTAAGCCTCTTTTAAATACAGCTCCTCAATCCAGGTAACCATGCCGCCCGACTCTTGCGAAAAGGTCTTTGCGACCAGCAAAAAGCCGACAGCTTCGCCCGCTTCTTCACACAGCCAGCACTCGGCATATGTATCGCGCGCAATCAGCTCTCGAAAGGTGTTTTCAATATTCTTAACCGGCACAGGATGCAGGACAGCACCGCTTTGATAAAAAGCGGAGGCAAGGGCAAAGTAGGTTTCTTTGTCCCCCGCCTCTAATTTTCTGAATCTCATTATGCGTTATGCACCAACTCGGCAAGCGCTCTGAGCTGTGCTTTGTTTTCCTCGGTAAGAGAGGTTTTAATGGTGATAAGCTCGCCGATATACTCGATACCCTGCATATTATCGAGATACTCCTTCATCACTCTGCCGGCACTCGGTGCCCAAGAGCCGTTTTGCACAAGAGCCACTTTACGGTTGCGGTAGGTTTTATCGCGCAAATGCATGAGTAATTCTTCCATCGGCGGGAATAAACCGGCATCATAAGAGCAGGCAAAAAAGACGGTTTTCGGATAACGGAAGGCATCCTCAACACACTCGGCGCTATCCTCTCTGGGAATCTCGCTGAATGCCACCTTCGGCTCTCCGAGTGCCTTTAACTGCTCTGCAAAGTATTCAGCCGCCTCAAGTGTGTGCCCGTGAATAGAGGCAACGGCAACAAAGGTGCCCTCGCTCTCGGGCTTGTACTGCGACCAAGTATTATATAAATCCAGATAATAACCGAGATTTTCGGAAAGAATCGGACCATGCAGCGGGCAGATAATCTCGATAGGTGTATCGGCATATTTTTTCAATAATGCCTGTACCTGTGCGCCGTATTTTCCAACGATATTAAAGTAATATCTTCTCGCTTCACATGCCCAGTCCTCATCCGTATCGAGTGTGCCGAACTTACCAAAAGCATCTGCGGCAAAGAGCACCTTTTCGCTCGTTTCATAACACATCATAACCTCCGGCCAGTGCACCATGGGCGCTGCGGTAAAGCACAGTGTGTGAGAGCCCAAAGCTAACTCCTCACCGTTTTTAACTACAACGATTTCATTCTCTACTGCGGCAAACTGCGGGAACATCGCCGCCGCTCTGTCACCCATGACAAGCTTTGCCGCAGGATACTTTTTGCAAAAAGCGGCAACGGAACCGGTGTGGTCCGGCTCTAAATGCTGGATAACCAAATAATCGGGCGCTTTATCGCCAAGTTCATTTTCAATATTTTGCAGCCACTGATCAATCATTCTTTTATCGGCAGCTGCCATCACGGCGGTTTTTTCATCCAAAATTAAATACGAATTATATGCCATGCCGTTGGGCACGATATACTGGCTTTCAAATAAATCAAGCTCATAGTCATTTGTGCCAATGTATTTTATGCTATCGGTAATCTTAACTTCCATACTGAATCTCCTTAAATAATATATATTTTATTATATAATACATTTCACTTTTGTCAAGTTATTGTGAAATCCATACTATAATTAACAAAGTTAATCAATTATTTTTAAGCATATTTCCACTTGTTTTTTTGCGTGCATTTCTCTATAGTAGTAATTGAAAAAAAGGAAATGAAAAAAGAAAACAGATGCATTGAATCCGCAACAGTCATAATTTAAGACATCCCAAGGCTTTATCCGGATTCATAAGAGGGAAAGGAAAAGAAAACATGAAACGATTAATCGCCTATTATTCCGCGAGCGGCGGTGCAAAATTTGCCGCCGAAGAATTTGTATCGCTACTCGATGCCGATATGCTGCGTGTAGACACCGTTATGAAATTCCCGCAAGGAAACTTCGGCAAGCATTTTGTCGGCAATTTTATGAGTGTATTTAATATCAAGCCGATACTTAAAAAGCAGAGCTTAAGACCGACAAAATATGATGAAATCATCATTTGCTCTCCCGTGTGGGCAGGCAAGTGTGCCCCGCCGATGTTGGCATTTTTACATAAGTATGATTTTACCGGCAAAAAGTTATATTACTTTGCGACAAGCTATGTGGAAAATGAAAAATACCTTATCGATGATTTAGAGCGCAAAACGCACTGCAAAATTCAAGCGTACTCAACTGAAGCGAATAACGAAACAAGAGAAGAAAGTGCCGAGCGCATCAAGCAGTTTGCCGCACAAATTGTATAAAACTCATATATAAAAAAGTGGTTGTCTCAACTGTTGAGACAACCGCTTTTTTATTTTAAGCTGTGAAAAATACACCTTTAATAAATATTTCCAAACCGATAAAAATCAAAATCATTCCGCCAATCAGCTCCGCTTTTGCAAATGCCGCGCTAAAGCGCTTACCGAGCACCAAACCGATACAGCACAGCACAAAGGTTATCGCAGCGATAATCGAGGCGCAAGCGAGCGCCTGTGAAAACGCATAGCCTTCAATCGTAAAGCCGACCGAAAGCGCATCTATGGAGGTGGCAACGCCCTGTATGAGCAGCTCTTTTACACCGATGCTTTTATTTTCGCTTCTGTCCTCCTTTTTGCCCTTGCGGTATTCCACAATCATTTTGCCGCCGATATACAGCAGTAAAACGAGCGCGATATACGGAATAAAGCTTTTAAACGCCGTGAAGGTTTGCGCCACCTTGCGCACACAAAGCCAACCGATAAGCGGCATTAAACACTGAAAAAAAGCAAAGGTGCCTGCGGTGGCAAAAAGCTTGCTTTTTTTCATATGCGCTTCGCTCAATCCATTCGCTACGGATACCGAAAAGGCATCCATCGCAAGACCTGCCCCCAAAAGCATGGATTGCAGCATAAATTCCCAATACATATTCTTTCCCCTTTATTTGCCAAAAAGTGATAGTACCGATTAAGAAAAGATGCGCAAGATACGGTAGCCGCAATAATACATTTCTTCTCGCAAGAAAAACGGCAATTTGGTATCAAAGCTTTTATACGCCGAGGTCGGCGTGGGTGAAGAAACGGCTTGAATGCCGGCATCCTTTGCCATGAGCATGGCGCGCGCCATATGTAACGGGTCGCTGACGATGACTGCGCTCTTGAAGCCGTTTTCTCGCATTATCTCCGCCGCATTGACAAGGTTTTCTTGTGTGATGGTGCTTTCTTCCTCGGTGAGCACATCTTTGTCGGAAACACCCAAAGAGAGCGCATACTGCTTTGCCACCTGTGAATCGGCAAGCACACTCCCCTCACCAAGTCCGCCGGTAATGATGATTTTGGAAACAGTACCTTCTTTGTATAAATTAACAGCGTGATTGACACGCTCTTTAAATACGGGAGACGCTTCGTTGTTAATTGTTCCCGCACCAAGCACAATTGCCACATCGCTCTTCTGCTGATTATCGGTATGCGCATAATAGAGTATTGTCGCGCTTGTTGCTATTAAATACACAAGCACGGCGAGAATTGATATTTTAAGAATGATTTTGATTATTTTTTTCATTAGTATAAATATATTAGCGTTGAGTGAAATTTATACAAATAAGGATTTGTCGGGCAGAGCAAAACGCGTTTTGCTCTGCAGTTTGGAGAGTGGAGAGTTGAGAGTGGAGTTAAGGGAGGGCTTCGCCCTCACCCGATTGATAGAACAATCCCTCCACCGCAAGCGGTCCCCCTCC
>JAFWGH010000018.1 GCA_017512465.1 Clostridia bacterium
CAGTAGTTTTAAAAAATAATAAGCAAAACCACATTATCCTTGGTTGTTCTTATCCCTTGCCTCAGCGCTCGAGTTGACAAATTTCATCTCACTCTTTCAACCTCTGCCAGCTTGTAGAAAAAGAGTTTTTCTACAAGCTGAAAGGCAGGCAAAAATGCCTGCCTTTAGAATTATTATTCACTTATATGATAGTCAATACGCCGATGCTCTTTAAGAAGAGTACAAACATCAGTACCGGCGCAAGGAATTTTACGACGACATAGAACATATGCTTTCTTGTCATCTTCGCGCCTGTCTTTTGCACCTCATCAATGACCATTTTCGGTCCTGTAAACCAGCCGACCAAAATACAAGTGGAAATTGCCACAATCGGCATCAGCGCCGAGTTGGAAATATAATCCAGAATATCTAATATTTGACCGGTAGAGCCATTGGGCAGTGTCACTTCAAAGAGCAGTTTATTATAACCCAAGCAAACGATGATACCGCCGACGAGTGCAATCAAGCCCTCGATAATAACCGCCTTTTTTCTCGACCAGCCGAAAGCATCCATAAAGGAAGACACAATCGCTTCCAAAATGGAAACGGAGGAAGTGAGCGCGGCAAATATAACCATCGCAAAGAAGATGGCGCCGACCACATTTCCCGCAACACCCATTTGTGCAAATACCTTCGGCAAGGAAACAAACATAAGGCTCGGTCCGGAGGCTTCTAAGCCCTCTTTACCCATGAAGGCATACACAGCCGGAATAATCATGATACCCGCTAAGAGTGCCACACCTGTATCAAACAGCTCAATGCGGCGCACGGATTTATCCAGATTATCCTTATCGGAAACATAAGAGCCGTATGCCACCATAATACCCATAGCAACACTGATAGAGAAGAATAACTGCCCCATCGCATCCATCACCGTGGTAAAGAATTGTTTGAGCGTTAACCCTTCAAAGGACGGTACAAAGAGAATTTTAAGGCCCTGCAAACCGGTGCGCACGGTGCCATCGGCATCCGTGTGTATAATGGTCAGCGAGAAAATGGAGATACCCACAATCATAATTAATAAAACAGGCATCAATATTTTAGAGAGCGATTCAATACCCTTGTTCACACCGCGAATGACCACAACCGCCGTTACCGCAAAGAAAATTACATGAAAGATAATGGGTTGCCATGTACCGCTGATAAAACCGGTGAAATACTCATCCGAAGCGGCAGTAAACCCTTTGCCGGTGACAAAAACGCCGAAATACTTTAACAGCCAACCGCCGATAGCGGAATAGTAAGGCAAAATCAACATCGGCACAATGCAGGAAAGAACGCCTAAAAACTTCCAACCCTTTTTGCCTAAATGAGAATACGCGGTAAGCGGACTCTGCTTGGTTTTTCTACCGATGGCAATTTCACTCGTTAAGAGTGTATAACCGAAAGTGAGTGCCAAAATGATGTAGATAACAATAAACAGACCGCCGCCGTCTCGCGCTGCGAGATACGGAAAGCGCCAAATATTGCCTAAACCGACCGCACTGCCGGCTGCGGCAAGCACAAAACCGAGCGAGCCGCCAAAGGATGTTCTTTTTTTCTCCATAATTGAATCCCCGTTTATGATGAATTTTGCAAAAAATAAATGAGTGCATCCACTCATTTATTTTTATTATTGATACATTATACATGATATTTAATATTTTTTCAATATATAAAAAAGATTTGCTAAGTACTCGCCATAAACTCACGCAGCTTTTGGAGTATTTTTTTCTCTTTGCGCGATACTTGTACTTGCGAAATACCTAAAAGCGCGGCAGTTTTGCCTGTGTATACTCTTTATAGTAGCGAAAGCGAATCAACTCGCGCTCCTCTTTCGGCAGGCTTTGCAGTGCTTGGGATAAAGCGATGCTTTCCTCTATTTTTTCCGCATGCGATTCCACACTGACATCAAACTCCTCCCCCTGCTCGGTAGTTAGGGACATCACCGGCAGGTTACATGAAAGAATCTCGGCGGTCTCTGCCTGCGAAAAGCCAAGCAGCTCCGCCAATTCGCCGACTGTCGGCTCCCTGTCATGCTCGAGCATAAAGCTTTCACGCTTTTTAAGTGCCAAAACACCCTTTTCCTTCATACTGCGGCTGAGTTTAATTGCACCGCCCGCACGAAACAAGCCCTTGATTTCTCCGAGAATAACCGGAACGGCATAGGTGGAAAAAGCAAAGCCGCGGGATGCATCAAATCCGTCAATACTCTTAATTAAACCGATACAGCCGGCTTGAAACAAATCATCATACTCTATTCCCCTGCCCTTAAAGCGCGCGGCAAGCGCATGCACTAAATTTATATTTTCGCGTATCTTTTCTTCTCTGCTTTGTGCGGCTAACACCGCTCTTTGCTCTCTATTTTTTTAATCAATGTCACCGTGGTGCCTTTTCCGAGAGTAGAGCGCACGGTGATTTTATCGCAAAAGGACTGCATGACGGCAAACCCCAGTCCCGCGCGTTCCTCCGGTTCGGAGGAAAAAAGCGGTGTCATCGCTTTATGTATGTCCGCAATCCCGCAGCCCCTGTCTCGGATGCGGATTTTCACCGTTTGGTCTGCGAAGATGCCCACCCAAATATAGATTCTGCCGACCGTATTTTTATAGGCATGCACGATGCAGTTTGTCACCGCTTCGCTCACGGCGGTTTTAATATCGCTGATTTCCTCTATCGTCGGGTCCAGCCCTGCCACAAATGCACTGACCGCCACGCGCGAAAAGCTTTCATTGACCGAGTGGCTTTCCAAGGTCAGCTTCATTTCATTTATTGCCTTCATGTTCATTCTCCTTTACAGTCAATTTTTGCGAGCAAATCCAGTCCCGCCAGTTTCATCACCTTCATTGTGGAGCGGTTGACACCGCGTACACGCAGCCGCCCGCCCATTGCATGCATGAGCTTATAGCGCCCCATCACCAGCCCAATACCGGAAGAATCCATAAAACTGACACCCATAAAATCCAGGCACAGCTCTTTGGGCGCAATACAGTTTACAGCTTCATCTATCTGCTCTCGGATAAACACCGAGGAATGGTGGTCAATTTCCCCCGAGAGAAAAGCAGTGGTAAGATTCTTGTTTTTTTCTATTTTCACAGGCATAACAGTCTCCTTTCGGCAAATCATTGCACAATAAAAAAACGGTATCACCAACAGGATACCGTTTTCATATTTCATATTTTGTTGAAACTTGTCCGCAAGGGAATTATTCTTCACATAGAATATATCCTCTGATATCTGCCGCCAAATACAGCGAGCCGCAAACGAGAATAAGTGTTTGCTCATCTGACAGTGTTTCGGCATAATCGAGTGCATCGCGCGCACTTTCAAAAAAAGGACAATGTAAATAATTTCCCAAAGCCTCTGCACTCAGTGCCCGCGGATTCGAAGCGGTGGTTGCCACCATTTTTGCGGCAATATCCTCAATCTTCAACACACAGTCTTTCCACTGCTTATCTTCCATCATTGCCGTGACGGCGATAATCCGTTTCTCCGCAAAAAAATGCCGCATGGTTTTGCATAGCTGCTCCACGCCATCGAGGTTATGTGCACCGTCAATAATAATATCGGGATGTCTGTGTGCAAGCTCCATACGCGCCGGAAGCCGCGCCGCGCGAATCCCTTTAAATATGGATGTATCGCAAGCGCCTAACAGTTTTGCCGTTTCGATGGCGGTAACCGCATTTTGCATTTGGTGAAAACCGAGCATGGAAAGCTCATACATTTTATCCCCGTAAAAAAAGGCTTTGCCGTTATAGGAGCGCGTTTTGTTTTCGCAAATCAATAAGCGGTTTTGCTGCTTCCCCGCCGCTTCGCGGATTACTTCCTCTACCTCCGGTGCCTGCCCGTAAGCGAGAATAGTGGTCCCGCCCGACTTAATAATTCCCGCCTTATTGGCGGCAATAGAAGCGAGCGTTTCGCCGAGGTAATCCGTATGGTCATAGGAAATGGAAGTAATCACACTCGCAAGCGGTGTATCAATAACATTGGTGGCATCATAGATACCGCCCAAGCCGACTTCGAGCACCACTATATCGCATTCCTTTGCCGCAAAATACAGCATGGCAATGGCGGTGACTACCTCAAATTCCGTGGGCATATCGTCCATTCTTTCGGCTTGTGCAAAGACCTCCTGCGCATACATGCATAAATCTTCCTTCGAAATCATTTCACCGCAAAACTGCATGCGCTCTCTAAAATCGATAATATACGGTGAGGTATACAACCCTACACGCATTCCTTCAGCGATAAAAATCTCGCTGAGCATGGCGGATACGGAGCCTTTTCCGTTTGTTCCCGCCACATGAATAAAGCGCAACGAGCGCTGCGGGTCGCCCAAGCGGTGCAATAAAGCAGACATCCGCTCTAAGCCTAAACGGGTGCCGAATCGGTTAAGTGAATGAATTTTTGCTAAAGTTTGCTGATAATTCATGAACCTAAATTCTCAATGCTTTTTTGAATGTTGGCAATTTTTTCTTCCAACACAACTTTTTCCGCTTTCACGCCCTCAACCACCTTTTCGGGTGCTTTGGAGAGGAAGCCTTCATTTGCCAGCTTGCCGTTAACCTGTGCGAGCTTCTTTTCGGCGGCGGCTTTTTCCTTTTCAAGGCGCTTCTTTTCTTCCTCAAAATCAATCAATTCCGCAAGCGGAATGTAGATAGTCGCATCATCCGTGACAATCTGCACAGCGGTGGGCATATCGAAACTTGCCGCCACTTCGACCTCACTTGCACCGGCAAGGCGCTGCATAAAGGGTACAGATGCTTTGAAGGTATCAACATACTCACTCGCAATACATACCTTTGCTTTCTTTGAAGGCGGCACATTCATTTCGCTGCGCCTGGTTCTGATGGCGCGAATGGCTTTGATAATTCTGCCCATTTCCGCCTCTGCTTCGGGGAAATGTAAGGCATCTTTATACTCCGGCCACTTGGAAATCATAATGCTCTCGCATTCATCGGACATGGTCTGCCAGATTTCTTCGGTGATAAACGGCATAAAGGGATGCAAGAGCTTCATGGTTTCGCTCATCACAAAGATAATTACTTCTCTTACAGTCTTTGCCGCCTGCTCATCGGCATTAAAGCGGATTTTCGCCAATTCGATATACCAGTCGCACAGATAATCCCAAATGAAATCATACAGCTTGCTAACCGCCACACCAAGCTCATATTTATCCAAGTTTTCGGAGACCTCTTTTGCAAGGGTATTAAACTTGGAGAGTATCCATTTATCCTCAAGTGCGAGGGTTTCGGGAAGCACATGCTCAATCGTCTTGCCTTCGCAGTTCATGTTAATGAAGCGCGCAGCATTCCAAATCTTGTTGGCAAAGTTGGAGGAAGCCGTGATTTTTTCCTCGCTGAAACGCATATCGTTTCCGGGGCTGTTGCCCGTGGCAAGAGTGAAGCGCAGTGCATCCGCACCATGCTCTTCTATCACCTTGAGCGGGTCAATACCGTTGCCGAGGCTCTTAGACATCTTTCTGCCCTGTGCATCACGCACAATACCGTGAATAAACACGGTGTGGAACGGAATTTTACCGGTATATGCAATAGAGGAGAATATCATCCTTGCTACCCAGAAGAAGATGATATCATAACCGGTTACAAGCACATCTGTCGGGAAGAAGTATTTAAGTTCCTCTGTATCCTCCGGCCATCCCAAGGTAGAGAAAGGCCATAAAGCGGAGGAGAACCAGGTATCTAAGGTATCCGGATCTCTTTGCAACTTTTCACAGCCGCAGTGCGGACACTTATCGGGGTCCTCATAATCCACCACGATTTCACCGCACTCCGGGCAATACCAGGCGGGAATCTGATGTCCCCACCACAGCTGGCGGGAAATACACCAGTCTTTAATATTTTCCATCCAGTGATAATAAATTTTTGAGAAGCGCTCGGGCACAAATTTGATTTCGCCATCGCGCACCGCTTGAATTGCAGGCTTGGCGAGCGGCTCCATTTTTACAAACCACTGCTTAGACACACGCGGCTCTACCGGTGTATGGCAGCGGTAGCAGGTGCCGACATTATGTGTGAGCGGCTCAACTTTAACAAGATAACCCTCTTTTTCGAGGTCGGCAACCACGGCTTTGCGGCAGGCGGCGAGACTTAAGCCTTCATATTTACCGGCATGCTCGTTCATAAACCCGTCTTCCGTGGTAACGGTAATGACATCCAAGTTATGTCTTAAACCGACTTCATAGTCATTCGGGTCATGTGCCGGAGTGATTTTTACCACACCGGTACCGAATTCCATTTCGACATAATCATCCGCAATGAGCGGTATTTCTTTATTAACAAGCGGTAAAATGAGCATTTTACCGACCATATCTTTATATCTTTCATCATCGGGATGCACTGCCACGGCAGTATCGCCGAGCATGGTCTCCGGTCTGGTAGTCGCCAACTCCACATAGCCCGAACCATCGGCAAAGGGATAGCGCAGGTGCCAGAAGGAACCATCCTTCTGCTCATATTCCACCTCTGCATCCGAAATAGAGGTACAGCAGTGCGGGCACCAGTTAATCATTCGCTCGCCGCGGTAAATGAGACCTTTTTTATAGAGGTCCACAAATACCTTGCGCACGGCTTTAGAACAGCCTTCATCCATTGTAAAGCGCTCTCTGTCCCAATCACAGGATGAGCCCATCTTTTTAAGCTGAGTGACAATGCGTGTGCCGTATTGGCGGCGCCAATCCCAAGCGCGTTCCAAAAAGCCGTCTCTTCCGACATCTTCTTTGGTAAGCCCTTCTTCCTTCATTGCGGCAACAATTTTTGCCTCTGTTGCAATGGAAGCATGGTCGGTACCCGGTACCCAGAGGGTGCCGAAGCCCTGCATTCTTTTATAGCGAATTAAGATATCTTGAAAGGTATTATCGAGCGCATGCCCCATGTGCAGCTGCCCGGTAATATTCGGGGGCGGCATCACAATGGAGTATGAGGGCTTATCCTCTTTGATTTGCCCTTTGAAATAACCTTTTTCTAACCAAAATTTATAATTTTTATCTTCCACCGCTTTGGGGGAATAGCTTTTATCGAGATTTGCCATGTTTCAAATTTCCTTACTTTTAATTAATATAAATTGACATGTCCGCAAAGTAATATAGTACTTGCAAGCATCATTTGACCGATGAAATAGGTAGTCAGATTGACCACTTTCAATTTATAAGAGGTCTTCGCTCTGTCATCACCGAATAAGCAGAACACAAGCGTACCGTCACTGACCACAAACAAAACAGCGCCCACAGCGAGCACAACACTCATAAGCCATGAGTATTTACCCGCATAAATAGCAAGCGTGATAGCGCATACGAGCATGGTGCTGATGGTTGCCGCATACAGTGCCACCGGAACAACAGCCGGACCGAGTTTGAGTTTCACGACAAGCTGAACTGCCACAAATGCGACTAACAGGATGGCAACCTCCACAATAATGGTTTTAATGGTTTTGCTGCCCCAGCCGCCAACGGCCTTAATGCCTTCGATATATGCTAAGACATAGAAGATGTGCCCGACTAAAAACGCCACCAAGCCGCTGACAAAGGAAGCGGCGGTAAATACTTTACCGGGGTTCTTCGTGAGCGCGGTTAAATGCAAGAGCAAATCGCCGAGCCAGCCTAAGCACAGACCGATTACCATATCTTTTGCAAAGGGCTCTAAAAACTTATTGCCCCACGCATCTTTTGCCGCAAAAAAGGCAAAAACACCATAGCCGACAAACAGGGATGCGGAAATCATTTTCCAAATAAAGGATTTCACGCACTTTTTCGGCCACTGCGCTTTAATAAAAATCGGAAACGCAATACATTCTGCCACCCAAAATACGGCAGCAATAATATAAACCGATACACTATAGTTCGCTGTCATAATGAACCTCCATTAAAAAATCCACATAGATATAGTTATTTTGCCATAGTCTGTATAAAATTACAATAATTAATCAAAAATTATATATAATATATACTATTCGTTCTTCTCGTGAATCGCTGCAATTCAAATAATGGTTGAATAACAGCAAAAAATAAAGTATAATAAATATTTGTAGATTATTTTTGAAAGGAAGAAAACACCATGAACAAAGGCAAGTATTACATTACCACTGCGATTGCTTACACCTCGCGCAAGCCGCACATCGGCAATTCCTATGAAATTGTTTTGACCGATGCGATTGCAAGGTATAAACGAATGCAGGGTTACGATGTTTTCTTTTTAACGGGCACGGATGAGCACGGTCAAAAAATTGAAGAAATCGCAGCAGCGGAAGGCATTACGCCCAAAGAGCATGTTGACAAGGTAGCAGGCGAAATCAGAGGCATTTGTGACCTGCTCAATACCACATATGATAAATTTATCAGGACCACCGACACACAGCATGAAAAGGTGGTGCAAAAGATATTTAAAAAGCTCTATGAGCAGGGCGATATTTATAAAAGCGAGTATGAAGGCTTGTACTGCACACCCTGCGAAAGCTTTTGGACACAATCGCAATTGGTGGACGGGAAATGTCCCGATTGCGGCAGAGAAGTAAAGCCGGCGAAGGAAGAAGCCTATTTCCTGCGCTTATCCAAATACCAAAAGCAGCTCGAAGCATTTCTTGAAGAGAATGATCAGTTCATTTATCCGGAAGCACGCAAAAAAGAAATGCTCAACAACTTCATTAAACCCGGATTAGAAGATTTATGTGTTTCGAGAACCTCTTTTAAATGGGGTATTCCCGTGACCTTTGATGAGAAGCATGTTATCTATGTGTGGATAGATGCCCTCTCAAACTATATCACCGCCATCGGCTATGACCCGGACGGTTCGGATGAACTTTATAAAAAATACTGGCCGGCGGACGCACACATTATCGGTAAAGATATTGTGCGCTTTCACACCATTTATTGGCCGATTATGCTCATGGCGCTCGGCGAGCCGCTGCCCAAGCAGGTTTACGGTCACCCGTGGTTGCTGTTTGGCGAGGACAAAATGTCCAAATCCAAAGGCAATGTGATTTATGCGGATGAGTTAGTCAATCTCTTTGGCGTGGATGCGGTCAGATATTATCTGCTCAGCGAAATGCCGCATGCGAATGACGGCTCTATCAGTTATTCAACCATGATTGAGCGCTATAACTCCGATTTGGCAAATACCTTGGGTAATTTGGTAAATCGTACCGTTGCGATGAGCAAAAAATATTTTGACGGTGAAATTATGGAGCCGGTTGCTGCGGAAGCGATTGATGATGAATTGAAGGCATGCGCTCTTGAAACAGTGAAAAAAGCAGAGCAATGCTTTGCGGATTTCAAAATTGCGGACGCTGCCGAGGCAATCATGAACTTGGCAAAGCGCTCTAATAAATACATTGATGAAACCATGCCGTGGGCGCTGGCAAAGGACCCGAGTAAGCAAGCAAGACTCGGCACGGTGTTGTATAACCTTTTAGAAAGCATCCGTTTCCTGGCGATTCTTTTACAGCCCTTTATGCCTGAAACGAGCGAAAAAATCTTTGCCCAAATCGGCACGGATATTAAGGATTATGATTCTCTGGAAAGCTTCGGTGCCATTAAAGCACACGCCTCTGTCGGTGAGGCTTCCCCGCTCTTTGCAAGAATTGATGTAAAGAAAATGGAAGAAGAAATCACCGCTTTAATGAAAGCAAAACAAGAAGCGGCGCAAAAGGGTGAAAAAAAGCAAATTGAAGGACTCGCTCAAATCGGCATTAAGGATTTCGCCAAGGTGGAGCTGAGAGCTGCCAAAATCACGGCTTGTGAGCCGATTAAAAAAGCAAAGAAGCTGTTGAAACTTACATTGGATGACGGCAGCGATACCCCGCGCACCGTGGCATCCGGTATTGCACCGTGGTACAAGCCGGAGGATTTAATCGGCAAAACCGTGGTAGTGGTTGCCAACTTAAAGCCGGCTACACTATGCGGCGTGGAGAGCAACGGCATGATACTTGCGGCTGATGCGGGTGAAAACGATGTTAAGGTCATCTTTTTGGAAGGAGTGCCGGCAGGCGCAAAGGTGAGATAATGAGCGGTATTTTTGATACGCACGCCCATTTTGATGATGAACAGTTTGATGAGGATAGGGGCGCGCTCCTATCCTCTTTTTCACAAAACGGCGTGGATTATGTGATGAATTGTGCAACCAATCCCGCGAGCATTCAAAGCACGCTGCAGCTGGCACATGATTATGATTTTATTTTCGCGGCAGTGGGCTTACATCCCGAGGATTTAAACGGCTTATCCTTAGAAGAAACCGAGCGCGTAAAGGCGCTCGCTCAACAGGAAAGCAAGGTAAAAGCCATAGGCGAAATCGGTTTGGATTACTATTGGAAAGTAGTACCGCGCGAAAAGCAGCTTGTGTTTTTTGAAAGGCAACTGGAAATCGCGCAGGAAATAGATTTGCCGGTCATTGTGCATGACAGAGAAGCGCATGAGGACACCTATGCGCTGCTGTTAAAGCACAAGCCGCAGGGGGTGCTGCACTGCTATTCCGGCAGTGCGGAAAGTGCGCAAGCGATGCTCGATATCGGTTTTTATTTCGGCTTTGGCGGTGCGCTGACTTTTAAGAATAACAAAAGAGGGGTGCGCGCCGCCCGGGTGATTCCGATAGAAAGGATTTTACTTGAAACCGATGCGCCCTATATGGCACCTACCCCCTATCGCGGCAAAAGAAATGATTCCACCCTGATCCGCTTTGTAGCGGAAAAATTGGGTGAAATCAAAGGATTAGAAACCGAAGAGGTTATTGATATTTGCCACCAAAATGCAAAAAAGTTATTTCGCATAGGGTGAGTTCACTTTTGAATCAGTAACTGCCGATAAGCGGTTGGTCAAATTCAAACAAAGAGGTATTGATAAGCAAAATATTATAAATGCCGTGTTTGATATAGTACTCGACAATTAAATCCCCTTTGTTTGCCGGTGAAAACGCATAACCCGCTTTTTTCAACATTTCGCATGCCTGCTCATACGGCAGCTCGAGTGCGAGCGCAAGCGCCAAAGCCGTTTGCTTACTCGGCTTATACATGCTATTGGAGCGAATTTTGGAAAACAGCCGCTTATCTATATGCGCTTTTTTGTAACAATCTGCATCTTTCATTTGCTTTTCATCAATGATGCGCAAGAGCATTTCGCTAAAGGATTCATCCCGCACCTGATGCAGGTATTCATCGAGGCTTTGTGCTTCCGACTCTGTTAAAGGAGCAGCTTCGCTCTCTTCAAATACATATTCATCTTCTTCCCGTGCACTCTCACGGGAAGTATTTTTTTGCGGGACACGATCAAAGCGGAAGGAGGACTCTGAGCAAACGGGCTCTTTCTTGCGCCGGAGCGCAGCAGCCTCACCAAAACCATCTGCCATGGAAGGCGCCGCACAGGGTGCAGCGGGAAAAGGGTCAGGGCAATAAAATTCCGATAAATACGCTTCTATCGCCGCGTGATGCTTTTGGCTTTCCTCTTTCATTTTTTCTTTTTGAAATAACATATTTCTTTCCTCATATTACAAATCGAATAATCAATTCACTCACTAACACCGCCGCCGAGGCGCTTGCCGCAACGAGCAATAAAGAGCGCTTAAAAAACGCCAATATCAGTGCCGTGATGACACCTACCACCGCGCTGTATACATTACCGGTAGCATAAAAGACTGCCGGCACGGTCATCACACTTAAAACCGCATAGGGCATGTAGTGCAAAAAAGATAAAACAAAGGTATTTTCTATTTTCTTTTTCACCAAAACCAGCGGTATCATCCTGACCGCATAGGTCACAAGCGCCATCACCAAAAGGTAGGGCAAAAAAGCTGAATATTTCATGATGTGCTCTCCCCCTTCCCATTTGAAATCGGAAAGAGCAGTGTGGCTACAGCACTGGCAGTGACCGCACAAATGATAATCACAAAGCCGCCGGGCACCTGCTTTAGAAGCGGAATAAAATGAAATGCCAAACTGAGTGCGATGGCAATGACAACGCAAATAAGTGTTTTACCGTCCTCGCGCGCAGCAGGTACCACAATGGCGATAAACATAGCAAAAATGGCAATGCCGAGACTGGAAATGACGATATCCGGCAAAACATTTCCCGCAACCGCGCCGGTGATGGTGCCGGCACTCCAGCCGATATACGGCGTTAAAATCAAGCCGTACATAAACTTTTTATCCACTTCACCCTCTTGTGAGGAGGCCACGGCAAAAACCTCATCCGTAACCATAAAAGCGGTGATAAGCTTGTCTTTTAAGCGAAAGGAGCTGTCAATCTTCTGCGAAAGCGATACCGACATAAGCGCATAGCGCAAATTAATCATAAACTGTGTTGCCGCCATCTCAAACAGTGTACCGCCGCTCACCATAATCGGCACGGCGGCAAGCTGGCCCGCCGAAGTGACATTGGTCGCGGAAATGAGCCATGCCTGTACTGCACTCAATCCCGAAGTGAGCGCAAAAATGCCGAATGCAAACGCAACGGAGAAATAGCCGAAGCATATCGGCAATCCCGCTTTGATACCTTTCAAAAAACTGCTTTTTTCTTTCATAACTTAATTATTATATTTCAAGGGGATGAAATAGTCAAATAAATTCTTGTTTAGCGCACTAACGCTCGATAATGTTGAATTTTGAATGTTGAATGTTGAATTGAGGGAGGGCGCTGCCCTCACCCGATTATAAATAAAAAAGATAATGTCTATAATTTGGTGTAACACCGCCAAATTCAGCTTTAATTTTCAAAACGGGGACCCCGAAAAGTATTGCACAGCAAACTTTTTGGGGAGAGGAGAAACAAATGTAACAATACTAAAGGATTTGCGTGCAAATTCTTTCTATTGTGTAATTTGTTTGGACGAGCGAATGTGTCGCCCTTAATTCTCAATTCATCATTCTAAATTCAAAATTATTTAGCGCACATCGTGCGCTAAATCAGAATTTACCTTAAAGCAACCGCCCGCGGCAATTGCCGCGGGCGGAATGTGAAAATGCGATTGATATTATTCTACCTTCGGAAGCTTTGCGGCATATTCCGCAAGCTCTTCATCGGTCGGGATATAATCTTCCATGTCATGCTCATGATACTTCTCATAAGCGACCATATCGAAGTAACCTGTACCGGTCAAGCCGAATACAATGGTCTTTTCCTCACCGGTTTCTTTACACTTGAGCGCTTCATCAATCGCCACTCTGATGGCGTGTGAGCTTTCGGGTGCCGGTAAAATACCCTCAACGCGGGCAAACATCTCTGCCGCTTCAAAAACTTCTGTCTGCTTCACGCTGACAGCCTCCATATATCCATCATCATACAGCTGCGAAAGAATGGGGCTCATGCCGTGGTAACGCAAGCCGCCGGCGTGGTTTGCCGAAGGAATGAAATCGGAGCCGAGTGTGTACATCTTAGCGAGCGGGCAAACCATACCGGTATCGGCAAAGTCATAAGCAAACTTACCTCTTGTAAAGCTCGGGCAGGAAGCCGGCTCAACCGCAATAATTCTGTAATCTTTTTCACCTCTTAATTTTTCGCCCATAAACGGCGCAATCAATCCGCCGAGATTGGAACCGCCGCCGGCACAGCCGATAATAATATCGGGGGTTACATCATACTTATCGAGTGCCGCTTTGGTCTCAAGACCGATAACCGATTGATGCAGCAATACCTGATTGAGCACACTGCCGAGCACATAGCGGTAACCGGGGTTAGATACGGCAACCTCTACCGCTTCCGAAATCGCACAGCCGAGAGAGCCGGTAGTACCGGGATGCTCTGCCAAAATCTTTTTACCAATTTGTGTTGTCTCGGACGGAGACGGTGTGACAGATGCACCGTAAACACGCATCACTTCGCGGCGGAACGGCTTTTGCTCATAAGAGACTTTAACCATATACACCTTGCAGTCTAAATCAAAGTAAGAGCAAGCCATGGAAAGCGCTGTGCCCCACTGACCGGCACCGGTTTCGGTGGTTACGCCCTTTAAGCCCTGCTTTTTGGCATAGTAAGCCTGCGCACTCGCAGAATTTAATTTGTGCGAACCGGAAGTGTTGTTGCCCTCAAATTTGTAATAAATCTTAGCGGGTGTGTCGAGCTTTTCTTCTAAGCAGTAAGCACGCACCAGCGGTGAGGGACGATACATTTTATAAAAATCGCGGATTTCCTTAGGTATTTCGATATAGGCATTGTCGTTATCGAGTTCTTGCGCGACAAGGTCCTCACAAAACACACCGGATAGCTCCTCGGCAGTCATCGGCTGCAGGGTTCCCGGATTGAGCAGCGGTGCCGGTTTATTTTTCATATCGGCACGCACATTGTACCAGCTGCGCGGAAGCTCGGTTTCATCCAAATAAATCTTGTACGGTATTTTCTTTTCGTTACTCATGGTTTTTCCCCTTTCATATCAGACATAGTTCATTGTGTGTTTTAAGTTTGTTTTTTCATTAACTACGCCATCGTTTTGTCAATTGCTTTTTCATATTAATCACCTTAATTAAATATCATTTACGGCTTGCGCCGAAAATTTATAATAAAAAAGACCTTATCCCACATGTTGGGACAAGATCGAAAACATCCTGCGGTACCACCCGACTTCGCCTTGCGGCGCACTCACTCTGTGTACAGATTATACACACTTCCTTGGTAACGGGTGAAGCTCCCGTCTCCCCTAACGCTTACACGCTCGGTTTGCCCTCACGAGTCCATTCGCTCACTTTCGGGTTATCGGCTCACACCACACGCCGACTCTCTGAAACCTTTAAAAATGAGGTACTACTCTCGCTCATCGGTTTAACTTTAATATCAATATACTCCCTGAAAAACAAAATGTCAAGTAAAAAATAAAAAATCATGAAAATGTGATATTTTTTCAAATTTTCCTATTTTTGTGTAAAAGAAAACTCCACATGCACAACCGGCTCTATTGCATCACCAATGCAAGCGATAATTCTCTGCTTGACCATTTCGCTGATGTGCTGTGTATCCTTTTTGATATCGCTGTCAATGACTAAATCGAAGTACATTTTTTTGCCATCCTCCGATAATCTGAAGTCATGCGCGGTATAGTGCTCATCCACACTCGCTAGCACCTGCATTACCTGCTTCTTTAATGTTTCGAGCTGCACATCCTTGGTATCCACCGGGTCAATATGCAGCACCAAATATATGCCGAATACTTCATCCACACGCTTTTCAAGCGCATCGATAATATCGTGTATCGCCACCAACTCACTATCCGCCGGCACCTCTGCATGCGCCACGGCAAACACTTTTCCCATGCCGTAATCATGCATCACCAAATCGTGGATGCCCAAAATAGCAGGGTCGAAAGCGAGCATAAATTCTTCCAAAGCCGCAACGCTCTCTTTTTTTGCAGGCGCACCGATAAGCGGATGTATGCTGTCTCTAAAAATACTGATACCGCTCCATATCACCAGCAGTGATACCGCTGTGGCGACATAACCATCGAGCTGCCAGCCGAAAAACTTTTCGAGCAAAATGCTGATGAGCACGGCGCTTGTACTTAAACAATCGCTCAAAGAATCGCGCGCGACTGCTTTAAGCGCGGTAATGCCTTCTTTTTTTGCAAGTGAAAAGTTGAACACACTCATCCACAGTTTTACAAGCACGGACACGATAATCACCGCCAGCAGCAACGGAGAAAAAGTCACACCGGCGGGATGAATGATTTTTTGAATACCGCTTTTGAGCAGTTCCGCACCCATTAGAAAGACCGAAAACGAAACAATGATAGAAAGCACATATTCATACCTGCCATGCCCGAAGGGATGCTCTTCATCGGCAGGTTTTGCCGCTACTTTAAAGCCGACAATGCTGATAATGCTTGTGAGCAAATCGGAAAGATTATTTGCCGCATCCGCAATCAATGCAGCGGAAGCCGAAAGGTAGCCTAATACAAATTTAAAGCCGCTGATAAACAGATTACAAATAATACCCACTGCGCCCGAAAGGGTGCCGACTGCCGCTTTGCGCTGCGCTTCCCCGCTAAAGGTTTTATGGTTAATGAATAATTTTAATAATAAATTTGTCATTGATTATCCTTTCTGGCACTACAAACTGACATCCAATACCATCATCAGCAAAAAACCTGCGATAAATCCCACTACACCCGCATTTATTTTACCGCTGCCCTTGGTTTCGGGAATGAGTTCACTCACACATACATATACCATAGCGCCTGCCGCGAAGGCAAGCATAAACGGTAATACTTTTATAACTAAAGCGGTCAAGAGCAGTGTCACAAGCGCGCTCACCGGCTCAACTGCGCCGGAGAGTACACCAAACAAAAATGCTTTCGGCTTTGAATACCCTTCTGCGCTCAATGGCAGCGAGATAATTGCACCCTCCGGAAAGTTTTGTATCGCAATGCCCAAAGCGAGGCCAAATGCCGCTGCCATAGAGGCAGCACTCTGCTCTTTGAGCGCCGCTGCAACGCCGACGCCGACCGCCAAACCCTCGGGAATATTGTGGAGGGTGACGGCGAAAAGGAGCATTTTATGATTTGTCGGCGCACTTCTGTGCATGTTCCCCGCCTTTTGCATACGTGCACACACGCTCTCACACACCATTAAAAAAGCGCACCCGAAAAGGAAGCCCGCTGTCGGCTGCAGCCATCTCGGCGGCAAAGACGCATCAATTGCCGGAAGCAAAAGCGACCAAACCGAAGCCGCAATCATCACACCGGCGGCAAAACCGGTAAGCAGCCGCCGTAAGCTGTCCCCCGGCTCTTTTTTCATAAAAAAGACGGTTGCGCCGCCGAGCGCCGTACCGAAAAAAGGAATTAATAAAGACAGTATTATCACATCAATCACCTGCTATGCATATTCCGTTTATTCTATGAAACAGGCTCTGTTCGGGTGATAATAAAGTGCACTGTGCTTAATGTATTCTTTTTTTCGCACCGCTACACGCAGATTACGAAAAACCTCGCTTTTTCATAAGCGAGGTCACTGGAGCGGACAACGGGAGTCGAACCCGCCTAATCAGCTTGGGAAGCTGAGATTCTACCGATGAACTATGTCCGCATCTGTAAAACAATACATATTATAATGAATTATAATGGTTTTGTCAATCATCCGTTTTTTTCGGCACATAAAATACAGCGCGGATAGAGCATCTCTAACCCGCGCTGTAAATCATGAAACTTGTGTCTCTTATTTACCGAGCATATCCAAAATGGAACCGGATTGTGCCATCAAAGGCGCAAAGAGAAGGGAGATAACGGTCATCAACTTGATAAGGATGTTGATGGACGGACCGGAAGTATCTTTGAACGGGTCGCCGACTGTGTCGCCGATAACGGCTGCAGCGTGAGCATCGGAGCCCTTGCCACCGAAGTGACCGCTTTCAATATACTTCTTCGCATTATCCCAAGCACCGCCGGAGTTGGACATGAAGATAGCCATGAGAACACCGGTAACGAGTGCACCGGCAAGCATACCGGTTAATGCACTTACACCGAGACCGAAGCCTACAACCAGCGGAACAACCACTGCCATGATACCGGGAACGAGCATCTCTTTAAGAGCTGCCTTGGTGGAGATGGATACGCAAGAGGTATAGTCAGGCTTTTCAGTGCCTTCCATGATACCCTTGTGCTCTCTGAACTGGCGGCGTACTTCTTCAATCATTTGAGAAGCAGCTTTACCCACAGAATTCATGGTAAGTGCGGAGAAGATAAACGGCAGCATACCGCCGATTAACAAACCGACAACAACCTTGTAGTCGAGCACGGAGCTCTGAGTAAGATCCTCACTGATTTTTGCTTTTTCCGCAAAGCTCATAAACAGGGATAATGCTGTTAAAGCAGCGGAGCCGATAGCGAAACCTTTACCCATAGCAGCAGTGGTGTTACCAACGCTATCAAGGGTATCGGTGATTTTACGAACGCTTTCATCAAGGCCGCTCATTTCGGCGATACCGCCGGCGTTATCGGCAATCGGACCATAAGCATCTACCGCAACGGTGATACCGGTGGTGGAAAGCATGCCGACAGCGGCAATGGCAATACCGTAAATACCAAATAACAAGTAAGCAATGACGATAGCAATTGCAATTAAGATAATCGGAAGAACAGTACTCTTCATGCCGACTGCAAGACCTGCAATGATGTTGGTAGCAGGACCTGTTTCGGACTCTTTACCGATGTGCTTAACAGATTTGTAAGCATCGGAGGTATATACTTCTGTCAATATACCGATAAGGGTACCGACCACAACACCGGCTGTGACGCAGCCGAATGCTTTGAAGTCATTAAACGCAAGCTTAGAGCCGACAGCCGCAGCAATAAGTACAAGAATCGCGGAAGCATAAGTACCGAGATTGAGTGCTTTATGCGGGTCGCCGCCCTCTTTACCGCGGACAAATAATTGACCGATAATAGCGGATACAATACCGCAGGCAGCAATGAGAAGTGCAAAAATAGGAGCATACTTCATTGATTCGCCGGTTTGCGGATTCTGTGCCAAAGTGGTACCGAGAATAACAGCAGAAACGATAGCGCCAACATAGCTCTCAAAGAGGTCAGCGCCCATACCTGCAACGTCACCTACATTATCACCGACATTATCGGCAATAACAGCGGGGTTACGCGGGTCATCTTCGGGAATACCGGCTTCTACTTTACCGACAAGGTCAGCGCCGACATCGGCAGCCTTGGTGTAGATACCGCCGCCCACACGCGCAAACAAAGCGATGGAGGAAGCACCAAGAGAGAAACCTGTAAGCATGTTACCGGCAAGAGTGGGGTCAGAAGGACTGACGAGTGCATAAATAGCCGCAGCACCTAACAAACCGAGACCGACCACGCAAAGGCCCATCACGGAGCCGCCCTTAAAGGCGATGGAAAGTGCTTTGTTCATGCCGCCTTCTTTCGCAGCATTGGCAGTGCGCACATTTGCTTTTGTTGCCACATTCATGCCGAAGTAACCGGCAAGGGTTGAGAATAATGCACCGCAAAGGAAGCAAATACCGGTTTTCCAACCGAGACCGTAAATGGTTTCGCCGCCCTCTACGAAGCCGACAGCTGTGATAATGATGAAAACAGCTGCTACGAAAAATACAAGAATTTTGTACTCCGAAAACAGGAATGCCTTAGCGCCCTGATTAATCGCAGTAGAAATTTCTTTCATTTTGTCTGTTCCGACGGATGCCTTGTTAATCTGTGAAGCTTTAATAAACGCAATAAAGAGCGCTAAAACAGCGGCACAGATGGCAATGTACTGAACAAAATCCATAGTTTTTCTCCTTCTTATAAATTATTTAAGCATATTATAGCAAAGTTGGCATATTTATGCAATATCTATTTTATACAAAATAAATAACAAAGTGCCGATTTTCAATAAAAAATCGGCACTGATTTAGTTATTTTAACCAAAAAAGCGTTTATTCAAAGACTTTATAATCATTTTCCAAAAGTTTTGCTTGCACTTCCCCGTGAAAATGGTCGGTCAATTTTGACAAAAACTGCTCGCGCTCTCCCGCACGCAGATAATAGCGAAAGCAGACACTTTCGGCATACTCCGTGTGCTCGGTAACACAACCGTTATCGAGCAAAAAGCGTGTGAATTTATCAATATACGCATACGGCAGTGTGCTTTCAAAAACACAGCACTCATCCACCTGCACACTGCCGGCTGCCTCGAGCGCCATTGCCGCCGCTTTGGAATACGCGCGCACCAAGCCGCCGGTGCCAAGTAAAATGCCGCCGAAATAGCGTGTGGTCACAATGCACACATCACTAAAACCCTGCTTAGTGATAACATCGAGTGTGGGCATACCGGATGTGCCGGAGGGTTCCCCATCATCCGAACAGCGGGTTTCACCGCCCTTTAAGACATAAGCGGAAACATTGTGACGTGCATCCCAATATTCTTTTTTTATTTTTGCAATAAACTGCTCCGCCTGCTCGCGGCTCTCCACCCTTTCGACATGGGCAATAAACTTCGAGCGCTCCACCACATAGGTGGCTTCGGCGGATTGTTTAACGGTTTTATAATCTTTCATTTTCCACGCATCGCTGACAGCGCCGGGCAGTCAGCCTGTTATTATTAAAAGTTTCTAAAATAGAATACTGATTGTAAAAAATAAAGCAGGTAAAATACCTGCTCTTATTTTTTCATTATTTCTGAGATAAACCAAAACGCTTATTGAATCTATCTACACGACCGCCTGTATCTACCAGCTTTTGCTTACCTGTAAAGAAAGGATGGCAGTTGGAACAAATATCCACAGACATATCTCCTGCAGTGGATTTTGTCTTAATCACATTGCCGCAAGCGCATTTGATTTCAGCGTCTTTATACTCGGGATGAATTCCTGATTTCATTTCATTTTCACCTCTTTCAAACTAAACATAGAAAAATAACAATGGAATAATACCACAAGGCGCATTAAAAATCAAGTGTTTTTTAATTTTTATTTGCCCACTTCCAATGAATTGTCTTTTTTTTCTTATCAAATACCGTGTTTGCCTTAAGATAAAACGCGATTACAACGATATCTATAAGCACGGCTTTGCCGATAATGAGCACGGATACAAAGGTTGTCATTCCGTCAAATATCACTGCTAAAATCAACAGCACCCATAACACCGCCACGGCAATCAAATAACCGAAAAGAAACTTTTCAATATTTTTGCGCGCCACATTGTACTTCGGGTTGCCGGCAGATGAATCCTTCACATTTAAAAGAAATAATCTTTGAATAAAGGAATAGCCTTTTTTTACATTGGCAATTTCTTCCGGCGTTTTTCCCGCCTGGTGCAGGGAAACAACAGCGCTTCTGAGCACCAACACAGTCCATGTGGACGAAATGAGCAATATAAATAATAATGCCAGTTGCATATAACGCCCTCCGCATATCTGTTATATTTATAGTTATAGTATTATACCACAGCGCGGCACACTTGTCAAAAATTGATAACAATATCCTCATTCAAATAGAAGGAATAGATATGGCATTCCCTGACCGGTATTCCCCACACCTTTTCGAGCGCGCGCCGGTACAAAAGCATCTGCTTGCCGTAGCGCACAATCAACTCGTCCGCACTTTTAATCCTGTCGGTTTTATAATCGACTATAAAAGCGTTGTCATTTTCAACAAACACCGCATCTATCATACCATCCACAAATACCTGCTCTTTTTGCAGGATTTCCGGCAAATCCGGGTCAAAGAATCCGGCATCTTCCAAATAAGCTATTTCATATTCACGCAACAGCTTTTGCGCACACGCCATACGCCCCGCAAGCGCCGTGTCAAAAAAAGCACATATTTGCTTTTTATCGATAACATCTGCCTGCGCCGTTGTTAGAAAGCCTCTTTGGAGCATGTTTTGAAGCTCCCGCTCAAAATCGAAATGCACAAAATCCTCCACTTTTTCCATGAAGCGGTGCGTAGCGGTACCCCTGCCGGCAGCAGATACCTTTTCTTTACGCATAAAGACAGGCGGTTCAAAAGCGAACGCGAGCATATCACCATCGCTCTCCGCTACGGCGGAGGGAGTTTTTTTGCTGTCAATGGTTTCACAACCGGCATAGCGGTATCGGAACGCAAAGTTTTCCTGCAAGCGGTTCTTAATGCGTTCATCCGCAGCGACTGCTTCTTCCTGCTCGGGTTTGACGATATCCTGCGGATAATAATCGGGCAAAACGATGTTGAGTTTGCCGCTTTGCGCCGAATCGATGAAAACCTCCTGCAAATCAGCCGCTTTGCGCAGATTGCCGGCGTGCGGGTGCATGAGAGCGCATGCCGCAATCCAGTACAGATAATTATTATTCATGCGCATCCACCCTTCGCGGATGTTGCCTGCGCTGCCGGCACACAAAAGGGCGATTTTATTTAACGCATCCTCTCTTTTGGTTATGCCGCTTTTTAAGGGCTTCCCTTCAAAGGTGCCGGTGATAATCAACCTGTTTTTCGGGCGCGTGAGCGCCACATACAGTGTGCGGATTTCTTCCGCCATATCGCTTCTTAAATTTGCCAGTGTTACTGCGGTATAGGAAAGCGTATCATAGCGCGCATTTTCCTCCGGATATTTCGGTTTAATGCCGATACCGTATTCCCGATTTAAAGCTATATTGCGCTCATAATGGTTATTTTGCGTATTGGTAAAGGCAAAGATAACAACCGGAAATTCCAAACCCTTTGAAGCGTGCACGGTCATGATTTTTACCTTGCTCTCGCTTTCGGGCACCACGGCACAGGCAATATCGGGATGGTTCGCCTTCACCTTTTCCAAGAAGCGCACCAAACCCGTTAAACCGTAGTAGCCGCTATCGGAATACAGTTTAAGTACGGAAATAAAGCGAAACAGATTGGCTTTTTTTACCTCGCCGTTTTCACCGGCGCTGAGTATCTCCGGCAAAGAGGTGCGGCGGTATAGCAGCCGCAAAAACTCGGCGGGTTCATTTGTAGCCGCCAAAGTGCGGTACAAATCCAACTGCGCGAGAAAATGAGCACACTTTTCATCACCCTGTACCGCACATGCACGCACGGCGGAAAAGATGCTGCCCCTGCGTTGCGCGGTACGGATGCGCGCAAGCTCGCTCGCACTAAATCCGAAGATTTCCGAATACATCACAGCGATTAAATCTACATCGCGCTGCGGATTATCGATGGCGCGCAAAAAGCTCATCACCAATGAGATTTCATTCGTATCAAATAAGCTCTCCCCCGCCACGCACTGGCAGGGAACACCGACATCGGAAAATGCATGTTCAAGCTCCCCTAAATGCGTTTTTGAGCGCACCAAAATACAATAATCGCTATAGGTGAGCGCGCGCTCCTCATCATCGGTAACAATGGTTTTCGCACTGCGCACTTCTTCACAAATGAGTTCGGCAATATAGCGCGACTCGTAGTAGCTCTTTTTCATTTTTTCGCGCTCGTCGGTACACACTTTATCCAAAATATGCACTTCCACCGGCTCTGCCGCTGCATCACTGTCTTTCAGACCGGGAATTAAGTATTCATCTTCCGTATACTCTGTGTCGCCCACGGCTTCGCTCATAATCTTTGAAAAGAGAAAGTTGACAAAATCCGTAATCGGCTTTTCGGAACGGAAGTTATTTTTCAAGTAAATATAGCCGCTGTCTGCGCCCGGCTTATAGGGTTGCAGCCGCTTGCGCTTTTCAATGAATATTTCGGGCATTGCCTGGCGAAAGCGGTAAATGGACTGCTTTACATCGCCCACGACAAACAGGTTATGATTTTCTATTGTTTTAAAAATGGTATCCTGCACATCGTTGGTGTCTTGAAATTCATCGATTAATATGCCTTTATATTTCTTTTGATACTCGATTGCCGCCGGGGTCGGCTGTCCGTTTTCATCAACTAAAATTTTCAGCGTTAAATCGGAAATATCGGAAAACTCAAAGCTGCGGCGTTCCAACTTCGTTTCAAACAGCTTTTGCTCATAGCACTCAAATAAGCGCTCCAATTCACACGCCACCGGATAAATGAGCGCATTATCTTTCGCAAAGCCGGCTTCATCCTCCACCACTTTTTTCATAGCGGCAGAAAAGGCATCCTTTGCCGCATTGCGGTAAGGCTTTGCAAGCGCGCTCAACTCGGTATCTATATTTTTCTTAACTGACGGATAGCGCACAAAGCTGTAATCTTTATACGCACAAAGCTTATCCCACGCACCGGCGCGTACATAAGAGAGGACACTTTCATAGAGCGCAAGATCGGTACGCAACACTTCACCGTATACCTCATCTGTCGGCGCATCCTCAGCGAGTATATCCAGCGCATGTCGGGCATAGTCGGTAGCGAGCACCAAATTTTCTTCCATGGCGCATAAAATCAGCTTGCCCCACGGATTTTGGGCTACTTGATTTTCAGTGTACAGATTTATTTTTTCATGTATCCAAGCGTGCTTATCGACAAAAGCGGAGGTATACGCATGCAAAGAGTCTATAATCGCATAAATGTTTAAATCATTTTTGCCGCTTGTAAACAAATCCATGAGCGCTTTAAAAGAAGGTTCATTACGCTCATAAAACTCATCGAGCACCTCATCGAGCACCTCGCGCGAGAGCACGGAAAACTGCGCCGCATCCAAATTCTGATAAGCGGGAGAAATGTCGATATCCTTTAAAAGCTGATAATTGTTTTTGAGTACATCCGCACAAAACGCATCAATGGTGGTAATTTGTGCTTTTTCAAGCAAAATCTGCTGGCGGCGAAAATGCTCATCATACGGGTCCTGCGCAAGCCTTTTATCAATCGCCTGCGCAATCTTTTCTTTCATTTGCTGTGCGGCAGAGCGTGTGAAGGTTACGATTAAGAGTTCATCAATATCACATTCGCTCTCCATCATTTCCATCACTCTTTGCACGAGCACAGCGGTTTTACCCGAACCTGCCGCGGCGGAAACAAGGATATCCCCGCGCGCTTCAATCGCATCTCGCTGAGCATCTGTCCATTTGAATTCAGCCATCTTCCCCGCCTCCTTCCAATGTGGCAAGTGCCTCATCAAATCGCGGTACACTCACTTCTCTGCACTTATCATGATTGCGGCACACAGCTTTAAAATCGCACCAATCACACGCATTGGCGGAAGAGGATTTATAGGGCATATCATCAATATGCCCCTCATGCAGTGCATTGCCCATATCGGCGATGAGTGCATCGAGCTTGGCGCGGATTTTATCGAGCTGCTCACGGCTGACCAGATTATCCGCTTTAATTTTGCCGTATTTATCCACTTTAATCGGAATAAATTTGCCGCTCGGCTCATGCTCCATGCCGTAAATAACATCCTCTTCATTTAAGAGCATGCCGGTCATTTTATAGCGCCCGTCCTCGCCTTTTTTCTTCACATCGGCAGAAAGATGCGAGGCATCCACCGGCTTATCCTTTGCGTTGATATACAACAATCCCGCCGGCACGCTGCCGCCGTATTTTTCACCGGTATCGGTGGACAAGCTCAATAAATAAATGAGCATTTGCGCATTAATACCATGCAGCACCTCACCGAGCTTAAATTCCTTAGAGCCGGTTTTATAATCAATGATTCTATAATACTTTTCGTTTTCTTTTTCCATCAAATCCACGCGGTCAATGGTTCCCATCAGAGAAACCTTGCCTTTTTTGAGCGGTACTTCATAGCCGCCTGATGCACCGGGACCGACCTTTAACTCAAAATCAGTCGGCTCAAAATCACTTTGGCGCATTTCCGCCGCCATCTGCTCTAATGTGGCGATGATGATATTTCTGTTTTTAGATACAATGTAGCGGAATCTGCCGTTTACAAACTCCTCGGGCAAATTCAACTCTTGCAAATATTGTTCGATATAGCGGTCGGTAAACTCTCTCAACTGTCGGGGTGTGAGCGCCACAATACCCTGCTTACCCAAATCCCGCACGAGGTGCTCGAGGACATAGTGAATGAGGGTGCCGCCGGTGCGTGCATCCAAAGCCGCAGTATCAATCGTTTTAGCCCGCAAGCCGTATTTACAAAAATACATAAACGGGCATTTGGAATAATTTTCCAGCTGTGTGGGCGAAATCGCCATGGATTCGCCAAATAGCTGCAGTGCCGTATCGGGCTCATCAATCTGCTTTTCCGCGCCCGACAGGCTTTGCTCTATGAGCTTTATTTTATCGGCATAGCGCTCATTTTGGCTATACAACTCATACAAGGACATGCGCAGGGGTGTATTCTCCTTCCACATGCCTGCGAGCACGGCAAAGCCCTGCTCCTCACTTAAAATATCGTTTTCATCCGCCAAACGCCCCTTGCGTGTTTCCACACAGGGTAAAATCCGGCGAATCTCTTTAATGAGCGTGGAGGCACTTAAGCTCTCCCCCTCTAAATTACTGCTGTTATAAGATAAGAATAAATACTCACTCGGTGCGAGCGCCGCACAATAGGCGAAAAAGCGCTCTTGCAGGCTCATGCTTTTAAAATTGACGCCGAGCTCTACGCCCTGCTCGAGCAAACGCACCCTCTCGGCATCTGTGAGAATGCCAGCATCCGCATAGGCTTTCGGGAACACGCCTTCATTGACACCGAGCAAAAACGCCGCCTTGGGCACATCGGTACGGATTCTCTCGGCAGAGCCGATTAATATCTCATCCATCCTTTGCGGCAGCACACCGATAGTGGCATTGGAAACCGCCAAATCGAGTACCGCCATGAAAGTTTTCGCATCCAGTATCTCGTCGCCGCGTGTTGCCACCATTTGGTCTAAGCAATTCATCAGCACCTGCCACACCTCACTCTGCCTTGAGGCAACCTCATCGGTATTGGGAGCACACTCAATCAGGCGCTTGAGGTTTTGCGCGGCATGCACACTTTCAAGCAGTTCATACAGCGCTGCAGCTGTCTCGCGCACGGTGGCGCCATGAATTTTTTTGGCGAACTGCAGCAGCGGAATAATCGCTTTTTTGCGCATTTCATTGATGTGCTCAAGCTGTGTGCGGTTTTCCTCGCTAAAGTGCTCGGTAAAGCCTTCCGGATTATATTCAAAGTCGCAGCTCCACTTTTTCTTGCCGTGAATATTCCAAACGATACAATAGTTTTCAAAATCAGATATTTGAGCGGTATCCCAACCCGCTGCCGCACTCTTAATGCAGCTTATAACATCATCCAAACGGAATCTGTCCGCCACACTTTTGAGCGCAAAATGGCAAAAGAGCATCAGCGGCTCATTAGTTACATCGCGCCGCGCATCCTTAAAAAACGGAATATCCAGTGCCTCAAACGAGCGCTTTAAATAGGGCATATATTTCTTTTCATCACGCACAATCACCGCTATATCCTTATAGCGGTAATCCTTTTGCATGATGCACTTTTTTATTTTCATTGCCGCAAAGTCGCACTCTCTTTGGGTGTTCACACACTCATAAATTTCCACATCATTTACCGGTACTTCCAGGCACTTTGCCGCCGGAGTATAAATTCCTTCGCTCAAATAGCGGAAGGCTTCCTTCATGCCGGACAAATCCGTAAAGCATTTGGTTTTTACATCCACACCCTCACTACGCGCCGCTTCTATGAGCTTATGTGCGGTTTTCTTAACGGATTCAAATTTATCGCCCTCCGGCGCATCCATCGCCAAAGTATCGGTACAAAGGGTGATATAGGTATGCTTGCTTTGGCGAATAATCTTGGCAATGATATCGAGCTTTTGCCTGTCAAAGAAGCCGAAGCCGTCTATCGCTACGGTGTAGCCTTCAAAGAAAGCGTGTTTTTCCAAAATGCTGTTCACGAGATTTAATACATCATCGGGATTCAAATAGCTCTCATTGACCAGGGCATCATAGCGCTGTGTAATCATGGCAATTTCGCGGATTTTTTGCTGTAATACACCCGAGTCGGATTGCTCACCCGCCTGTAAAAGCCGGTCGGTATCGGTCTTGGAAAACTTCATTTCCATGGTGAAATTGAGCATGGAATCAATAAATTCGGGGCGGGACGCCTGCTTTTGATAAAACTGCAGCTGTCCGCTCAATTCCTCAATTGCCTTACTCATTAAAACAGCTTTGCCTGAGCCATCTAACATTTCGGGTTTCACACCACCATACTTCTCGGTGATAATTCTCGCTAAATTATTAAACCAAATGACTTTGATTTTTGCTCCGTCACGCGCGCCGAAATCCTCCAGCACGGAACGCTCCGTGATGAAGGAATGTTGATCAGGTACCAGTATCATCAACTTTTCATCTGTGTGCACCTTTTCGGCGAAAAGCGATTGTATGTATTTTGACTTACCGCTCCCGGCAAGGCCATAATCAATTTCCAGCATAGTGACTCCTTAGTCGATATACTTTTTAAATGCACTCAACTCGAGTTTATCAAAATCCTTTACCGCTGTGTAGATTCTCTTTACAATGTTTTTCACACCGCCTGCCACATTACTCTCTACATTGAGCGGCAAAACCGGGTCATGCACCGATAAGCGCAGTACAAACCAACCATCACAATCGGCATCTTTAAAATTCACGCGCACGCCCTCTCGCGAATCGGGAGCAAGCACCCAATCCTCATGCGCCGCCGCATAGGCTTCGAGTGCATCAATTACTCCCTGACCGTACACTTTAAAATCAGGTTCTAAGATATCCATGCGCAGCTCTGCCGCCTCAACAGGCTGTTTCATGTTTTCAATCAGGGAATTAAGTGTTTTACCCTGCTTGTCCAACAACATCATTTCTATAACAATTTTGGTAATTAAATAGGCGCCGTCATCTAAAAAGAAGTTTTCACGAAACGCAATGTGTCCGGCGGTTTCACCGGCAAGGGGTGTATCAATTCCCTCTTTATTGAGGCGAATGGCTTCATTAATCACATTTTTATAGCCTCGAATAAAGCGGTAGTGGTGACAGCCCATATCGCTTTCAATAAATTCCTTAAACCCATCGGAGGTGATGGAATCAGTCACAATCGTGACACCTTTTTTACCGCCAGCCGCAATGTAGGCTGCTATGGCAAGCAAATTGTTTTTGTTGAGCTCTTCGCCGCCGGCATCCACGGCACCGCCCCTATCCACATCGGTATCAAAAATAATACCGAGGTCGGCGTGATTGTCTACCGTTGCCTTGCAAATACAGCGCATGGCTTCCTCATTTTCGGGATTGGGAATGTGATTGGGAAACATACCGTCCGGCTCCAAAAACAGACTGCCGCTGACATCTGCACCGAGCGGTGCAAGTACATCGCCGGCATAAAATCCGCCCACACCGTTTCCGGCATCGACTATAATCTTTTTGCCTTTAAGCGGATGCTCATAATCGGCTGCATTTACGCCTTTTTTAATGGTATCTCTTAAAATCTCGGCATAGCGCGGCATGAAATCATAGTTTTCCACCTCACCGCATTTGGTATCATCATATGCCTTTGCATCGGCAGCATTGAGAATGTTTACAATGTCGCTGCCCTCGGCGCCGCCTTCACGGGTAAAAAACTTTAAACCGTTGCGATAATACGGATGGTGTGAGGCGGTAATTTGAATCGCACCGTCTACCCCCAGCTCCACGGTACTCATAAACATGGCAGGGGTGGAAGCTAAATCAAAATACAACGCATGCACACCGCAGGCGCTGAGTGCTTTTAACACTGCCGCTGCAATTCTATCGGCGGAAATACGTGAATCATGACCGACTGAGATACGCAGCTGCTCACAGCTTTTCCCGGTCTTTTCTCCAACAAAAGCCGCAAACGCCGCCGCAATATCATACACTGCTTCATCCGTTAACTCCACAGGCTTTCCTTAATATTCAACGGCAATGCCTCTGATATCTGTTCCGCTCTTTAAAAAATCATACTTTCCCATCTTATTTTTCTTGCGCTTTGAAGCGGGCATACAAACCGTCCAAATACGCATACATTCCTTTCATCAATTTTAATTGTGCTTTCATATCATCCACAAACGCAGGCGAAGCGACTACCGAAACATCCGCAGTGGAGCGCATGAAATATAATTCTTTTAAATTATAAATACGTTTGAGAGCATCAGGCATTTTTTCGGTACCGGGTTTTTCTCTTTTATAACTCTCACCCATAATCCCGTAGCCCGCATCGAGCAGCGGCACAAAAGCTTCTAAAAAGCGGTCGGCATTCTCGATTAAATCGGCTCTGTAAAACGCCATAAATGCCGGTGTCGCACGCCAAAAGCCTACACCGTTATCCACCCCGCGGGGCGAAACCTCGCACCACAAGCCGGGTGCCATGATGCCCTGCTCCATCGGTCTGCTCCAAATTACCCAAACATTATCGCGATACAGGGTTTTATCTTTTGTAAAGCGTGTATCGCGGCGAATACGGGAAACTTTTTTGGGATTGACAAGAATATTCTCATCCACTTCATACAGTGTATCCGCCAAATCCAGTGTCAGCGCACCCAACTGAGCGCGCGAGCCTTCATTGATTTGCGCCTTGTGCTCCTCATAAAAGGGTTTATTATTGTGAAAGCGATTCATCTCCAACAGCATGAGCGTATCGGAAGTGATACCCTGAAAATTATAACTCAATTTCACCCGCCTCCTTCATTTTTTGCACAGCTAAGAGTATGCCGGTTTTGGCAGAATAAAAATTCAATCCGCCCTGCATCCACACGCAATACGGCTCACGCATAGGACCATCCGCCGAAAACTCGATGGATGCACCGGATATAAACGCACCTGCCGCCATAATCACCTGATCCTCATAACCGGGCATATCCCATGCGGCGGGCACGACATAGGAATCTATGGGTGCACCGCTTTGCACACCGGCGCAAAATGCCTCCAATGCTCCGGGAGTGCCGAGCTTGATACACTGAATAATATCATAACGCTCCTCATCACTCGCCGGACTGACCTCATACCCCAATAACTCAAACAGCGCACCCGCAAATACAGCGGTTTTGAGCGCTTGCGCACTCACGAGCGGTGCTTGAAAGAGTCCCATAAACATGGAGCGGTTTTCATTTAAACTTGCGCCAACCTCTGCACCGAGTCCCGGCACGGTTGCGCGGTATGCACACAACTCCACCAGCTCTTTTTTTCCGGCAATATAGCCGCCGGTTTTGGCAATGCCGCCGCCGGGGTTTTTAATGAGAGAGCCCGCCATTAAATCCGCACCGACCTCAACAGGGGTTTGCAAATCCGTAAACTCGCCGTAGCAGTTATCGACAAAAACGATTGCCTGCGAACAGCGGTGTGTGATGGCGGCGATTTTTTCTATTTCTTTCGTGGTCAGTGTGGGCCTCGCATCATAGCCGCGCGAGCGCTGCACATAGACCATTTTTAAATTCTCTGTTTGCCGGATAGTCTGCTCTATAGCTTCAAAATCCGGCCTGCCATCCTTTAAATCCACCTGCGCATACTGCACGCCGTAATCCTTCAAAGAGCCCATTCCTTCACCGGTAATACCAATAACCGGTTGAATAGTATCATAAGGCATACCGCTCACGCTGAGCATCACATCGCCCGGTCTTAATATGCCGAAGAGCGCAATGCCGAGCGTGTGGGTGCCGCAGGTAAAGGAGTGGCGCACCAGTGCCGCTTCTGCGCCAAAGGCAGCGGCAAAAGTTTTATCGAGCGCCTCTCTGCCGACATCACCGTAACCATAGCCGGTGGAGCCGAGCAAATGCTGCTCACCGATGCGGTTTTGAATAAACGCTTTTAAAACCTTGTTTTGATTGTGCTCGCACACCTTCTCGATGCGCGCAAAATACGGGGCGCATTTTTCCAGTGCTTTTTCCCCTAAAGCGTACACATCACTGTCGATATCAAAAAATATGTGTTCCATCACTTTTCTTCTCCCAAATATAATATGAGTGCCTGCACAAGGGCATAAACACTGTCCATATCCTCTTTTTTGGCAACGCAAGATGCCGAATGGATGTATCTTGTCGGTACAGAAATAGCAAGCACCTTTGCGCCCGCTCCGGCACTTTGAATGGCGGCGGCATCATTCCCGCCTGCCACTTTGGTTTTGGTTTGCACCTTGATACCTTCTTTTTGAGCAACGCTCATAGCGCATGTGTACAGTGTTTTATCATACACCGTTGCCCTGTCCATAAAAGAAACCGCCGCGCCCTCGCCGAGTACACAAACACGCTCGCTTCCCTCCACACCGCACACATCATTGGCAGTGGTGCTTTCAATAACCAGCGCAATATCCGGCTGCACGCGGTTTGCCGCCGCGCCTGCTCCCTTTAAGCCGATTTCTTCCATCACGCAAAAACACAGCGTGACATCATATGGCAGCTCTTTCTCGAGCAGGTTTAAAAGCACCGCACAGCCGAAGCGGTCATCTATCGCTTTGGATTTGATACAGTCATCGCCAAACAGCACATAATCGCTGACAAATATACCTCTGTCTGCCGGAGAAACATATTGCATCGCTTCCGCTTTAGCCGCCGCGCCGATATCGATATACATCTGCTCGGTCTTCGGCATCACGCTCACATCCTCCGTTAAATGCACCGGTGCTGTTCCGATAACTCCTGTCAGTTCGCCGATACGCACACGCTTGCCGAGCAAGGCTTGCGGCTCAATGCCGCCAACGGTGGTAAATTGTAAAAATCCCTTATCCGTGATATGGGTAATGATAACGCCGACTTCATCCATATGCGCTGAAAGCATCAGCTTTTGACGCGGGGTTTTGCGCCCTTTCTTCTCAACAATGACATTGCCGAGCGCATCCACGGTATGCGGATAATTCGCTACATGGGAAAGGATAAAATCACGCACACTGCCTTCATCTCCCGCAGTGCCGCCAAGAAGGCAAAGTTCTTCTAAATACCGCATTACTTTTCCTCCTCGCTTATAATATACGCCGCAATCAGCTTGGCACATTGCTCTAAATCGCCGATATCGGCTATCTCAACACCGGTATGCATATTGCGTATGGGTGGAGAAACCATGGCGGTTTTGGTGCCGTATTTCGCGGTGGCAATTCCATCGGCATTTGTACCGGTTTTGCCGCCCATGACTTCCACTTGATAGTCAATGCCGTTTTTCTCGGCACAGGCAATCAGCTTTTTCACCATTTGTTGATTTAATATCGGTGCCGCACCGATAAATGCACCGCCACCCAAGGGCATACAGGCGTTTTGATGCGCACTGTCTACTTGCGGTTGTGAAGCGAAAGAAACATCGACCACAATCGCTTCATCTGCCGTGGCGGCAAAGGATGCATTGTCCGCCCCTTTCCCGCCGACTTCTTCGCCAACGGAAAATACGGCACTCACTTTGGCATGAGAGCCTTGTTCTTGTAAGAGCTGCATCACCCGCACAATAATTGCCATACCGGCTCTGTCATCCAGCGCGGTAGCGCTCACGCGCTCACCGAGCAGGGCGGTAAAATGCGGCTTTAATACCACTCTGTCACCAATCGCGACAATTCTTTTAAGTTCTTGCACCGGCAAACCGGTATCCACCGCAATATCTTCTATTTTCGGTGCTTTATCCTTCTCTTTTTCATCCGCTAAATGCGGCGGCTTACAGGCAATCACACCAAACACGCGCTCTTTGCCCTGCACCTCCACCTCGAGCGAAGGCAGAATGCGGCGGTCAATGCCGCCGACTTTTGCGAGCTTTAAAAAGCCGTTTTCTTCTATAGAGGTAACGACAAAACCGATTTGGTCCATATGCGCATCCAAAAGAAAATGCTTGCCGCTTCCCTGCTTGGTGCAAATAAAATTGCCCCGCTTATCAATTTCAATCGTTCCGAAAGCCGACATCTCTCGCCGCGCGGCATCATATAACGCACTCTCGCTGCCCGCCGGCGCGCCGCAAAGACAAAAGCTTTCCAATACCCTTTTCATACTCATATTGTTTCCTTACAAAATGTATATTTATTTTAATTCATTTACGATTTTTTTGAAATGCTGCCCTCTGCGCTCAAAGTTTTTATACATGTCAAAAGATGTGGAGGCAGAGGAAAGAGACACAATATCGCCCTTTTCGGCATTCTCTCTTGCAAGTGCTACCGCTTGCGCCATATCGGCTGCAAAAAGGATTTTAATACTGTTTGCATCATAGTTTGCGGCGGACACGACACTCTCATAAATCACCTGTGCTGTCTCGCCCATTAATACCAATACCTTGACTTTTTCATTGATAACAGGACCGAGTTTATCATATACCAAGCCCTTATTTTTACCGCCGGCAATCAAGATTACCTTTTCTTCTCTGGCATTGAGTCCGGCAATGGTTCTGTCAGGTGAAGAGGCAATCGAATCATTATAATACGATACGCCTTCAAATTCTCTGACAAACTCCATGCGGTGCTCCACGCCGCCAAAGGTATTTGCCACGGCGAGAATATTTCCGATATCCGCAATCCCCCAAACCGCTGCAATCGCGGTTAAATAATTCTCTACATTGTGATTACCAATCAGTTTAATATCACTGCGCTGCATAATAAAATGCGTATCGCCGTGGTCATTATAATAGATTTTACCCGTTTGCATGTCCCAAAAGGAACCCACCTGCGGCATTTTCTCTTTGGAAAACCAAATTAACTCCCCTTTTACCGCGGGCGCATACTCTTCTCTTGTTACCTCATTATCAAGATTGAGTATGGTTTTGGAATTTTCTTTTTGATAGATAATCAAGTTTTTCTTTGCATCTTTATACTCTTGATAATCCTTATGCACATTTAAGTGATTGGGCTGCACATTGGTCACGACCGTGATATCGCCCGCAATGCGCATGGAAAGCAGTTGGAAAGAGGAAAGCTCTACCACTGCATAGTCCTCCGGCGCGATAGTATCCACAATCGGCAGCAGCGCTCTGCCGATATTGCCGCCCTTGTGTACCGTGTAGCCGGCATGCGCCAAAATTTCACTGATGAGTGTGGTGGTAGTGGTCTTACCGTCTGCCCCCGTGATGGCAATAATCTTACATGGACACAGTTTGAAAAACTCCTCCATTTCGCTGGTGATATTGGCACCGTTTTGTATAGCTTGTTGAATTTCCGGGCGGTTATAGTAAATACCGGGGGTGCGAAAAACCATGTCAAAACGCTCTAAATTCTCAAACTGGTGCTTGCCGAGTTGAAAAGAGATGCCGAGTTCACGAATACCATCGATATCCTCATCAAACTCATCCATTTCGCGCATGTCACACAGGGTAACATCCGCGCCGTAGGCGACAAATTTATGAATCAACTCTTTATGACTGACACCGATTCCCAAAAAAGCAACCTTTTTGCCTTTTAAGCCTTCATAATATTCTTTTGCTGTATTGCTCATAATATTCTCCTATAAAAAGTACATAATCAATTTATTATATAATATTTTAAAAATTATATCAATATTTATCCTTATTTTATTGGCAGGTGCAAAGTGAATAATAGAAAAAACCGACACAAATAACTTGTGTCGGTTTTATGAGTTTAAATCACTTATCGTTTTTTTGCTGCTCCGGCAAAGCTTATAAGCCGAATTTTTCGGCAATATATTCTCTGACTTCCGGCAGCTCTTGCGGATTAGCAACAACCTGTTTTGCAATATCCGCCGCCGCTCTGGAGGAATAGGTGGTGTCATACACCGTGACCTCTACACCGTTTATGGAATAAACCACATAGCTTCTTGCCGCATAGTGCGCATTCCAGCTGCTGCGATTCAAGCGCAGCACCAAATTAAAGGTATACACATCGCCGCCATCACCGTCATAAATGGAATAATTACCGTTTATCATAGACATTTTGTTGACATACAGCCCGCCCTCAACAAGCTGGTCAGGGTTAATCGCCGTATTATCTGCCGGCTCTTTACCGCCGTTCAAATACCTTGTTTGGGTGAATACAAAGCCGAAATCTATCACTTCCGCATCCTCCGGCACATTGCAGGAAGCCGCAAAGCGCATGCTTTGAATATTATCGCTATCCGGAGTGTCGCCGCCTTTAATGCGCAAGCCGGCACCGCGGGTCATGTAATTGTAGGCGGGATGTTTATAAGTATTGAAATGCGGGCATGCATAAACGCCGGAATCCACAATATCGCCGCAGTTTCCGCAGCGCACATAGTAGCTGCCGTCTACCCCGTCGATAGGTGTGGTACCTATGCTGTGCACGCCATCGGTGTGGTATTGCAGCACAAAGCCTTCTAAATCCTCTAAAACTTCATTTGCTGCATTGTGACCGGCATTATTGCTGCGGCTTAAATCAAGCAGCTCATTTGCCTTTGCATAATCATCGGCATAATTCGCAAGCACGGTTCCCGAATGGCAGAAGGAATTACTGAAATCACTCAGCATTTCATAATCCATCACAAACTGGTCTAATTCATCGATTTGCTCTGCCGAGGCAATGGTATCAAGCTTAGCATATTCAGCATTAAACTCGGCTAAGAGTGCCAAATATTCCTCTTCCTCAAACACGGAATATGTTTTGCTGAAAGCGCCTTCATTTGCCCTGGTATCATACCAATCTACAAAAGCATCAATCGACATATCGGTATAAACGCCATCCCAGCTGTCAACCGCCGCTTCCACTTCGGCAACCTTTTGATTTAATGTGGTATCCGAAATATTGTCCGCATAGTAAATCATGGTAATATCTTTATCCTCTTGGCAAGTATACTCGGAGGAAATACCTTGATAATAATGGCGGGAACCCAATGCTAAGAAATTGGGGTCAGGCTGCGGGTCAAAGTGATAGCCCTTTACCGTGTAGGTGCCGTCACCCAGATTTGCCGTGCCATCGAGCACTGCGCCGTAGGTTGTTGTCTTGTTATAGGTCTGCACATAGGTATGGATATATTCATTATCGATTACTTCCGTACCTGTCGGATTGAGCATTTTGTGCTCAATATACATGTTATAGGATTTATAGCGCAGGTTTCTCATTGCCGCATTTAAGTCATTCACGACATTTTCCACATCGGTCTGCTTTTCGGGCAGAGGTGTTGCGGAGGTAGTGTCCATGTTTTGCGCTGCATATAATTCGCTGCCCACCGCTTCATCTTCATTGGTGAACTGACCGGCAGGTGCAACGCTTTCATAGTTTGCCAGCGCAGCGGTTAAAGCGCTAAAATCAATCTTCCAATAATCATAGGTATGCTCATAAGTTCCCGAAGCATTTAAAGTCGGGGTAACTGCATTGGAGTGTTTGTTACACTCGGAAGCATAAGCATCATTAAACTTAAGCACATTGGAGGCGCCGGTTTCAAATACATAATAATCCACACTTGAAGCGGAAATCGCACTCATTTTATCGCCGGTGTGCTTATTGTGAATTAATGAATAGGTACCGTTTGAAGTGCTTGAGCGCAAAGTATTATAAGCGGCAGTCAAAGCAGAGTTTGCTGCATCGATATTCGCTTGATTAGTAACAAGTGTACCCTGCTGTATTTGGGCGGTTCTCAATGCGGAGGAACTCATAGAGGTATAATTTGCCCACTTGGTAGAATTGTAGTAGCAGGATAAGAAACGGGTGGAAACAGCTGTATTGATACCGCTTGTCAAGCTTGCCGTATTAAACGCATACACATTTAGTCTTGTGAGCAAATACGCAGAGTTGGCGGGATACGGAAATCCGCCGGGACAGTACATTTGCAACCCGTCCTTATCGTCATTCCCGTTAAAATTCAAATTACCCGAACCGTCTTTACCCGTAAAGAGAATTTGCGCGGGAGAAGCGGTACCGCAACTGAAAACGGTACCGTAAAACGCTTGAAAAGCGGTATTGGTATCATTGTTGACTTTAACATCTACTTTTTCCTGCTTAAAAGAGCCGTTTTTCAATTCATGTGTACCGGGTGACGAAGTGAAACCGAAAGAGCCGGGAGATGTATACGAACCGGTCAGCGTATGCTTACCGGCATGGTTGTCTTCATGCTGGAAGTAATAATCATGCGCCGTGGTATTTCTTCTGATATAAAAACCTAAGCCGGCTGATTGATATGTCGGATACTCGGAAGTGTTAATATAGAAATTCGCTTCTAATTTCGATTGGTTTTGGCTCTCATCTTTTCTGACAAATTCCAAAACGCCGGCATTGGATTGGTACGCAATTGTCGAATCAACTTTGGAGCCGTAGTTATCCGTATCATAAACATTTGCACTCGGCGTATTGGACGGTCTGTAAACAAAGGGAATGGTGCCGCCTGCATTTAAGCTTGCCGGCATACCGGTTGCCGCATCATACAAACCCTCTAAAGTGTAATTAACCGTGATATCGGCATTATAATTACCGCTTGCCGCTCTCAGGTCAATCAGTTGGAAGCTCTTGCTCTCTCCGGGACTGAGTGTATACTCCGAGGGAGAAATACTAAATTTATCGCTGGAGGTAGAGGAAAGATTAACATGAGCTGCTCTGGAGGCATTGTTTTTGAGTACCACATAGTTTGTTGTGGTCGTTTGATAAGAGCTGTTCAACTCAAAGCGCTTTACTGTGGAAGAACCGGCAGTGAAAGAGATGGACAAGCCCGCTTTTTCCCTGTTGGCAAAGGTCGGTGCATAAGTCAATGTAGAGGAATTATACACCGTGAAGGATTTGCTTAAGGAATAATTGTTGCTTACACTGGTATTTAATGTTTTATAGGTTGCCGTTAAATTCACGGTGCGTGCGCCGTTCGGATTATTGGCGTCTCCGGTTCCCTTAACCGTCATCACATTTTTACTTTGTGAAAAGGTTAAGCCGGTGACCGGGGTATATTCAATATCCGGTGCCATCATGGTAACGCCCCATTGGTCGATTACATAAAAGCCTTGCGCTACACTCGTTGCGTTTTGACCTGCAGGCAAGGTTAAATTACCGCCGGTAGCAGAGCCGCTCACCGCATAGGGATAATATTGCGCTAAAACGGTAGCGGAGGTAAACATCAAATCACCGGTTCCCTCACCGTTCGAACGCTCAATTTTGCTGTAATCAAACAACGCTTGGAATGAACCGGACCCGATATTCCACACTTTAATACCGGCATATAAACCGCTGTCATTCGCAGCCATGTTGGTCTTTTTCACCGAAATGGTGGCTTTTTGCGGGAAGCCATCTACAATAGCATAATATGAAATGGTGCCTTCTCCGACATAGTTAAATGCGTTTGCCGCAATCACATCCTCCAAACGAAGGGTGCTTTCGGGTGCCGTGCCGTTATCCGCACGATAAGTGAGAATGATATCCCCTGCTTCGGATTGAATCGCTGCAGGCTCACGGGATGTATTGGGATTATACTTCACCGCATCAATCTCAACCAAGTATTTACCCTTTTGTGCCGCACTCGCATTGTAGATAACGGCTTGCGTGCCGTTATACAAATTATCCGGATATGTTTCCGCAGCCGCCTGCGGCAAAGAAAACACTAAACCGGACAATAACATACATACACTTAAAAGTACTGCTAATGTCTTTTTTACTTTTTTCATTTATGTACGCCTCCTTAAATAAAAAAAGAACATTTATAATTTGATTATATACTATTAAAGTGTATTATTCAATACTATGTGTTGAAAAAACTTGAATATTTTGCACAAAATGTACATTATTTTGGTGGTAATAATTACTAAACTTTGTTAAATAATAAAATCACACAAAACTGCAGGTTCGCGTTGCTCGAAAAGAAAAAAGAAGAAAGAAGAATGGCGGAACACCCGCACCCGTTCCGCTGCGCTATAAAGCTCGCGAGCGAGCAATGAAATATCCTTCGGATATGAAATATTGGCAAAGCCAATATGAAGGTGTCCTTCGTCACTGCGTTCCTCAGGATGAGAGAAAGGTGGAAATCTTTCATATTTTTGTAGGGTGCGATGCCCACATCGCACCGTTTACAATTGCAACACGCAGTGTTGCCACCTTTAATTCCGAATTCCGCACTCCGCATTCCGAATTGCTCGCTTATGCTCTCAGAAAATCCGCATAAAATCAAAGGGCTGCGCCGGCAGCCCTTTGTTTGGTTATGCAATTTTCGCCGAAGATTGTCCGTAATTGCTTTTTAGCAAGGCGGTGGCAACATCATCAATAGTAATGAGCTCATCGCCGGTCAAATCCAATTGCGTATTATCTTTACCGAAGTTCTCAACAGCAAGCAGGAGCGAAATATCCGCAAGGTCTATCACATCGTTCTCATTCACATCACCAAGCGGGAGAGCAACAGCATCTGTATTCGTCACCGCACCGCTTTTTGTATCATACTCGCCGAGGTGAACGGTCAAGCTGTTCTTTTGCTTTGCATAGATGCGGTAAACACCGCTTTGTACATTATCTTTACTAAAGCGCCCGTTTTCTGCCGGAATCTCCAGTGTTTGCTTGTCGTTCTTCAATGTGAGAAGTGTATTCACACCGCTTAAAAGCGGCGCGCGGTAGCGAATAGCCGCGAAGTTACCGACATCGTAATGCATGGTGGCGGCAAGCAACGGATCGTTACCGGTTTGGCTGACAGAGATAGTATTCCAATCGTCTTGGCTGCCTTCATAGTACACATCCGTTAACGCACTGCAATACACAAACGCGTTATCGCTCACACTTTCAAGGCTCTCGGGCAGCGCCACGCTCTGCAGGTGGTCACAGTACCAGAAGGTGCTCTTTCCAAGCGTTTTTACACCCTTGGGAACGGTAAAGCTTGTGAGCGCATAGCAGGCGCTGAAGGCGGAGCTGCCGATGGACTGCACACTTTCGGGAATGTTGATATCCGAAAGTGCGAAACAGAAGGAAAACGCATCGTCTCCGAGGCTTGTCACTGTGTCGGGGAGGCTGACTGTTTTTAAATTTCTCAACTGTGTAAAAGCATCGTTGCCGATGGCGCTCACACCGTTTTCCACCACAATTTCCGTAACCTTTGCGTTGTTATTAAACGGTGAGGGGTTTTGAAGCAAATCATAATCATACATTGCACCCGTACCGGAGATAGTCAGCAATCCTGTCGTTTCATTTAAAATGTAACTGACATTCTCGCCGCACATACCGGTGCGAATGATGTCAATCGTTTGGGGTTTGACCGCGAGCAGCGAGTCATTACTATCCAAAATCTCAATAGCGTTCCAATCGTCCTGCGTCCCGTCATAATTTACGGTTTGCAGATTGTAGCAGCGAGAGAACGCAGCAGCGCCGATTTTTGTGAGTGTGGTCGGCAGCGTCACGGTTGTTAATGCTGTGCAGCTGGCAAAGGTGCTGGTAGCAAGGCTTGTGACACCGCTCGGAATCACAATGCTTTCGAGGCTTACACAATTGCCGAATGCCTGCCCGCCGATGCTTGTAAGGCTGTTCGGGAGATCCATGCTCTCAATTTTCTCACAGCCGCTAAAGGCGTATTTGCCGATGCTTTCCAGCGTATCACCAAGTGTGACACTCTCAATATTTTTAAACTGCCAAAATGCATTTTCACCGATGCCTGTAATGCCGTTTTCCACCACAACGGCTTTGATATCCGCCTTATCGTCATACCACGGCATATTGGTAGATGTAAAATCATCCGTATTCCCGCTGCCGTAGATGGTCAGCACACCGGTTCTCGGGTTATAGCGATACACGGCATTCTCACCGCAGGCACCGCTCTCACTTTGCGGCTTAAGGTTAGTCAGGCACTCGTTATACGTACCGATTTCAATATCATCCCATGCATCATCCGAGCCGGTGTATTTGACTTCTTCTAAAGCAGTGCAATCTTGAAACGCACAGTTGCCGATGGTGCGCACACCGCTGCCGATGGTAAGGGTGGCAAGCGCCGGGCAGTCGGAAAAAGCACTGGCACTGATTTCAGTAACCGAGTCGGCAATCGAAACGGAGCGCACTGTTTTCAAACAACTGAAAGCATCAATACCGATATA
>JAFWGH010000019.1 GCA_017512465.1 Clostridia bacterium
CTTTTAGAAAAAAAGAAATGATGCAGTATACACTGCATCATTTCTAATTAGAAACTCGATAGGATAATTATTTGATTGCATCCTTGAGTGCCTGGCCAGCTCTGAAAGCCGGGAGTTTGGAAGCCGGAATCTGCATTGCTTCACCTGTTCTCGGATTGCGACCTTGCTTAGCAGCTCTTTCTCTTACTTCAAAAGTACCGAAACCAACAAGTTGAACTTTCTCGCCTTTCTTAAGTGCGTCAGTGATAGCAGCTGTTACTGCATTGATAGCCTTTTCTGCATCTTTGCTTGTAAGTGCACTTGCATCTGCTACTGCCTTAATAAGATCTTTTTTGTTCATTTTAAATTCCTCCAAAATATTATTTTCAAAAGCATATGCTTTTATTTGGTAATTTCTTTTGCTTCATCCCACAAAACATCAAGCTCTTGCAGAGAAGCTTCTTTCATTTGAATATTTCTTTGCTTTGCCAAATCCTCAACAACACGAAATCTTTTTATAAATTTTTCGGTCGCTGTACTTAGACTCTCTTCCGCATCAGCGTTAACAAAACGCGCGACATTCACACAGCTGAAAATGAGGTCGCCGAGTTCTTCGTTAACATCCATCTGCTCTTTGTTCTCCAAGGCATCTAAAACCTCAGCACACTCCGAATGGACTTTTTCTACTGCACCGGAAACACTGTCCCAATCAAAGCCGACTTTTGCCGCTTTAGCTTGTACTTTTTGTGCACGCATGAGTGCCGGCAGTTCCTTCGGAATCGATTCCATTGCCTGTGTAATCGAAGTCTGCTTTTTTGTTTGTGTTTTTACTCTATCCCAAGTGGTGAGTACTTCCTCGGCTGTTTCGCAATGCTCGGTGCCGAATACATGAGGATGTCGGATAATAAGCTTTTGCGCCAATTCATCTACAACATCATCAAAAGAAAATGTTCCTGCTTCACGCTCCATTTGACAGTGAAGCAACACTTGCATTAAAACATCGCCCAGCTCTTCACGCAGCATATCGGGATTGTCTTTATTAATCGCTTCAATGACCTCATAGGTCTCTTCAATAAAGTTCTTTTTTATACTGCTATGGGTCTGTTCCCTATCCCAGGGGCAGCCTTCAGGTGTTCTGAGCAGTCGAATGATTTCCAAAAGATCATCTATACTATATTTAGTTTTAAAAGCAAAGTTTTGAATCATTTTGACACTATATATCTATTTTAGCCTAAAACGTGAATTTTTTCAAGTACTTTCGCGATTTTTTCTCCGGCAGGAAGCATTAAAATGTCTTCTTTTGATAATCCTTTGATTAAAAGTAAGACAATTGCATACACAAATGCTGCCGCAGCAATAGCAATAAGCGTGACTATTTTCTCGGATTCGGCTAATTTTGCAATCAAAAGCTTATATGCACCCCAGGCAGCAGCGCCGCTGAAGAGCGATGCAATAATCGGTTTAATTGCAACACTAAGATAATTAATGCGCACTTTTGTATACTTGATTAGGAAAAACAGATTAACAAGAACACTAATCGCATAGCAAGCGACTGTGCTGATTGCGGCACCTTTTATGTTATACTCCGGAATGCCGACCAAAACATAGTTGAGAACTATTTTCACTACACAAGCTGCACCGAATGAAATAGCGGGAATTTTTGCCTTGCCGATTGCTTGTAAGAGCGTTGTAACCGGTGAAGAAAGCGCATATAAAAACAGCGATGCACCGAAAATCACCAAAATATCCTTACACATGAAAGGAATATCCGGTTGGCTTGAACCATAAAGCAAATTAAGTATCGGCTGTGACAATACCGCCATACCGATTCCGGCGGGCATGGAAATAAGCATACAGATTCTCAACACGGACTCAATCGAGATGCGAATATTCTTTCTATCATTAACCGCCCAATACTGTGCGAGTGCAGGCAATGAGCTAACACCTAAGGTCAGTGTGATTTGCGGCACCATATTACGCAGAGTTTCATCCACATCAAAACAACCGTAAAGATAGACATTGAGCTTTTCGGTGCCTTTAGGAATGAAAGGATACATTTCGCGAATCACATTTTCACCGCGTGCAACAGCAACGGCGAGACGATTTTGCACAGTCGCAGCATCAATGAGCGTTGCAACATTAGAAATAAGTGAGGTAAGCACAATCGGAATTGCAAGCATAATTAATGAGTGCAATATCTCTTTATTGGAATCCGCCTCAGGTGCCAAAAACAGTTCTTCTTGCGTGAAACCGTAACCGTCTTTTTTCATCTTAATCCACAAATAGATTTGTGAACCAAGGGTGCCGAGGGTTACGCCCATGATAGCGGCAGAAGCCTGAATCGGATACCTTACCTCAGGATTAGTGATATTATGAGAGTCACAATAGCGAATTGCAAGATAGGTTAAACCTAAACCGAAAACGAGCTTTACAAGGCTTTCGGTAATTTGAGAAATTGCGGTCGGAACCATATTTCTCATACCTTCATAATAGCCACGGTATGCACTCATAATACAGCATATCAGAATTGCCGGTGCAATACAGAGAATGACGGGTAAAGCCTCAGGCGCTTTTGCAACATATTTTACATACGGATAGGCTACAGCACAAAGTAGCAAAGTACCTGCAGTACCCGTGACCAAAAAAGCCTTGAGTGAAACTTTAAAGATACTTTTTACGTTGTTGTATTTACCGAGCGCCATGTTTTCCGAAATTAACTTTGAAACCGCGACAGGTAAACCCGCCATGGAAATAGACCATATCGGTAAGTATATTTTGTATGCGGTTGTATAATACCCCATACCGATACCACCAATATAATTGGTAATCGGTATTTTGTATATCGCGCTGATGAGTTTTACAATAATAGTGGAAACCACTAAAATCAGCGCACCGCTTAAGAGTGTTTGATTTTTTCTTTGATTATGTGCCAAACTGCTTCTCCTGCTGAATACTAACTATTTATGCTTGCATTGCGGGCAAAAGTTAATTGTGACTAATTACTGCGCTGCATTCGGAGCATCTAAAGTCTCTTTAAGTGCGCTGACAAGCTCATTCTTTTCCTCGATTTCTGCGAGTAAAAGGTCAATCTCTTCAATGGAAGCTGCAAAATCCGGAACTGCTTCTTCCGCCTTTGTGCTGTCATACACTTTTTTGCCGATTGAAGAATAGTTTTTTTCTAACTTAGATTTTAATTGTGCTATTTCAATTTTCAATTTGGAAACCTGATAAATAATTTGTGACTTTTCACTTGCGCACTCGGCAAGCTCTTTTGCTTTGTCAATAATTTGATTAAAATCTGCCATAATTACATCTCCTTTGCATTAATATATCTATTTTATCATTTATACGGCGTAAAATCAAGGTTTTTGCCACTTTTTAATCACATCAGCCGCGTCTTTTTTGCGCTTGATCATTTCGGCAAAACCATCAATATATTCATAAGGATATTTATAATTATAAATACGTCGAATACTGCGTGTGTCGGTATCTACAAGTCTTGTGACAGCACCGGCACCGGCGCCGAACACATGATGCACTTCTTCCATCATAAATATATTGTATTCACAAATATGTCCCGGCTTTGACCAACCGGTATTTTCTAAATTACCCACGGATTTTGACTGCCGGTACATATAGTACGGAATATATCCGTTTTCTTTTAAAAGGCTATTTGCTTTTGTAATCATGTTAGAGGTTGCAGCCTCAATTTTACCCTTAGCCTCGTCTCTTGTAATTAAGAAGGAGGACCGCTTGAGCGCAAGTGTATGCACAGTTATGTTTTCTGCGCTTAAATCAATGGCACTTTGCACGGAGTGTAAAAAACTTTGTGTGCTCTCCCCTTCGAGTCCGGCAATTAAATCGGTATTAATGTTATCAAAGCCTGCCTTTCTCGCGCATGCATATGCCAGATACATATCATCCGCTGTATGCTTTCTGCCGATAGAAGCAAGAATCTCATCATTAAAAGTTTGCGCATTAATGGTTATTCTTGTTACAAAGCTGTTTTTAATAGCATTCAGTTTTTCTTCACTGAGCGTATCCGGTCTGCCCGCTTCAAGCGTTACTTCACTTAGTTGAGATAAATCAAAATCGCGCTGTATTTCCTCGCATATGCTTAAAAGCTGTTTAGTATCTAGAACTGTCGGCGTTCCCCCGCCGATATACACGGTGCGCAGGTATAAATGTAACTCTTTTGTGAGTGCTGCTATTTGTGCGATTTCCTCGCAAAGCAAACGAACATATTCCGGAATAAGCTTCTTAATAGAATCAAAGGAGTGTGAAATAAAGGAGCAATATGAGCAGCGTGTCGGACAAAAAGGAACCGAAACATATAGAGAAAACTGGTTGGTACGGGAAGAATCCATGACCGCTTTTTCGTTTTTACACACTTCGGTAATTAAATTGACCTTGCTTTTTGAAATAAATAAGTCCTCTTCTAAATATTTTACGGCTTGCGCCTCGGTGTTATTCCTTAGAAGGTTAAAAAATATTTTTGTCGGGCGCACACCGGTCTGCATCCCCCACTCCGGCCTATATCCGCTGTATGCACACAGCATGCTATACAGTATCTTGCAAGCAATTAACTCTCCTTGTTTATACAGGTTATCACCCACGTATACTTCACTTTTTTTGCATGAAAATTCGCTAATAGAACAAATAACACGCAGTGAAATATCATGCTCGCTTTGAACACTCTCGCACAAAACAAAATCACCTTCCACGCAAGGTGAATCAAATATCTTTTCAAGCTTTACGTCCGGCATAAATACGCGGATTAGCTGCTCAAACTCATAATGATAATCGTTTCCGTTAATAATCAGTTTCATACTCTAAAATAGGGGTTTTCAATCAGTTGTGTAGCAATATCCGTGGTTTCCATGTGTCCCGGCAGCAGCTTTAAATTGCCTAGTGACGCGATTTTTTTAACACTTTGCATAATATCGCAAAAAGAGCCTGTGGGTAAATCCGTTCTGCCGATGGAGCCTTTAAAAACAGTATCACCGCAAAAAAGCATATTTTCAAATAAATAGCACACACTGCCGGATGTATGGCCGGGTGTTTCAATCACTTGAATCGGCTTTTGTGAAAAAGTTAATTCGCTATCTTTTGTACAAAGAATATCCGGTTTCGGGAATATAGAAGCTTCGCAAAAGACATCTAAACCGGCTTGAATGTTTTCATAGTCGATTTGTGAAATTACGATTTTTGTGTACGGAAATTCCCTGTGGAAAGCTCCAATATCCTGTGTATGGTCATAATGCCCGTGTGTTAAAAGCAAATAGATAAGTTCGATTTTTTCTTCTTTAATGAAGCGATAAAAGGAGGCAGATGCATGGTCGCTGATATCTACACAAAAGCCCTTGTGTGAATTCTCATCAAATACAATATAACAATTTGTGCCGATGCTTCCCTGTTCAAAACAAACTGTTTTCATTTATAACTCCTTAGAATCGAGAATAATAGTAAACGGACCGTGATTGACAAGACTGACATTCATATCGGCACCAAAAACACCTGTTTGCACCGCTTTTTCAGTTAAGCGCTCAACCTGTTCATTAAAATACTCATATAGCTCTTTTGCTATATCCGGTGCACCGGCATAAATAAAAGACGGACGCCTTCCGTGTGAGCAGTCTGCAAACAAAGTAAACTGAGATACACTGAGCACATCACCGCCGACATCGGCAAGAGATAAATTGGTTTTACCGTTTTCATCATCAAAAATGCGCAAACCTACCATTTTCTTGGCAAGAATAACGGCATCGGATTTAGTATCGTTTTGTCCTACTCCTACCAAAACTAAGAAACCTTTCTCAATTTGACCGGTAATTTTGCCTTCAATCTCAACTTTCGCGTTATCAACCACTTGTATGACTAATTTCATTTAAAAACCTTTCTAATTCTTCGCTCTTTCTACACTAATGACATTTTCGACCTTTTTGAGTCTGGTCAGGAAATTATTCAGATGCTCTGTATTATCCACGGTAATACCCAAATTTATTATAGAATTTCCGCTTTTAAGCACCTTTGCCTCAATATTAGTAATACCGATTTTGATTTCATAGCATACTTTCATTATATCGGCAAGCAGATTTTCTCTATCAATACAAAATATGCTCAGTGTTGTATTTAAATTAAATTTCACATCGCTGTCCCAATACGCGTTTAACCACCTGCCGGGCTCTTCGCTTTCCGCAATATCCTCGGGCACATTCATACAATCTCTCTTATGAATGGAAACACCGTGTCCCCTGGTAATGAAACCGATAATTCTATCTCCCGGTAAAGGATTACAACACTTGGAAATCTTGATTTGGCAGTCATCGAGACCCTCGACAATGATACCGTCTTTATTCGACAGTGCTTTACCGTTAGCGCGCGGCACAAAGGGTTTAGGCGGTAATGCCTCCTCATTTTCCTGCACAAACTGTTTATATAAATCCTTAATTGACGGCATAATACGCGATATACTGATACCGCCGTAGCCGATTTTTGAATACAGCTCATCTGCAGAATTACATTTTTGCCTTACGACGAGTTTATCGATAAATTCATCATATTTATCATCGCTCAAACGAATATAATTGCGTTTAAACTCTTTTTCAAGCTCAGCTTTACCGGCAACAATGTTTTCTTCTCTTTTCTCTTTTTTAAACCAAGAGCGAATTTTGTTTCTCGCTTCACTGGTTCTGACAATATTTAACCAATCGCGGCTCGGTCCTTTGTCCTCCTGTTTGGTGGTAATAATATCGCATATTTCACCGGTTTGCAGCTTATAATCGATAGGCACTAATCTGCCGTTGACCTTAGCACCGGTCATTTTATGACCGACTTGGGTATGAATGGCATAAGCAAAGTCAATCACGGTGGAATTCTTCGGAAGCGTTTTTACATCACCTTGCGGCGTAAATACAAAAACTTCTTCAAACTCCAAATCATTTTTAACGGTATACAGAAATTCTTCGGGGGTCTCCCCTTCTGTCTGTTCATTTTGCTTGTCAACCATTTCATGAATCCAAGCAATTTTTTCATCAAATTTATCATCCTTGCCCTTTACACCGGATTTATATTTCCAGTGGGCGGCAATACCATATTCTGCTGTACGGTGCATTTCCCATGTGCGAATTTGCACTTCAAACGGTATTCCTTCTTTACCGATAACGGTAGAATGAAGTGATTGGTACATATTCGGCTTCGGGGTTGCAATATAATCCTTAAACCTACCGGGTATCGGGCGGAACATATCGTGTATTACACCCAGGCAATTATAGCAATCATTAACGGTATCAACAATTATTCTGACTGCATAGATATCATAGATTTCATCGAAAGAACGGTTTTGCATATACATTTTTCTGTAGATGCCCGTAACCGATTTGATTCTACCGTCAATATGCGGCTGAGTTACAATTTCTTTAAGTCTTTCGCGGATTTTTTGAATGATGGAAGGAATTAAATCCACACTGACAACACTGTTTTGGGAGAGACGGTTTTTGATTTCATTATATCCCACGGGGTCTAAGTGTTGAATCGCTAAATCCTCAAGCTCCTCTTTGAGAGCGCGAATACCAAGTCTGTGAGCAATAGGTGCATAGATTTCCAGCGTTTCAAGCGCCTTTTCTCTTCTTTTCGCTTCATACATAAAATCGAGTGTGCGCATATTATGCAGTCTATCCGCAAGCTTAATAATGATAACACGCACATCCTCGGACATGGCTAATAGCATCTTGCGAATATTTTCCGCCTGCTGCTCTACCTTGCTTTTTATATCAACCTTACCGAGTTTGGTAACACCTTCCACCAAAAAGGCAATTTCCTTGCCAAATTCTTTTTCAATGTCTTGTTCTGTCTTATCGGTATCTTCGATAACATCATGCAGCAAAGCCGCAACAACGCTTTGAGAATCCAAGCCAAGCTGCACCAAGATTTTTGCAACTTCAATCGGATGTATAATATATGCCTCACCGGAAAAACGTGTTTGCCCGGCGTGAGATGCCTCAGCCAGGTTATATGCTCGTATGATTAAATCTTTGTCATAGGAATTGTTTTCCTCAATCATCTTGAGTAATTCATCAAATCCGTTTCCGTAAGTCTTTTTCATAAAACACCTCTAAAGACTTTCACTTAAATCCATCATTTTTTGATAGATTTTCGAATCGGGTATATTCACTTTAAACGGATTCATCGGCAAATCAATTCTGCCGCGGTCCGTATCATGAATAAGCAGTCCGAGCTCATACATAATTTCTAAAGAGACACGCATTTGCGAATAATTCATGCGTACCGGTTTAAGGCTCATATATAACTCTTCCACAGAGTATTTCCAGCCGTTATTTTCTCTTAAAAAGCGATAAATCTGCGCAATATTTTCGCGGTCGGTCAGTAAATAACGCACTTCTTTTTGATTAGCTTCATCACGCATAAAGTTTTCATACACGCGCATGCCGCCAAGTATTTTTTCATCATCAAAGCCGCTAAATCGAATTCCTTTTAAGAAAAGCGATACTTGCGGATGTCCGTAATATTCATTTTTTTCAATACTGATAGCCAAATCCACAATGTCACCCTTTTTAAACGGAACGGAAGAAGTGGAATAGCCAAAATAAATCACACTGAATGATGCTTGGTTTTTGCTTAATAATATTTTAATGTGTTTATTGCCGCTGATGGGTGTTATTGAAACAACGGTGGCGCGATAAATGCCAAACAGCGGTTTTGGGTTAGACATGCCGAAAGGCGCAAAGCGCTCTATGGAATAATATGTATCTAAGGAAATGGATTCGGGATTTATTTTAAAATCAATATTGATTTCATTGACCGGCATATAGCGGAACATTTTAGCGGCATAATCATTGATAAGCAGCCTGAACTCATCTACCTTATCTCTTTGAATAGATAATCCCGCCGCTAAAGTATGCCCGCCAAACTGCACAAGTGTATCACAACAAGCACTCAAAGCATCAAAGATGGAGAATCCTTTAATGCTCCTGCAAGAGCCTTTTAAAACATTTTCACCGTTATCTGCAATAATGATACAGGGTTTACCGAATTTTTCACAAATTTTAGAAGCAACAATGCCGGAAATACCGCTATTCCAGCCTTTAGCACATAAAACGAGGACTCTATCATAAATATAAGTATCATCCATCAATATTTCGCAAGCATCTTCAAACATTTCATTTTCAATTTTAATACGCTCGCTGTTATATGTATTGATTTCTTCTGCTAAATGAATGGCTTGGTCGGAATCCTCGGTGATTAAAAGCTCAACCGCTTTTGAAGCGGCGCCGATTCTGCCAGCAGCGTTGATTCGCGGTGCGAGGACAAACGCAATATCGCCTGCACTCAAAACCTTATTTCCAACACCGGATACTCCTTTAAGTGCGGCAATACCGAGGCGCTTAGTATCATTAATCAAGCGCAATCCTCTTTTGATTAAATAGCGATTTTCACCGAGAACCGGCACAATATCGGCGATGGTTCCGATACAGATTAAATCGGCATATTCATCGAAAATTTCCTCTTCGCTGCCGGCAAGCGCGCAAACAAGCTTAAACGCAACACCTACACCCGCCCAATCTTCATATTCAGACTCACTGTCGGTACGGTGGGGATTAACAACCGCAACAGCCTCGGGTAAAATACCGCCTTGCATATGGTGGTCGGTTACAACAACATCTATGCCGTTTTCATTGGCAAAAGCCACTTCATCATATGCACTGATGCCGTTATCCACGGTGATAATCAAACTAACAGACTCTTCCTTAAAGCGCTCAATTGCGGCTTTATTTAAACCGTAGCCTTCTTTTTTGCGATCAGGCACATAATAGATTACAGAGGCGCCTGCGCTTTTTAAATATAGATATAACAGTGCAGTTGATGTAACACCATCCGCATCAAAATCGCCGAAAATGGCAATTTTTTCCCCGCTGTCGATAGCAACACCGATACGCTCTACCGCTAAATCCATATCCGGCAATGTAAACGGGTCTACGAGTAAAAAATCATCATCAAAAAAAGCATTAATCTCTTCGGGTTGCGTGATACCGCGAGAGGCTAAGAGAACTGCGCTGACACCATCAATGTCGCACTGCTCCATTAATTGTTTAGCAACATTTTTATCATAGGTAGATACATTCCACTTTTTAAATGCCAAGCCTCTCACCACCTTTTTTGATTGGATTAAAATTCAAATAGACTGACTTGATTGCTGTCCGGCAAATCATCTAATGCGCCGAAAGCATCCAGTGCAGTAATCACAGCGGTGGATACACCGCTTTTTGTTGCAAAATCTTCTTTGGAAATAAACGCTTCATCGCCTTGTGCTTGTACAGCATCATAAATTGCCTTTGCCGCTGTTGTTCCTACGCCATCCAGCGCGGAAAACGGTAAGCGCAGCTTATTGCCTTCAATACGATAAACACGCCAATCGGATTTTTTGATATCTACAGGTAAAAATTCATACCCTCTCGCAAGCATTTCCACAACTATTTTTAAAATATCATTTTGCGCTTTTTCTTTATCGCTTGCTTCTTTGCCTTTTGCGTTTATTTCCGCCATTCTTGCTTTCACAGCCTGCAATCCCTTTGCAGCAGCGGTTGCATCAATATCTTCACCGCGAACGGTAAAGAAGGCGCTGTAAAAATGAATGGGATAATAGATTTTATACCAGGCTATCCGCAGTGCAGCAATAACATATGCAGCCGCGTGCGCTTTCGGGAACATGTACTTAATCTTATAGCAAGAATCAATGTACCATTGCTCAACACCGATAGTTTTCATCGCCTGCTCAAACGGCGGGAGCATTTTCGGTGCCTTACCCTTACGGGTATACTCCATTATGCTAAAGCAATCTTTTTTGGATAAAGGAGATTTATTACCGGTTTTTTGCTCATAGTTTTCCGCCACGTGAATCAGGTGGGTCATTATATCATCACGGCAGCCGATAACATCCGAAATTGTACAAATTTTATTATTAATTAAATCCTGTGCATTTCCAAGCCACACATCCGTACCGTGTGAAAGACCGGATATTTGCAGTAAATCCGCAAAGGTTTTTGGTTTCGCATCAGTAAGCATACCGATAACAAACGGAGTACCCATTTCGGGGATACCGAGTGTACCGGTCGGACAGTCAATGTCCTCTTCACGCACACCAAGAGGCTCTGTTGATACAATCAATTCATAAATCTTCGGGTCGGACAAATCCGCATCCATCACCGGAATACCGGTTGAGGTTTCCAAAAATTTGTAGATGGTCGGATTATCGTGACCGAGCTCATCCAACTTTAAGAGTGTATCATGCAAAGAGTTTTTAAAATCAAAGTGAGTGGTATAGGTGCCTTTTTTTGCATCATTAGAAGGATATTGAATCGGTGTAAAATCTTCTACCGTATACTCACTCGGCACCACAACCATGCCGCCCGGATGCTGACCGGTAGTACGCTTAATACCGGTACAACCGATGGTTAAGCGGTCAATTTCCGCTTTTGGAGTTGTTTCACCGACACCATGCTCATCCAAGTATTTCTTTACATAGCCGAAAGCGGTTTTATCGGCAACAGTTGCCATGGTTCCCGCTTTAAAGACATACTCTTTTCCGAACAATTCTTCCGTGAAGCGATGTATTTCGCTTTGCACATCGCCGGAGAAGTTCAAATCAATATCAGGCTCTTTATCGCCATCAAATCCCAGGAAAGTTTCAAAGGGAATTTCATGCCCGTCACGCTTAAGTGGTTCGCCGCACTGAGGGCAATTCTTTGGCGGTAAATCAAATCCCGAGCCATACTCACCATGCAGGAAAAACTCGGAGTGTTTACACTTTTTGCAATAGTAATGCGGCGGCAAAGGATTGACTTCGGATATACCGCCGAAATGCGCTACCAAGGAGGAACCGACAGAACCTCTTGAACCGACAAGATAGCCTCTTCTTTCACTCTCTGCAACCAGTCTTTTTGCAATGACATATAAAACGGCATAACCGTGAGAAATAATCGAGTCAAGCTCTCTTTGCAGTCTTTGAGCAATATGATCCGGCACAGGGTCACCGTAAAACTCTTTAGCTCTTTGCCAACAAGAATCAGTTAATTCCTGTTCTGCACCGTCAATATGAGGCTGGAAAGTTCCGGGCGGAATCGGCGGAATATCATCTGCTACCAAATCAGCGATTTTGTTGGGGTTATCAATAACAAATTCACTTGCTCTTTCGCCCGCCCAAGCAAAATCATCCAGCATTTCATCGGTGGTTTTAAAATACAGCGGTGCTTGTGAATCGGCATCGGTAAAGCCTTTAGAGTATTGCAAAATGGAGCGGAATTTTGCATCCTTTTCATCCAAAAAATGCACATCTCCCGTTGCAACAACGAGTTTGCCGAGCTTGTCGGCAAGCTCTATCACCTTTTGGTTAATTTTGATTAAATCCTCTTCGGAGTGAATATGTGTGTAGGGTTCACGCTCGGAGCGCAGCATAAAGCTGTTATTGCCGTTGGGCTGGATTTCAAGATAATCATAAAAAGCGGCAATGCTTTCTAATGTTTCTTCACTTTCCCCTCTTAAAATGGCTTGAATTAATTCGCCGAGCTCGCAAGCAGAGCCGATTAATAAGCCCTCTCTTTTTGAGGCAAGCAATGATTTTGGAATTAACGGTCTTGTGCGGAAGGTTTTAACATTAGAGTGAGAAATAAGCTCATATAAATTCTTGCGCCCGTATGCTCTGTCCTCTTTATCAATTTCATTATCTAAAGAAGTGTCTTCTTTTACAAGTAAAATGATATGGTGGCGGCGATATTCACCGCGCTTCATCGTCATGAAATCGGGATACAGCTCATCATCCACCAAATAGCCTTCCATGCCGAGAATTAATTTGATACCATGCTTTTTTGCGGCTGCATACGCTTCCGGCAAGGCTTGTATCACACCATGGTCTGTCACGGCAATGGCTTTATGCCCCCAAGCGGCAGCACGTTCTACAAGGTATTTAGCAGAAGTCATACCATCCATCTCTGACATGGAGGTATGCAAATGAAGCTCTACCCTTTTTCTGGCGGAAGTATCTTCTCTTTGCGCTTTTTTTACTGCGCTGATCATATATGGTTCAAAGACATATGTCTTTTCAAAATCATCAAACTTATGCTTACCGACTGTTAAAATGGTCTGCCCCACATACAAATCCTTTAAGACTTTAGCGGCATCCGCTGCATCTCTCATGATTTTCATTTTCAGTGAGGAAGTATAATCGGTCAGTTTAATATCAATAATGACTTTTTTGGTGCGCGTTTCCCTTGTTTCAATATCAAAGATATCACCCCAAATGGTAAATCTGCCGTCTTTACCACTGATTTCTTTTATGGATACGGGATTTTCTTTGGGTAATTCTCTGCCGAAAAAGCGCACTGCACCATCCGGATAAATCGGTGCTGTGGGACAAATTTCACCGATAGCACGCACTTTTTTGGTATCGCGCACGGCAATTTTGGTAACAAGCTCCTCCTCATCCATCATGGGCACCGACTGCTGCGGCTGCGCTTCGGACTCTGTCGGCTCAGGCACGGGATATTCCTCCGGTGGCGGTACATCCTCATCACTTGGCTCCGGTGCAATCGGGGGCGCTTCGAGCGGTGTTTCATCTGATTGAATACCGACATCGCTCGGGTCAATGAGCTTAACTTTGTAATGTAAGCCGAATTCTTCCTCTATCACTTCGGAAATAAGCTCACAAAAGCCGTTATCCTTTAAATAATCCGTATTCGCGCCGATAACAACTACCTCAATCGTATTGCCCTTTATGCGCGACATGGTTTTATTGACATATTTTTGAAACACAGGCTTTCTGAATTTTGCTTCCAAAACTACCTGTGAAAAATACTTATCAATAAATAAATTCTTATCGTAATACGGAATAATATGTACTTTATTTAATCGCAATGTGCTTTGCAGGTATTTTTGTGCTTCATACAAATACGCTTTGCGCATTAACGATGTATACCGCGCAAAAATCACCACACTTGAGCGCTTTCGGTTCACATCAATTTTTACAATTTCACCGGTGCCGGCTTTTTGTAAAAAATCATTCACCTGTCCTACATAGAAATCGGAAATATATTTCATCTGCTCACCTTAAAGTGTTTCTATTTCTTCAAATAACTTATCAATTAATTGTTCTTCCGGTAATTTCATAATGGTTTTGCCTTTTTTAAATATCAGACCTTCGCCATCACCGCCGGCAATACCGATATCGGCTTCTCGCGCTTCTCCGGGCCCGTTGACAACACAGCCCATGACTGCAACTTTAATCGGCTTGTGCACATCTTTTAAACGCGCTTCCACTTCGCTCGCCAAGGATATTAAATCAATTTTAGTTCTTCCGCATGTCGGGCAGCTGATTAAATACGGCTCGTCCTGCTTCAAATCCAGTGCTTTTAATATATTATTTGCGGCATAGATTTCCTCCACAGGGTCTGCAGTAAGGGAAACTCTTATTGTATCTCCGATACCCTGCTGGAGCAAAGCGCCGATACCGATTGAAGATTTTACTATACCCATTTCTTTTGTGCCGGCTTCCGTAACACCTAAATGAAGCGGATATTCGCACTGACGGCTCAACTGTGTATAGGCTTCAATCATAGTATGAACATTGGATGATTTTAAGGAAATTACAATATCATTAAAATCAAATTTTTCCAGTAACGATGCATGATACAGCGCACTTTCCACGAGTGCCTCGGCACAAGGAGAACCGTATTTATATAAAATACTTTTTTCAAGCGAGCCGGAATTAACACCGATACGAATCGGAATTTCTTTTTGCTTACATTTTTCTGCAACCTCTTTTACTTTTGCATCATCGCCGATATTGCCGGGATTAATTCTGATTTTATCCACACCGGCATCCGCACACGCAAGCGCAATGCGGTAATCAAAATGAATATCTGCAACCACAGGAATATGCAAGACTTCTTTTAAAGCACAAATGAGCGGTACATTGTCTAAATGCGGTACAGCCGTGCGAATGATTTGACAGCCCGCTTTTTCCAAGCGAAGTGCCTGCTTTACATTGCCTTCGATATCCTCTGCCGGTATATTGAGCATGGATTGCACGGCTATCGGCTGATTGCCGCCTATAGCAATATTTCCTATTCTTACTTCTTTTGAATGTCTCATTATGTCCCCTTAATAATATTCCAAATATCGTTTGCCGAAACAACGGCAATGAAAATTAATAATACCACCAAACCGATTGTATTAATTAACGCTTCATGCTTGATTTTTATCTTATCACGTGTTATCGCTTGAATGAGGAGTATGAATAATCTGCCGCCATCAAGCGCCGGTATCGGCAAAAGATTAAATACGCCGATATTAATCGAAATAAAGGCTATAATAAACATCAGATTTTTAAATCCGTAAGAGGTAGACTGTGCAACCGCTTTTACTGTTCCGATAGGTCCGGACAATTCGGAAAAGCCGACCTGACCGGTACACAAATCATATAAGCTGATAAATACAAGCCTTGCAAAAGAAACGGTTTGTGCAGCACCTGCCGCAATGGTATTAAAAAAACCCGGTTTTTCGCCGACAATGAAAAAATCATATTGGATTAAAAGCTTATTATTGCCGTATGCTTCGTCACTTTCCTCTGTTTTAAACTCAACACCGTTAAGCACTTTTTTCTCGCCGTCACGCTTGACAACAAAATCAACAATTCCGTCATCATCACGCATTAAGCCGATGTGAATATCGTATTCCGAAATAATTTTCATATTGTTGATACTCACAATCTCATCGCCCACCTGCAAGTAACGATTGCTCACAGCATCCTCTGAAAAATTGGCAATGGTTTTGGTGCCGATTAAGCTGTCGGTGGAAAGAAGTATGGTAATTATCACAAAGCCGGTAAAAATATTCATCAGCGCACCGGCAGCAATGATAATAAAACGCTTGTATTTTGGAGCATTAACAAAAGCGCGTTCATCATCGCTTGCTTCATCCTCCCCTTCCATGGCGCAATAACCGCCTATGGGGAATAAACGCAAGGTGTATTTTGTCTCTTTCTTGCCGAATTGAATTAATTTCGGACCCATACCGATTGAGAACTCATTGACCTTAACACCGCAGGCTTTTGCGCTGAGAAAGTGGGCAAATTCATGCACAAAAATGATGATACAAAACAGTAAAATTGCTACTACGAACGGCCACACTTTTTGCAAAATGCCGATAAAATCCAATCTATCTTCTCCTTATTTTATACTGTTTAAAACACATTCTCTTGCACATTTATCCGCATCGAAAATGTCATCTATAGTAATATTGCGCTTGGCTTGCGCCTTTTGCATTGCTTCTCTGACAACAAACGCAATATCATAAAAATCAATTTTATCTTCTAAGAACAGTTTCACTGCCGCTTCGTTGGCGCCATTTGCCGCTGCGGGATACACACCGCCTTTTTTTATGGCATCTCTACAAATATCAATACACTTAAATGTATTATAATCCGGCTCAAAAAATGTAAGGGTTGAGTAATCTTTAAAACTCAACTGTGCTACAGGCGATGCGTATCGCTCCGGATATGTCAGTGCATATTGGATCGGAATACGCATATCCGGAACACCGAGCTGCGCAATAATAGAATTGTCGTTAAATTCAATCATGGAATGAACAATGCTTTCGCGATGCACCACTATATCAATTTGAGAAGGGTTTAAATCAAACAGCCATTTTGCCTCGATAAACTCAAGCCCCTTATTCATCATAGTAGCAGAATCGATGGTTACTTTCTGCCCCATGCTCCAGTTCGGGTGGTTGAGCGCCTGCGCTTTAGTAACCGTCTTAAGCTCTTCTTCACTTTTGCCGAAAAAAGGACCGCCTGATGCAGTTAAAATAATGCGCTTGAGCGCTTGCTTGCGCGGTGAAGACTGCAAGCACTGAAAAATAGCGGAATGCTCACTGTCAACCGGATAGATATGAATGCCATTTTCTTTTGCGGCACGCATTACCAGTTCGCCGCCGGCAACAAGCGTTTCTTTGTTGGCGAGAGCAATGTTTTTACCCGCCTCAATCGCTTTTAATGTCGGCACAAGCCCAATCATGCCGACCACGCTCGTTAAAACGGTATCACAGTTTTTTTCAACTGCACACGCACAAAGTCCATCAAAGCCTGCTTCGATTTGAATATCGGTATCCGCAAGGCGCAGTTTTAACTCGCTGTATTTATCCTTATCAAATACCGCAACGAGCGCCGGTTTAAATTCGCGCGCCTGTTGTTCTAGCAAAGCAGTATTCTTATTTGCACAAAGCGCGGTAATTGCCATACCGCGCATTCTTACAACATCAATTGCCTGGGTACCGATAGAACCGGTGGAACCCAATATAGAAAGATTCTTTGTCATGATTTTATCATCACCATTACTTTACAAATTACATAGATAATCGGTGTGACATAAAGCACACTGTCAAATCTGTCAAGAATTCCGCCGTGTCCGGGGAAGAAAGAGCCGAAATCTTTTACGCCGAAATTGCGCTTAATGGTGGAAGCCGACAAGTCACCCATAATAGAAAGTGTCGCCAAAATGGGCGAAATAATTGCAATCATCCAAACATTAAACATTTCCGGTTGATATTCGGCTGTAGCAAAGGTTTTAAACAACAAAAAGTAAATAATAGTAAAGACTTCTCCGATAACTATGCCGCCAATATACCCTTCCCACGATTTTTTCGGACTGATATTCGGCGCCATCTTATGTTTTCCGAACTTACTGCCGATAAAATATGCACCGCCATCAAATGTCCAGCAAACGACCATGGAATAAATAAAGATAAACATGGAGTCACCCCTGCTGAAAACGGGGTAATAATAATACATCGCATTAAAAGCAGGCAGTAATGATAATCCCAATGAAATGCCCAAAGTGCCGAATATAAGTGTTGCCACTGTTTCAAATTTCACACTTGTATAATGCTTTATAAGCGAATGTAATACCGTTAGCACATAAATCACTGTTAACAGTAACAGTATTGTATGTAAATTTACGGGTATAGATTTATGAAAGAATCCGTAATATGCTTCATCTCCCGCCACCAAAAACGGAACCAAAGCCGCATAGCACATGGATGTTGTTATCAACATTTTGCTTTTAATTTTGATAACATTTATCAACTCATGCACCGATATCACGCAAAAAGCGGATATTGGAATCAATAATGCAATGGAATTAATGCGCGTGAGCAGAACGATTCCGATTGCTCCCAGCACGGCAACAATTGCGGTAATAATTCTTTTTTTCATTTATTTCACACCACCAAATCTTCTTTGTCGATTGGAATAATCGCGAATGGCTCTGTCTAAATCTTTCGTAGAAAACTCAGGCCACATTACATTATCAAACCAAAATTCGGAATAAGCGCTTTGCCAAATGAGAAAATTCGATAAACGAAACTCACCGCTCGGTCGAATAATCAAATCCGGATCCGGCTGACCGGCAGTGAAAATATTGGCACTGATCAAATCTTCATCTATTTCATCAGGGTCTAATACGCCATCTTTCACTTTTTGCGCAATTCTCTTACAAGCGGCAGTAATTTCCTGTCGCCCGCCATAGTTAATTGCCATATTGACAACTGCACCTTTATGGTCTTTTGAAACAGCTTCAATTTTGTCCATCAGTGCAACCAATTCCGGCTTTAAAACGCTTCTGTCACCGATAAAGACCATGCGCATATCGGTTTCTTCAAATCTATCTAAGGCTTCTTCCAAATAATCCTTAAATAAATCCATGATGATTTCAATTTCTTCTTTAGAACGCTTCCAGTTTTCAGTGGAAAAGGCATAAAAAGTCATGTATTTCACACCGATTTTATTCATATAATCAGCTATGGTTCTGAAATTATTTGCGCCCTTTTTATGTCCCGCTGTTCTCGGGAGTCCTCTTCTTTTTGCCCACCTGCCGTTACCGTCCATGATAATGGCTATATGTTGAGGAACAACCGGTTCCGGATGCGTTATATTATTCTTAAAAATCGCCATTATACCGACATTATCTCATCTTTCTTATCTTTTACAATTTTATCACACTCTTTGATGTACTTATCAGTGATATCTTGAATTTCTTCTTCACCATCATCAAAATCATCCTCAGTGATTTCATTGTTTTTCTTCATCTTTTTAAGCGCATCCATCGAATCGTGTCTGACAGAACGCACTGCGATTTTTGCTTCCTCGCCTCTCTTGGCAATATCTTTGGATATTTCCTTTCTTCTTTCCTCGGTAAGCTTCGGGAAAATCAAGCGAATGCATTTGCCGTCGTTTTGCGGGTTAATGCCGATATCGGACTCATTTATCGCTTTTTCAATGGCTTTAAGTGTTGTGACATCCCATGGGGTGATAACCAGGTTAGTCGCCTCAACTACGCTTACCTGTGCCATCTGCTGTACCGGCGTGGGAGTGCCATAGTAATCCACGACTACTTTATTGAGTACACCGGGATTGGCACGACCGGCTCTGATGGTTGCAAAATCATTATTTAAGCTTGTAATACATTTTTCCATTCTAAGTTTTGTTTTTTCAAATAACTGTTCCATACTTATCACCTTTCTGTCTGCATCTTTTTGAGCGGTCAGCAAACTTTTCCGCTGATTATATTAGAATATTTATTTACTTAGTCAGCTACCAGAGTACCGATAGGCTTATCATTAATAGCATCAATAATGCTGTTTTCCTGCTCGAGATTGAATACAAGAATCGGCATATGATTGTCTTTACACAGTGCAAAGGCTGTACTATCCATGACATTGATATTCTTTTCAAGTACCTCTTGCGGCGTAATTGAGTCATATTTTACAGCATCGGCAAACTTGTTCGGGTCTTTATCATATACACCGTCAACATTGGTTGCTTTCATTAAAATGTCGGCGCCGATTTCAATAGCGCGCAGTGCCGCACCCGTATCGGTTGAGAAGAAAGGATTACCGGTGCCGCACCCGAAAATAATCACTCTGCCGTGAGCGAGATTTTTTTGTGCCTTATTATAGTAATATGTTTCGGCAAATGTTTTCATTTCCGCGGCGGTTTGTACAACATTGTCCACACCGAGTCTGGTTAAACCGTCGGAAAGCGCGATAGCATTCATAACCGTTGCAAGCATGCCGATATGATCTGCCTTCACGCGGCTCATCTCACCGCTGCTTCTGCCGCGCCAAAAATTGCCGCCGCCGACAACCACGCCAACCTCAACACCTAAATCGCGGCAGGCTTTGATGGAATTGCATACATCCATAATCATTTCATCATTTAATCCGAAACCCTTGTCGCCGGCTAACACTTCGCCGGAAATCTTTAATAATATTCTCTTATACTTCATACTCTACAACCTCATTTAATAGATTAGAACACTATATATAGTTATTATTATAGTATTTTATCAATTTTAACACATTTTAGATAAAAATACAATATATACATAATAATTATTTACAATTTAATTACAAAAAACAGCACCGCGGAAACAACCGCAGTGCTGATGTTTAAAAATTGAATGATTAGTTACCTTTTACCATCGTTGTGAAGTTTTTTACATAAATGGCTTAAATACAGTATATAATAATGATTATAATAAAAATATTAAACAAATTTTTGCGTAAAATTGATAATTTGCTATTATAAGTTTTAAAGAATTTAACGATTTTTGTTGTTTACGCAAGCATTAAACGGCTGTCATATGACAAAATTGTTCAAATTCTATATATGGTTCAGTCATTGTATGTTCAATAAAAGAACCTGCCTTATCAACTTCGCTATTGCTATAATCTTCTAATAGATGAGTATATGATACCGTAGTAGAATATTTTGTATGCCCCATGATTTTCATAATAAATAATGGAGACAATTTCTTTTCAAAACATCTTGTAGCAAAAGTGTGTCTAAAAGCGTGTGGATGAACCTTTTTAAATTCAACAAATGGTTTACCTGTTTGAATCGATTCGTGTAATCTTGCAATATTGATATTATTTAATATCGTTTTAATATCACTTGTAATTACATATCGTGCTGCCGGAGAACCCAAAGAAGTTGTAAAAACTAAATTCCCTAATTCTTCTGGTGAACGCCATTGATTGCCCATCTTTGCTTTAATAATATTTTGCTTTTTCTGCCACGCTCTTAACAATTCTTCTGTACCTTTAAAGAAAGGTATTTTGCGATAAGAGTTTTGTGTTTTTGGTGTTGTTAATTCCAAAATCTTTTTACCATTGACATATGCTGAAGTTAAAGACCTTTGAATGAATATATATTTCTTTTCAAAGTTTATATCTTCCCATTGTAAACCGGCAAATTCACCAATACGCATACCTGTTTGAAAAAGTATTTGATATGCTTCATAGTAAAAACTGTTTGAAGCAAATTGTAAGAAAATTTCTTGTTCTTCTTTTGATAAAACAACTCTTTCGTCTTTTGGTTCATTGAGCCTTCGTACAACAATATTAACACATGGATTAAATGGTATTAATTGATTGACAACCGCAGAAGTTAAGCAATCTCTAACAACTCCTAAAGCATCTCTAATGGTTCTTATAGAATAGCCTTTTTCTTCAATTAAATTATTTGCTGCTGTTTGAATATTTAATTGAGATATGTCCTTTAATTGTTTTTCGCCTAATTCTGCACAAAATGTATTAACAACTTTTCTTTTGTAATTTACTCGATTGACTTCGTTTTTCAATGTAGGTGCTTTAGCATTAGTAAACCATTCTTCAAACCATTCATTGAAAGTCATAGCATAAACAGAATTAATTGATCTTAAATATGCTTGTTCTCGTTCTTTGTCAAATCGTGTTTTTAAATCTTTTAAATTGGTATCATATA
>JAFWGH010000020.1 GCA_017512465.1 Clostridia bacterium
AGCAGTTAATTTTGCCTGATTTTGCTCAGATTGGCAATTTTAAAATGTGGGAATACTCTGCGTATTGGTGCATTTTTAAATTGTTAAGGTGAGTGAAAGCAGACAAAATGAACCAATACTTCGTTATCGCTGCTCTCCTTATGAATAATACAATTGAAACACGCACTATTAAAAGAGGCGACATTTACACATGCAGATATCACAACCACTATGGACGTCTATAACGAAGCAACAAAAGACAAAAAAATAGAGTCATTTTCAGGCTTGGAAGGCAAGATAAAAATTAGTTAAAAAATAGCAAAAAAACAATGTGTTTCTATTTTTGGGGTAGTAACACATCACTTTTTCTACCCCAAATTCTACCCCATTTGAAAAAAAGTTATGCCGCGTTATGCCAAGTTATGGTCAAAAATGGGGAACCGTTTGATGAATAAAGCCAAGATATACCGGGTTATACCAACCTATGTGTTCCTCATTGCCGAAATCCCGACAATGAAACCACTCATAGACTAGTTTCGGGGGTTTTTAGGGGGTTTTGCCACGTTTTGTCACCGAAAAAAGGCTGAAAAATTTGCACTTACCCCAGATTTACCCCGGTTGACTTTTTGAATCTTTAGTCGCACTTACCCCATTTTGAACAAAATGTTCATTTGTGGGGTATGTGCGATTTCTTTTTTCTGCGATTTTTATCGTAAAAAAAGCTAATAATATCGTTAATTACATTAATAATTGCAGGGTTTTACCTATTGTGTGGAACGAATATGGTGGCGGTTGTACCTTCTGTTGACGACGATATTGTATTTTGAATAATTCAAAATACAAGAAAAAGGGCTTGACATTTGAAATTGAAGGTATATAATATAGTTGGTTAGCGGCGGCTAACTATTATATTTGCAACGCGAGTTAGCTGTGGCTAACTTTTTATTTGCCATATGAGTTAGGCGTATCTAACTCAGGCTTCTTCTTTATTCCTATTCCTGTTTCTTTCCCCATATTTATCAGTTAGCCACCGCACTGTGATAAGGAGAAATGCTATGAACAAGATTACATTAAAAATTGACGGTATGATGTGCGGTATGTGCGAGGCGCATATCAACGATACTATCAGAAAAGTTTATCCCAAAGCAAAGAAGGTCGCATCCTCTCACTCAAAGGGCGAAACCACTTTTTTGCTTGACAGCGAGCTTGACGAGTCTGCTCTCAAGGCAGCAATAGCCGAAACGGGATACGAATTCAAGGGCATAAATTCAGAGCCGTTTGAAAAGAAGGGTTTTTTCAGAAAGTGATTTACGGCGGATAATTATCTGCCGTTTTATATTTAGGAGGAACATTATGAGCTTAATGAGTAAGTTTTTTAACAACACAAGAAAACCCCAGGGCTTTCTTGGAAAGATAATGGTTAACGGTATGAATTCCGGCGGACACGGTACGCTTGCCGAATGGGGATTCGGTTTTGTGGATATAAACCGTAACGACACAGCTCTTGACTGCGGTTGCGGCGGTGGTGCAAACGTAAAGCGTCTGCTTTCAAAATGCGACAAGGCATACGGCATTGACTATTCCGAAGTAAGCGTTGCAAAGTCCAAAGAGGTTAATGCGGCGGATATCGCAAAAGGTCGCTGCGAAATATATCAGTGCGATGTTCGCTCCCTTCCTTTTGATAACGACTCGTTCAACGCGGTAACTGCGTTTGAAACGGTTTACTTCTGGCAGGAGATTGACAAGGCGTTTGCCGAGATGTTCAGAGTTTTGAAAAAAGGCGGCACCTTTGCAATCACAAATGAGTCAACGGGCACGGATAAAACCTCCGTAAAGTTTTCACAAATCATTGACGGAATGAATCTTTACACGGGCGATGATTTGAAAAAGCTGCTTGAAAGTGCAGGCTTTACGGATATAGAAATACATCAGCACGGCGAAAACCCCTGGTTGAACGTTACTGCAAAGAAGGCATAATAATGGATAAATATCATATTGAAAAGAACACGGTTCAGGAAACGCTGATTATTCCGCTTTACGGGCGCAAGGTTTGCGCAGACCACTATCCCGATATGCTTAATGACGAGGAAGCCAAGCGCATTTGCAATATGCTTGATTACGACTTCTCAGAAAAAGGCAAGCTGATGGAAACGAAAGCGGGACTGTTCGGTGCACTTGAAGCGGCGCAGAGGTATTACGATTTGGGGTGTGAGGTTGAGGATTATCTGAAAACGCATCCCGAAGCGGCAGTAGTTAATCTCGGCTGCGGACTTGACACCACATTCAAGCGGATGGATAACGGCAGATGCAGAGGTTACAACCTTGATTTACCCGATGTAATTGACATACGAAACGAACTGCTTCCCGCAAGTGAAAGAGAACAAAATATCGCGTGCGACCTCAACGACTTTTCGTGGTTTGACAAGATTGAATTTGACGAAAGCAAGGGCGCGGTATTCTACGCTGCAGGCGTGTTTTACTACTTTAAGACAGAGCAGCTTAAGGATTTGTTTGACGCTATGGCAAAGCATTTTAAGGGCGGCAGGCTCGTCTTTGATTCCTGCAACAAAATCGGCGCAAAGATGATGACGAAAACATGGCTCAAGGAGGTCGGCATTACAGATGTCAGCGCTTACTTTTCAACAAGCGACGCTGCCAAAGAGCTTGCCTTATGGAGCAACGCGTATGCCTCGGTAACAACAAAAAGCTATATGAACGGCTACCGTAAGATTGATAAACGCTTCGGCACATTTAACAGGTTTATGGCAAGAATGTGCGACAAGCTGATTAAGCTTGATATTGTAAGAATAGAATTCAAAGGAGAATAGCAATGAAACCCGATTATAAAAACTGGATACCGAAATGGATGCTTACTGCAGGAATTATCGGCGTAGTATTATCACTTATATTGCTCGTGGTATTTGCACTTGTCCTGCACGGCGTTGCAAAAATAGTTTTATGCGTAATATTTGCGATTGCAGCAGTATTAATGTGCGTGTATCTTGCATGGAGCGTATTTGCCTATAATGCTTTTTCGTATGACGGCAAGCGCAAGGTGTCCAAACGAATCATTGACGGTACCGCAGGATATATTGACATGCCGGACGGCGGGGTTGCGCTTGATATCGGTTGCGGAAGCGGTGCGCTTGCAATCGCGGTTGCAAAGAAAAATCCGAATGCAAACATTATCGGCTGTGACCGCTGGGGCAAGGAATATGCTTCGTTTTCAAAACTGCTCTGCAAGGAAAACGCAAGAGCCGAGGGTGTTGAAAACATCAAATTCCGGAAGGGCGACGCAACCGCTCTGCCGTTTGAGGACGAAACCTTTGATGCGGTCATGAGCAACTACGTTTATCACAATATCCCGACAAACGACCGTCAGGCGATTTTGCTTGAAACACTGCGTACCCTCAAAAAGGGCGGCACCTTCGCTATCCACGATATATTCAGCAAACAAAAATACGGCGATATGGATGCCTTCGTTCAGAAGCTTTACGATATGGGTTATGAAAAAGTCGAACTGCTCGACACGACGGACGGTTTGTTCATAGAAAGCAAAGAGGCAAAGCTCTTAATGCTTGACGCTTCAAAACTACTGGTAGGAAATAAATAACAGGAAGGTGTTATTATGTTGGCATTGGGACTGTTAATACCGTTTGCAGGCACCACGCTGGGTGCGGCAATGGTATTCCTAATGAAAAACAAAATAAATGAAAAGCTTGAAAAGCTGCTGCTTGGCTTCGCTTCGGGCGTAATGATTGCGGCTTCCGTCTGGTCACTGCTTATCCCGTCAATAGAAATGGCGAGAGGATACAAGCTTAAATTCCTCCCCGCCGCAGTCGGCTTCCTGCTCGGCATTGCATTTTTGCTCGTGCTTGACAGCGTAATCCCGCACTTACATATTGACAAAACGCAGGAAGGCATCAAAACCGACAAGCTCAAAAAAACAACGATGATGGTGCTTGCCGTAACGCTTCACAATATCCCCGAAGGTATGGCTGTCGGCGTAACGCTTGCGGCGGCATTAAAAAGCAATTCGGGTATTACAATGGCAGCTGCAACGGCACTTTCAATCGGTATTGCAATTCAGAATTTCCCCGAAGGCGCGATTATATCAATGCCGCTCAAAAGCGAGGGCGTGTCAAAAGGCAAGGCGTTTCTGCTCGGTACGCTCTCAGGTGCGGTTGAGCCTGTGTTCGGTCTGATTACGGTACTGCTTACAAGTGCAATCTTAATCGCTCTGCCGTATCTTCTCTCCTTTGCGGCAGGCGCAATGATTTACGTTGTGGTTGAGGAACTAATCCCCGATTCACAGCTCGGCAAGCATTCAAATATCGCAACGATAGGTCTTGCCGTCGGCTTTGTAACAATGATGATTTTAGATGTTTATTTTGGGTAGATAATTATGAAATACGCAGGAATGCCGCAGGGTATGTGGCTGTTATATAAAAACTCATTTAAGAAGAATATGGTGTCCGTGCTCGGCATTGACGAGAAAACTGCAAAAAGAATATGTGAGAGACAATAAGCCTTGAATACTTAAACCCTTGTAGCAAACTTTTCGGGAAGAGGACAAGCAAACGAAGCAATCTACAAAGGTTCTGCTTGCAAACCTTTGTCACTTGCGCAGTTTGGTTGGACGAGGGTACGGGTGTTCCCGCTACTCATATTTGCGTAGCAAATATTTCATATTGCCACAGGCAATATTTCATTGCGTGAAAGAAACTTTCACGCTAACCGCCCCCTGTGCACACTGTGCACTCATATTACCAAATAACAGAATTTGATGTCAAAAAAAATAAGCGGCAGGCGCTTCAATCGTCGCCTGCCGCTTTTCAACAATGTTTATTTTTTGGTTACATTTTCCCCGTAAATCGTGGTCCAATCGTTTTTCATGGAAATGGCTGTGTAGCCGTTTTCTTCACAGGTTTTGCGCATTTTTTCCGCCTTTTCGGGATTGCCGTTTTCACGCTCGGTATCATCACAGCAAAGCATAAATGCCGCGCTCTTATACGGATTTTCATCCAGCACAAAGTTTGCCATAGCCGCATCACCCGAGCTGTTGCCGAAGGAGAGCACCGGCTGCACACCGATTTCCTGCTGGATAACAGCCACCTTATTCATCTTTAAGTTTTTGATTAAAAACTCGCCGCCGGTGATAACCTCATCCTCTTTGGAATAGGTGTAATCTAAGCTGTCCTCTTTGCCCTGATTGCTGGCAACCAGGCTTTCATCGGAGCCAATCATTTGGCTCAGCGGGATATTCACTGTACCCTCTGCCAAGCCGCGGGTAATCAGGCGGTCGGTGCCGCTGACAATGTAAACTTTAAAATCATTTGCCTGCAGGAAATCAATCACCTGCAGCATCGGTCTGTAGAAGGCTTCCCCGTTTGTCATATTGTTGTAGCCTTCCATCGGCTGATTGCGGTAATCCTTGACATATTTATCAAACTCGCCGATTGTCATGCCCTTGAAGGCGGTGGCAACTGCCGTGCCGTGCTTGATATCCAAGCCCTCCGGGTACTCGCCGCTCTCAAAGTAGGTTTTGATAATCGCTGCCGTTTCCTTTTCGGCTTCACTCGCCTTGTCTTTATAATTGGGGTCTTCCATCACTCTGTGGTAAAGCAGCTTGTGGTCAAAATAACCGGGGTCTGTTTCACAGCACAGGGTACCGTCCATATCAAAAACAGCAATGCGGTTTTCGACCGGGATAAAGTCTTTCGAGCCCTCGGTAGTAATCGCTTTCATGTACTCCACAAGCTCTTTTTTGAGCGGTGCGCTTTGTGTCCATAACGAAAGGGCATCCGCATCAGTCTCTTTGTCTGCAGATTGCGCTGCCGTGGTCTGCGGTTCCTCCGCCTGCTTAGAAAGCGGCGCAAAAAAATACAGGCATGTCATCACAACAAGCGCGATAGCCAACACACCGGAAACAATTTGCCAGGTCTTGGCAGGTTTTTTGGTTTGTTCTTCCATGTTTTCACCTCGTTAGTAATAGTAATATAATATATATATTATATTATAAAAAAGCCGTATTTTCAAGTCGCATTTTGCCGGTGTCTCTTTTCTTATTTCCGTGAAAAGTTCATTTTTCAGAAGCGGGGTTTATATTGAGAAGTTGCCGTGATATGTTTTTTGCAGGGCAAATCAAGCCGGAATCGGCGTTTGAGCCCCTTTATTTGCCACAATCACGGCAACACAGGCTCAATGTCAACCCCCGTAGGGAAAATAAACTTTTTACTTAAAACCATCATTTTC
>JAFWGH010000021.1 GCA_017512465.1 Clostridia bacterium
AAAGGGGTGCATGTCATAAAGAATGTTTGCTCAAAATCATCATCTTTTTCGCTATAACTTCAGAAAAAATCATCATTAGGCGTCAGCCTTAACGAAGCTTTTTTCTTTGTTCTAACAAAAAATCTGATGATTTTCAGTGCGTTGCAGTTTTTGCTAAGTAATTTTATTCGAATAAGTGATAAAATCTTTCTTGCATACTTTGTGTATGGATGAAATATTTTATCGCTTAGGCGGATGAAAGAACAACGCAAAAACCAAACCTTCTTTATGGCATGCACCCCAATGGAGGGCTTTGTTGTGTTACCGGAATACAAGGCGCTCTGCGAAAAACTCCTTAATAAAGAAATCACCATGGCAGAGTACATTGCCACAGTTAAAAAGATGCAAGGGATTTCGGCATAATGAGTTACAGTATAGATGCAATTGCCGAAGATTGTTACGAAAATTTCAACATCAACGTTGAAAACCACGCCTCATTTTTGGGGTAAGGGGAATTATATCTAAATTTCTTTTAAAATTGAATTTCAACAAAAAAAACAAAGGCTGTGAAGCCACGCAATTAAAAATTATTGCGTTTTTTCACAGCCCCTTTTTAATATTTAATCATTTAGGATTCAATGTCGATAATATCGGCAAAGCCGGTTAACTCAAACACTTCCATCACGATTTCGTTGGCGCCCGTTACCTTCATGCTGCCCTGCTTTTTCATGGTTTTTTGCGCAGTTAAGATAACACGCAGTCCTGCCGAGGAAATATACTCTAATTTGGAAAAATCAAAGGTGAGTGCGGTAATACCGCCCAACTCGTTTCTGACAACTGTCTCGAGTTCGGGAGCAGTTGTGGTTTCGAGTCTGCCTTCGAGTGCAATGGTCATGGCGCTGCCGTCTACTGTTTTTTGAATGTTCATTATTTATCCCCCTTTTAAATCTTTTTATAGATAATCATTTCTGCTTCATGCTCTGTGATGCCGATTTCAATCTCATCCGCAAGATTGGCAACAATGGATTGCTCCAATTCGTCCCAATCCTCATTTGCTTTGCTTGCCTTATAGCGGTTGAGCGACCAGATACTACCGCTACCAATCGCCATGCCCTTGGCATAAGCCGCCGCTTGCGCGGTAGGCATATCTTCGGTGTTCCACCCTGCGGTATAGGCAGCGGGCAATTCTCCATCCGGCTCAATGATGCGGCTGAACAAATCGCGAATTTTACCCGTCACGCCTTTTGCGGCAATATTTTCGCCGCTGGTGGAGGCGGATAACAGTTTCTTTCTGGTTTGCGCATCCATATCGATTTGAGCTTTTAAGTGCAGGCGGAAAGTGTCCTCTTCATCTTCAATCCAAAAGTCTGCATCATGCTCACCCGCAAGTCCCTTCATCATTCCCATCATCTCTTCTGCCAGCAGCAAAAGGTGAATGGAATCTTTTTGCTCGAGTGACTTGAAAGTTGCCACAGCCTCTGTTTGTTTAATTGCTTGTGCCACACCTTCGCCGGTGCTTGAAACATGAATCACATCAGATTTCATTCTATTACCCTCCGTAATGATATTTACTATATTATTATACTATTTACTCACTTAAAAAGCAATATAAACATGCTTTTAAAAAGCCGCCGGTTGTGCGGTGCAAAGCGCATGGTGCGCTTATGCGCACCCGAAAGGCTTGAAGGCTACTTGCGCTTGTGCTATAATGGCGGTAGTTTAGTTTTAGGAGTGAATTATGCGCTTAATCAGTTTAAATTGTCCGAGCTGCGGCGCACCGATACAAGCGGATGCCGCCGAGAAGCACACGGTGTGTCCCTATTGCTCAACAAGCATTGTGGTGGATGATGGTGAGCAGCACATGCAATATGATGATGCGGAGCAGGCGGGGTATGCGTATGAAAAAGGCAGGCAGCGCGCGCAAGCCGAACAGCAGACGGGCTATTATACCGCCGCACCGCAGCCGATACCGAAAAAACGCAAAACCTGGCTGTGGGTGTTGGGGTGGATACTCTGCTTCCCGATTCCGCTCACGATTTTAGTGGTGCGCTCCCAAAAGCTTCCCGTGGCGGGAAAGGCGGTTATTATTGTAGTGGCGTGGCTTGTCTATTTTGCGCTCGCGTATTACGGGGAGAAAACCGATAGCACAAAGCAGGCGAGCGGTAGCGAAACGACCACCGCCCCTGCGGTGAGCGAGGCGGGGATGTGTGCCCCGTCGGCATCTTGGTTTGCAGAATACTGCGGGTAGGCATATCGCCGCATTAGTGAGAAAATAAAACGGATGATTGGGTTTCCAATCATCCGTTTTTGTTATAACGTATTATGCATCTTTCTTGCGTTTTATTACGGTAAGTGTAGCGGCGGTTGCCGCAAGTGCTGCCGCACAGAGTATAGCCGCGGGGAGCTCATCTCCGGTGGAGGGAGTCGCGGTGCTTTCGGCAGTATCTGCCGGCGGGGTGCTGTCATCCGCTGCGGCATCGTCCGCATCGGGAGTCGGTGTCGGCTCCTGCTCCGCTTCCAAAATGCGTAAGCTTGACTGCGCTTCGCCATCATTAAAGTGTACGCTCATAGTGTGTTCGCCGAGGGAGAGCGTATCTAAAAAATCTGCTTTTAAAGTGATATGCAGGCTGCCTTCATCGGCATTGTAATTGGTCGGGTCTACCACGGTGTCATCAATTCTAAGCTCTGTGAAATTGCCGAAGGTTTGGCTGTCGTCCGTGTCGCGGTGAACGGTAAAATCCAAATCTGCGCCGCTGCCCTGATGCCACGCAAGGCTTGTGCCATCCTCAAAGCTGTATACGGGAGCGGGAGAAACGGTGTACATGCCGCCAATCACGGTGAGTGCATAGTTTTCGTTTTGATTCCAGGAAAGGGTAATATTGTAGCTGCCTGCTACCGCGCTGTCCGCATCTGTGGAAAGGGTGATGCCAAGTTCATCGCCCGGCAAAAGTGCACCTTCATCCATTGTAAAGCTCAGTGTTTCCAATGCACTGCCGCAGTAGCTGGTCTTATCCTCTATTGTGACGGTGACAGGCTTTTTGGCAACATCCACGGGGATGTCCGCCGTAACGCTTTCATAATTCTCTACCGGCTCTTGTGTGAAAACGGCGGAGAAGGTTTTGGTGCCTGCCGCGCCGACAGACTGCGTATCGTCTGCCCACGCCCAGCCTTGCGGCAGGGAAATGTCGGCAAGGGTATCGCCGTAAACCGCGGTGATATGCGCGGGTATTTCAGGGGTCGGCACAGCCTTCTTGATTTCAAAGGTGCAAGTGGCGGTGCCCTGATTGTAATTGAGGGTTTCCTCCGTTACTGCTTTGAGTGTATATTTGCCGGCATTGGAAGGAACATCTGTAGTGTAGGCGCTTTCTTGCGCATCAAAGGGTTTATAATAGTATGTTACCGATGCGCCGGCGGGTTTGGAGGATTCCTCCAGGCTCGGGGTAACTGCCGCTTCCCCGTAAGTCCAATCGCTCATCACAATAACAGGTGTCACATTCCCTTTTACAATCGAATAGTCTTTTTCCGCCTTTGTGATTTGTCCATTGTCCAAAATCGATAAAGTTACGGTGTAATTGCCGACACCGGTAGGCGCTATTTCGCCGGAACTAATATGCGCCTCGTCTTCATAAACCACGCGCACTTCAGCGGCGCCGCCGGTGGCTTCTATCAATTCCTGTTTGCCGGTTAATCCCGCATTTGCATCAAGACCATCGCCATACGCCTTATGGGCGGGCAGAGATGCCTGCAAAATAATTTGGCTGTCGGTCAAGGGGCAAAACTTTTTCGTACAGGTGGCGGTGATGCGGAAATTATCATTATCCGCCGTATAGTTAAACCGGTGCACATGAGGGATTTGCTTAAAGGTGGCTTCCACCTCGATATCTTCTTGTGCCGCGGGTAAATTCAGTGCATAGTACTCGATGGTTTCACCATCTGCCGCGTACCGGGTGCTGTCGGGGTCTGCCGCCTGCCCGTTTACAGTGAGGGTATCGAGCATATATCCCTCATCCGGAGTGATGCAAACGCTCACTTCCTTGCCTTCGGGCACACAATAGCTCAGCGGTGCTTCGGTGGTGCCGCCGGCGAGTGCGGGGGCGCTTGTGCTGTTGAGCGTACCGTCTGCCCACAGAGTAATCGTGCCGTTTTCACCGGCAGCGGTGCTCAGTGCATAGCTTTTATTGGCGGATAAAATATACATTTCAATCGGTATTGTGTTAACACCGGCACTGCTGCGCACGGTTGCGTTAAAACCGCTGTTTGCATCAATCACAGTGGTAAAAGCATCCTGACGCAATGCATCCACGGAGCGTGAGGTTCCCACAAAGCGGTAGGTGGAACCATCGGGAATGCTGACGCCGACCCGGTCCATAATGCTATCGGAGGGGAGGTAAACTGCCGAGCCGTCTGCAATACCATCGCCAAGCTCGAAGGATTCCGAATAATTATGGAATAAATGAGCGTAGGTAATCTGAGAAAAACTGGAATTGCCTGCACGGCTGACATTGATACCGCGCGGGGTAATCATCAGTGTGTCGCCGGTGTCTGCCCCTTCTACATAGACGAGGACTTTGCTCTGCATACCCACATGTCTTTGCTGCGTGGAGATAGGACTAAACGAAACCGAAACATTTTTTACATAAGGGTTTGTATTGGCAAAGAAAAGTGTATCGGTATAGCCTTCGGGTGCAGCCGTTTCCTTGCCCATCACGCGCACATCATAAAATGTGATGACCAGCGGCTTGCGAGAGCCGTCTGCCATGAGGGCAGCATCCGGATACTTAATGGTAAAGGGATGATAAGATTTAACACCGTTGTTGACAATCGCATTTTCCAAATACACAAAGCCTTCATCGTTGATTTTGTATATGTAGCCTTGCAGGCCTTCCTCTTGTTCCAAAACCACATTATCTTTATTGATTTTGGACCAGTCAAGGCGGATGGTGGAAATCGGTGCATCCTTGGCATATGCATCGGTATCATCACCGCTCACTATATCAACAGAACCGTCAGATGCGTTTACGCAAAACGGAATCGTGCCAATGAGAAGAATAATGGCAATGAAAAAGCATAAAATTTTCTTTGTCATACAAAAAACTCCCTTCGTTGGGGTGCATGCCATACGGAGAGTGGCGAAAAGAAGGTTTTGCCTCACAATTCTATCTTTTCGCACAATTAGTGCGTTAAAAGCAGTCCATAGGCGTCAGCCTTATGGGCTGCTTTTGCCTTCTTCTTGTACAAAAATATAGAATTTGAGGTGCAACGCAGTTCATATTGAATGATTTTGCTCAGATTGGCAATGACAAAAACGAGGGAATACTTGTCGTATTGTCTTGTTTTTTCATTGTCAAGACGGGTAGAAGCATTCAACATGAACCAAAACTTTCTTATCGTCACTCTCCGTAAAGAAGGTTTGGTTTTTGCGTTGTTCTTTCATCCGCCTAAGCGATAAAATATTTCATCCATACACAAAGTATGCAAGAAAGATTTTATCACTTATTCGAATAAAATTACTTAGCAAAAACTGCAACGCACTGAAAATC
>JAFWGH010000022.1 GCA_017512465.1 Clostridia bacterium
AACAAAGAGTAAGAGTGAATTGGATGTTCAAAAAAAGCCGCTGTAAGCGGCTCAACCGCTTTGTACCTCCCCTTGATGAGGGGAGGTGGGCGCGTTTACAGCGCTCGGAGGGGTAGAAAAGTCGGACAAAATCAGTGTAAACTTTTTAATCCATGCACCTCCGCAAATCCTTATTTGTCTGCTTGACTATTGGCACACAAAATGCTACAATACAAGTATCAACTAAACAGGAGGGCTACATCATGGCAAAAAAATTGATGGGTATTTTATCCGGCATATTAGATGTGATAAGCAGAGTAGCAGATGTTATCAGTTATGTCATCACCGGATATGCAAAGGCGGAAGAGAAAAAAGCAGAATTTGAAGAAAAAATCAATCAATATGCACGCTATATCATTATCGGTGCACTCACCGGCGGCGCTGCATTAATCATTATTCTTATTATCAGAGCCATTGTTAAAAAATGCAAAAAGTGCAAGGAAAAGAGATTAAAGAAAAAAATTGAAAAGCAGCTTGCACTTGAAGTATAAAGAAAAAATAATTTAAGAGGTTGTCAGTCGACAACCTCTTAATTATTGCGGTTTTCAGTTTTCTTACATTTTTTCGGGTGCGGTGATTTTGAACATTTCCAAAATGCTCTTAATGGTCGTTTTCACCGCCATACACAAGCTTACTCTTGCCTGCATCAGGTTTTCATCGTCCACTGCCACGCGGTGGGCGTTATAAAATTTGTGGAAGAGATTTGCAAGCGTGATAACATAGCGCGTAATGCGCGCCGGGTCATAGGTTTTTGCGGCGGTAATGATTTCATCTGTCAGCGATGCGAGATGGCGGATGATGGCGATTTCCTCCGCTTCCTGCAAGCCTTTTAGCTGTTCAAGAGAGCAGGGCTGAAGGGTGGCGCCGTCCTGCTCAATTTTGCGCAAAATCGAGCAGATGCGCGCATGCGCATACTGCACATAATACACCGGGTTTTGGCTCGATTGCTCGAGTGCCAAATCCAAATCAAAATCCATTTGGCTTGTCGCCTCGCGCATGTTAAATAAGAAACGCACCGCATCGGCGGGAATGTCGTTTAACAAATCCTCAAGTGTTATGGCTTTGCCGGTGCGTTTGCTCATTTTAGCGGGTTTGCCGTCTTTAATTAAGCGCACCAGCTGCATGAGCACAACATCCAAAGCATCGCCGCTCTCGCCCACGGCGCACAAGGCGTTTTTGAGCCTTGCCACATGACCGTGGTGGTCGGCACCCCAGATGTCAATCGCTTTATCAAACCGGCGCTTAGAGAGCTTATTGCGGTGGTAGGCGATATCGGCGGTGAAGTAAGTCGGCGTGCCGTTTGAGCGCACCAATACTTCGTCTTTAAACTCTTCGCCGCCTGCCTTGGAAGCGGCAAACCACAGCGCACCGTCTTTTTCATAGGTGTATCCCTTTGCGCTGAGAATGTCAATGACCTCGCCGACCTCTTTTTTGTGCAGCTCGCTCTCCATGAACCAGGTATCATAGGTGATGCGGTATTTTTGCATCAATTCCTTCATTGCCGCAATATTTTTGGGCAGCGCGAAATCGATTAACGCCTGCTGCCTCTCTGCTTCACTCACTGCCACATAGGCATCGCCGTATGCGGCGGCAAATTCCTGTGCACGCTCCAAAATATCCGCGCCGTGATAGGCATCCTCCGGCAGTTCGCAGCGCGGGTCATCCTCCGGAAGAAACAGGCTTAAATAGCGGATGGAGAGTGAAAGACCGAATTTTAAGATTTGGTTTCCCGCATCGTTAACATAAAACTCTCTTTCCACATAGTAACCGGCTTTTTCAAGCACTGCGGCAAGGCAGTCGCCGAGCGCACCGCCTCTGGCATTTCCCATATGCATGGGGCCGGTAGGGTTTGCGGAGACAAATTCCACATTGATGCGCTTGCCCTCTCCGTAATCGGATGCGCCGAAGTCGCAGCCCTTATCGAGCGCTTCTTTTAATACCAGCGCATAGTAATCTTCACTTAAATAGAAATTGATAAAGCCGGCACCGGCAATATCGCTTTTTTGAATCGGCAAATCGCTCAAATCCAAATTAGCGGTGATAATTTCCGCGATTTTGCGCGGATTGTTGCGAAATGCTCTTGCGAGCGCCATGGCGGCATTGGTGGAAAAATCACCGTTTTTGCTGTCCGCCGGAATTTCTATTTGAATCGCGGGCAGCTCCGCTGCGGGAAAGTCGCCGGCTTCAATGCCTTTTTGTACCGCCGCCGCAACTGCCGCTTTAAGCTTTTGTTTGGTTTGGATGAGTAGTTGTGCCATGCTGTCTCCTTATCAATCTAAAATATACTTTATTTCCAATTCGTTGCGGCTCATGAGGACCGCGTTGACATCTAAATCATATTCTACGCTAAAAAAATTTGAGCCTTTGCTCAATTTAGTACCGTAGGTACCTAAGAGCATTGCGCCCATCGGGGTGGCATAGGAGCATTTGCGGTGCCTTCCTTTTTGCACAATCATGCTCATTTCACTGCCGCCGTCACGGTCTATTTTCAGCGTTTCGCCAATCAGTGTGAGCACGGTTTGAGACATGTTGCCTTCGGTATCCGGCTCCGTATAGCTCAGGCGCAGACCCTTTTCGTTTATCTCCACCGTGCCGGCGCTCGATAGTTCTATGGTATCCTTCTCCCCGTCTACCGACTGCACGCCTTTGACAAATATGGTTGCATTTTGTTTCATTTCCTGTTTCCTGTTCTGTGTTTGCTGTGTTTATAATAGGGCGAGGGCAGAGCCCTCCCGCAACTTGTACGCAGCACAAACATCACATGCACGCAGTGCATACATCACCGGCACAGCCGACATCACTTGCGCACCGCGCAAGCATCATGCAGCGGGCATAGCCTGCTGCTTTAGCCTACTTCCACCAATTCCGCTTCATCGCGGTCAATGGCGTGTCCGAGGAATACCGCGCCGAGCTGGCAGAAGGATTCCAAATCATCGGATACAAAGAATTTCTTGGTGCCCGCTACAGTGCTGTCACTGCGCAGCCCGAGTGCCTCTAAATCCATTTTAGCCGCAAGGGCGGTTTCATAACCCGAGGATATGAGCGTAACATCCTCGCCCATTTGCTTTTGTATTACCTTGGAAAGCAGAGGGAAGTGTGTGCAGCCCAAAATCAAGGTGTCTACGTGCTGCTTTTTTAAGTCCTTTAAATATTCCTTTGCCACGGCGTTGGCAATTTCATTATCTTCCTCAATCCAGCCGTTTTCAACTACATTGACAAACATCTGCGCCGCTTTCGTGTATACCTCGGCAGCGGGAAGCAGCTCTTTGATTTTGTTTTCAAAAGCGCCGCTTTTAAGCGTAGCCGCCGTGCTGATTACGCCGATTCTGCCGCTTTTTGTGGTTTTTGCCGCCGCGATGGCGGAGGGACTGATAACAGAGGTGAAATGCTCACATTCTTCCTCTAACACCGGTGCGCCGACACAGCTCGCCGTGCCGCAGGCAACGACAATGAGCTTCGGCGCAAAGCGAAACAGAAAATCCAAATCGCTTTTGACAAAGCGGCGTATGGTTTCGGCACTTCTTGTACCATAGGGCACGCGTGCCGTATCGCCAAAATAGATTAAATTTTCATTCGGCATCAGTTTTTCAATTTCCTTAAAAACCGACAATCCGCCGACACCGGAATCAAAAATGGCAATCGGGGCATTTTTATTCATACTCATGCAAAGCCTTTCTGTAAGTTAACAGTTGCGAAAAAAGCAATCAAATCATGTGCGGGCAGCGCCCTTTTGGGTTTTGGGTATTTAATTATTATTTATGCGCGATTCAGAGCCAGAACAATGAGTTTATCTAACAGCTCGCTGTAAGGCACGCCGCTTGCTTCCCACAGCTTCGGATACATGCTGATAGAGGTAAAGCCGGGCAGGGTGTTGATTTCATTAAAATAAACTTCACCGCTTTGTTTTTCCACAAAGAAATCTACTCTGGAAAGGCCTGCACAGCCGAGCGCTTTATATACCTGCACGGCAGCGGAGCGCACCTGCTCGATTTTCTCGGCAGAGATATTTTTTGCCGGAATGGCGAGACCGGTGGAGCCGCTGATGTATTTTGCCTCATAATCATAAAACTCTTTTGCGGGCAAAATTTCGCCGACAGTGCTCGCTTGCGGCTCATCATTACCGAGCACGGCACATTCGACCTCAAAGCCGTCAATAAACTGCTCCAAAACGACTTTTTTATCCTCTTTAAAAGCAATTGCCATGGCTTCCTTTAAGCCTGCCATGTCCTTTGCTTTGGAAATGCCGACCGAGGAGCCCGCATTGGCGGGTTTAACAAAAATCGGAAAGTCTAAATAAGCGACCGCTTCTTCTAAAAACGCCTCCGGATTTTTGATATATTCATATTCTAAGACCGCGCGCCATTTTGCCTGGCGAATCCCGGCGATATCGGCGGTCATGTTTGTGAAGGCTTTATCCATGCACATAGCGCTCGAAAGATGATCACACCCTACAAAGGGAATGCCCGCAAGCTGGCATAGTCCCTGTATCGTACCGTCTTCCCCGTTTTTGCCGTGAAGCACCGGATGCACGGCATCCAAATAAATGATTTCACAGCCGCTCTCGCGCAACACCGTGATACCGTGTGCCGCACTGTCCGGAGAAATAAAGGCGGGTGTGATAAAGCGTGTATCCAGCCAGCAGTCCTTGGGCAGTAAAGCGGTATCGCCCTCAAACAAATACCATTTACCGTCGACAGTGATACCGAGCATATAGACATTGTATTTGTCTCGATTAATGTTATCTATCACACTTTGTGCACTTACGCAGGAAACGGCATGTTCACTCGAAACGCCGCCGAAAATGACAGCGATATTTTTTTTATCCAAAAAATCACCTCAGATTAAAATAATAATTTTATACACAATTATAATCATGTTACCACATTATGGCTGTTTTTGCAAGACTTCCCTAAAACAGCAGACAGGTTGGATGCGGCGCCTTGCGCTGCCACCTGAAATTTCGCATTCCGCATTCCGAATCTCGTGTTTTTTTGTGCTGCGATAAGCGCGGCACAAAAATAACAGTTGTGCTATTAAATTTTTTATGCTATAATAACTGAGATTATAATCCGTTCAAGCAATAAGAGGTATAATATGATTGAAATTAATGAGGCCTTAGGGCAGATTCACAAGGTACTGAATGATTTTTGCGGGCTCAATGATATGAGCTTCCGCTACACGAAGGATACCATGCTCAGCAGTGCGCTGCCGATTGAGCAAAAGGACCAGAAGTACTATATGTATATGGATGGAAATGCCGGCACCGCGATTGTGGAATACAATGCGGATGAGCAAAAAATCAGGCTTTTGGGTTCTTCCGAGCAAAATGCGGCGGTAGAGGACTGCAAACAGCTTTCTTTGTGGCTCTTAGAGCCGTCTGTGCATGATGAAAAAGATGTAAAAAGTATCGCCAATGACTTTTTGGAGTCAATGGAAAGCAACTTTTCAGCTGCAAAGGCAAAAGACCTTTCTAAAGTGAAAATTCCCAAGGCGGTTTCCAAAAACCAGGCAAAAAGCGGTGTTGCGAGCTATGATGCGCAAACACTTTGCAACCGCTTTGTGATGCTGTATCCCGAATATAAAGATGATTTAAAACAAAATCTGTTGGATTATGATGAACTCTTAGCTGCTGATTTTTCCGAAAAATATATTGCGCCGAAAATGCTGGAAGTCTTAAACACAGGCGATGAAAAAGAGCAAAAGAAGTTTTTCATGATGCTCAGCGATGTGTATGAGGACGGTTTAAATGAAGTACAGGATTTGATTGCCGTTGTCATTATGAGCAAAATGGACAACAATCCCGCATACCTCGAAATCGCCGACAAATATATGAGCGATTATATGAAGCCTACCATTCATCAAATCAATAAAATCATGGTGTCTTCCGCCGGCGCGCGGTATAAAGAGAAGATGAAAAACCCGCCCCCGTACAAACCGAAAAAGCAAAAATCCGGCGGCTTGATGGCAAAATTGATGGGCGGCGGTCAACAGGGATTAAACAATCAATAACGCATTTATTATGAATAAGCCTTCGGACTCTCCGAAGGCTTGTTTTTTAGCGGTTTCTATTTAATATATAAAAAAGTAAAAAAAATTGTTGACATCTTGCTTTGGGTGTGGTAAACTATGCGTACCTCGAAAAAGGGGCTTTTTTCTTGTTACTCTTTTTTTGAGGTAGGCTAAAAGCGATACAGCAATGTATCACAAACAAATTATTCCGTAAAACGGGAGGTGCCGCGAAATGCAAACTAAAATTGTTTTGGCATGCACAGAGTGCAAGCAAAGGAACTACAACAAGTTCAAAAACAAGAAAAACACTCCTGAGCGCTTGGAGATGAATAAGTATTGCAGATTCTGCAAGAAACATACACTCCATCGCGAAACAAGTAATTGAAGGGGGAACAATAATGGCTAAGGATACTGAAAAGAAAGCTTCCGAAAAGAAGTCTTCTCAAAAAGCGAAAAAACCTAACAAAGTTGTTTCCTGGTTCAAAGGGTTTTTCAGTGAAATCAAAAGGATTGTTTGGCCGGATGGCAAGACAGTGTTTAGAAACACCGTTATTGTTATTGTTGTTGTTGCTATTGCCGCTGCAGTGATTTATTTGTTTGACCAGGGTATGTCCTTGGGTCTTTCGGGTGTTAAAAACCTTGCAAAAGAAAACACCACTGTTGCAGCAGAGAGTGCAGACGGACAGGCAAGCCAAGAAGCTCTTGACAGCGCCGTAGAGTCGCAAGAGGAAGAGACTATCGAAGCATCGGCTCAAACTACTGAGGCTACAACCGCTTCATAAGTTTTGATTAGGAGGTAGTTATGGCAGAACAAGCAAAATGGTATGTGGTGCATACCTATTCGGGCTACGAAAACAAGGTCGCTACCAACATTGAAAAGGTGGTAGACAACCGCGGGTTGAGAGACTTAATCCCCGAGGTGAAGATTCCTACCGAAATCGTCACCGAGATTAAGGATGATACAACCAAAGAGGTAGAGCGCAAGCTGTTCCCGGGTTATGTTATGGTCAAAATGGTCATGAATGATGATACCTGGTATATCGTGCGCAATATCCGCGGCTGCACCGGCTTTGTCGGTCCCGGAAGCAAGCCCGTTCCGCTTACCGATGAAGAAGTGGCGCGTATGGGCGTTGAGAGCAAAGTCGTTGAAGTGAACTACGCTGTCGGTGATACCGTGAATGTGGTAGACGGCACGATGGTCGGCTTCAGCGGAACCGTTGCCGAGCTCGACACGGAAAATAACTTTGTCAAGGTTATTATTTCCATGTTCGGCAGAGAAACTCCGGTAGAGTTTCAATTAAACCAGCTTGAATTGGCAAAAAGTGAAAACTGATTCGAGCAAAAAGTGAAATATAAGCGTAAATGCGCTTAAGGAACTGTAAGGTTCCGTGTGGGAGGGGTTATCGCAATCGATACTCCCGCCACTACCACGAATTATGGAGGTGCTATAAAATGGCTCAAAAAGTTGTAGGCTTAATAAAGCTTCAGATTCCGGCAGGCAAGGCAACCCCGGCTCCCCCGGTAGGTCCCGCTCTTGGTCAGCACGGTGTCAACATCGTAGCTTTTACAAAGGATTTCAACGAACGCACAAAGAATGATATCGGTTTGCTTATCCCTGTAGTAATTACAGTGTATGAAGACCGTTCCTTCACCTTTATTACCAAGACACCGCCCGCAGCGGTTCTGATTAAAAAGGCGTGCGGTATCGAAACTGCTTCCGGTGAACCGAACAAAAACAAGGTCGCTTCTATCACAAAAGAGCAGATTCAAAAAATTGCTGAAACCAAAATGCCTGACTTAAATGCTGCTAACATCGAGTCTGCTATGTCTATGATTGCAGGCACTGCGCGCAGCATGGGCATTACCGTTGCAGACTAACAATACGGTAATTAAGTTTTTAATAATATAATACTCTCGAGCCGTTTCGGCTGATAGTGGGAGGATAAATCCGAAAGGCTAATGAGCAACCGATTGAACACTCATCAGCCATACCACTTTATGGAGGAACACAAATGAAACATGGTAAAAAATATGTCGAAAGCGCAAAGCTGGTAGACAGAACAAAATTATATGATTGTGATGAGGCACTCGATACCGTTATTAAGGCTGCCACTGCAAAGTTTGATGAAACAGTGGAAGCACATATCAGACTCGGTGTTGACTCTCGTCACGCTGACCAGCAGGTCAGAGGTGCAGTGGTACTTCCCCACGGCACAGGTAAAGATGTCAGAGTCGTTGTATTCTGCCGTCGTGATGACCAGGTAGAGGCAGCAAAGGCTGCAGGCGCTATTGAAGCCGGTGCAGATGACCTTGTTGCAAAGATTCAGAGCGGTTGGACCGATTTCGATGTTGCCGTTGCATCACCGGATATGATGGGTCTTGTCGGCCGTCTCGGTAAAATCCTCGGTCCGCGCGGCTTGATGCCGAACCCGAAGGCAGGTACCGTATCTCCCGATGTCGGTAAAGCTGTTGAAGAGGCAAGAGCCGGTAAGATTGAGTACAGACTTGACAAAACCAATATCATTCACTGCCCCATCGGCAAGGTTTCTTTCGGCACCGAAAAGCTGCTTGCAAACCTCAACACCCTGATGGATGCAGTTATCGCAGCGCGTCCCGCAGCATTAAAGGGACAGTATATCAAGTCCTGCGCAGTGGCTTCCACAATGGGCCCCGGCGTGCGTTGCAACCCCAATAAGCTCGGCTCAACTGCTGCCGCAGCTGCAGAATAATTTTCGGTATTGACACGGCTTTGTTCGTGTGATACAATACATCTGTTCTACCAAAGACAGTAGGTGAGCAATCGTAAAGTTTTTAACTGCCTACCGAGGATGAGCATACATGAAATGAATCTCCGATTCATGGATTATGAGTATGTCTGCTTTCCTCAATCTTTGAGGAAAGCATTTCTTTTGTAGATCAAGAAAACAAGAGAGGAGAAATCAGATTGGCAAGCGAAAAAATACTTGAACTCAAAAAGCAACAGGTTGCCACCGTAACCGAGTGGTTCAAGGGCTCTATTGCAGGCGTTGTAGTCGATTACAAGGGCATTAGCGTTGAAGCGGATACCAAGCTTCGTAAAGAGCTTCGTGAAGCAAATGTGCGCTATGTGGTTCTCAAAAACACCATTTTGCGCAGAGCTGCCGAAGAGGCAGAGCTTGGCGAACTCAATGAGGTTTTCAAAGGCACAACCGCTATCGCTTTCAGTGAAGATGATTACACTGCTGCAGCAAGAATCCTTGCAAAGTATGCAAAAGAAGTAGATTCATTCTCTATTAAGGGTGGATTTATGGATGGCACTGTTGTAGACCTTGCAACCGTTGAAAAGCTCGCAACACTTCCCACAAGAGAAGTATTGCTTTCCATGCTTTGCAATGTGCTTAATGCGCCTATCGCTAAATTGGCAAGAGCCGTACAGGCTGTTGCGGATAAGGGCGGCGAGGCTGCACCTGCCGAGGAAGCAAAGGCTGAAGAGGCTCCGGCTGAAGAAGCTCCCGCTGAGGAAGCTAAGGCTGAGGAAGCTCCGGCTGAGGAAGCTAAGGCTGAGGAAGCTCCGGCTGAGGAAGCTAAGGCAGAAGACGCTCCTGCAGAGGAGACACCTGCCGAATAAGCTGTTCGGGCAGGAAACAAAAATTTTGAAAATTAACTTTATTTTGGAGGTAACTTAAAATGGCATCTGAAAAGATTACAGCTATGATTGAAGAAATCAAAACTCTTACCGTGATCGAATTGTCCGATCTCGTAAGCGCTATCGAAGAAGAATTTGGTGTAACAGCAGCTGCAGCAGTAGCAGTAGCAGGTCCCGCAGCAGGCGGCGCCGCAGCAGCAGAAGAGAAAACAGCATTTGATGTTGTTCTTGCTGATGTTGGCCCGACCAAGATTAAGGTTGTTAAGGCTGTTAAGGAAATCGCAGGTCTCGGTCTTGTAGAAGCTAAGGCTCTTGTTGACGGTGCTCCCGCTACCATTAAGGAAGCTGTTCCGACCGCAGAGGCTGAAGAGATGAAAGCGAAACTCGAGGAAGTTGGCGCTAAAATCGAACTCAAGTAATTTCGGTTTCATAATCGTTTTTTCTCAACGGGGTTGTCTGATGACAACCCCTTGTTTTTTGCTGTGGAAAGCCCTTTGTATTTATTGACAATTGCGGCCATTTCACATATAATTTTTTTAGACTATTTTTGGAAAGGCGGGGAAAGATATGGAGAAAAAAACAGGCTTTTTCTTAAAACGCCCTGTATTGAGCATCACCCTGTGGTGCGCGGTAGTGGCGGCAACTGTGTTTCGTGCGCTGCGCGGCTATTGGGTATTTTATGACCCTAATATTGCGTTTTTAGGCGGCAGTACAGGGGTTTTTGTGCTCTCTTTGATAGTCATTGCGCTGTTAATTGCACTATTGGCATTGCGCATTTATGCACCCGATAAGTGCGAAAAGTATAGGAAGGCATGCACCATTACCACAATTATTTGCTTCTCGCTTACAGCGCTAATGTTTGTGGCGGATGCGGTTATTATAATTGCCGGCGGCAGTGAAACCATGGGTGCATTTTGGCTCGTATTAAAAAAAGATTTACCGCCGGTTATCGGCGTTTCGGCAGTGCTTATTCTGCTTTTATATTGGCAAGTGCTGCGCGCAAAAGGGAAAGCGGTGTTAGCCGTGTGCATGGCGGCATGTATCGGTTTTTCCGCTTTGTGGATGATTTTCCCTTTAAAGTCTTATAAAATCGTTTCAGACCCCGTTGTGATGGATACGGGTGAGTCTTATGCCGTTGTGTTCGCCACCAATGATACGGGTATCGGATATGTAAGATATACCTATGAAGGGGAAGAACATACCGTGTATGCGCAAAAAAGCGGCAGGCGTATTGCAGACAGGCGCATTTTCAGCATTGAAGTACCTTATGAACACTTAAAAAATAATTCTTATGAAATCGGCTCCGTGCGGGTGATAGAGCAGTATGCCTACGGCAGCAGGCTGGGCAAAGATGTGAACGCGGGTCCCTACACCCTGCAGGTCAATGAAAGCGACACGCAAAGCTATTTGTGTATTTCGGATTGGCATTCCCACCTCAAACAAGCGAAACAGGCGATAGATACACTGGGAGCGTATGATGCTGTTATCATGCTTGGCGACCCGAATACCGGTATGGATTATGAGGAGCAGGCAATCGAGTTTGTTGTCGCTTTTGGCGGCGATATTACCCATGGCGCGATGCCGGTGATATATGTGCGCGGCAATCATGAAACGCGCGGTGCGTTCGCGGCGCTGTTCCCGGAATATATCGGCTATGAGCAGCTGTATTACACTGTTCGGCGCGGCGAGTATTCCTTCGTGATACTCGACAGCGGCGAGGATAAAGAGGATGCACATATCGAATACGGCGGTTTGGATGAATATGCGAAAAACCGCGCAGCGATGCTCGATTGGCTCAAAACAAAGCCGCCGGTGAGCGACAAAACCATGGTGCTTTCGCATGCTTGGCAAATCAGTGAGCCCGAGCCGAAGGTTTCCCGCGCTGCATGGGATTCTTTACAGCAAATGGGTGCGCGCTTTATGATTAGCGGACATACCCATACCTGCGGCTTCTTGGAGGAAGCGAAGGTGGGCGAAACGGACTATACCAAAGCCTATCCCTCGATTTCCACGTATATTGACGGCGGATATAAAGATGGTGTCTATACCGCTTCAAAACTGACACTTTCCCCTGCGGGTGTGCAGTTTGCGGCGGCAAATGACCGGGGAGAGACCGTTTTGGAGAAAAATTTGCCCTGGTGATGACAAATGCATTGACTAATTGCCGCAAGTGTGGCATTATAAATATATATTTTTAGATAGGAGATTGGAAAATGAACGAAAACAAATATGATGATAAAGAGCCGTATGAGCCGATTACCGAGGATGTTGCGGATAACGACTTGTTAGAGGAATATGAGGCACAGCTTGCCGAACAAAAGCAGGCACAAAACAGTGCGCAGCAAGCCAATGGCGAACAGCCGGTGTATGGCGAACAGCCGGTAGTGGTGCAACAGCCGCAGCCGCCTGTAAATCCCGATGAAGAGAAAACGCCGGTTTATAAGCAGTGGTGGTTTTGGCTGATTATTGTATTGGTCATTGTGGCAATCATTGTGGGACTGGTAGTCGGACTTTCAAAAGGCGACAAGAAAACGGATACAAGCTCTTCTTCAGTGAGCACAAGTGCGCAAAGCACAGCCGGGTCGAGCACTACGGGGCAGTCCACTTCTGCACAAACGACAAAAGCTTCTACCACGGCTGCCACCACAAAGAAAAGCACTCCTTCAGAGAGTGAGGCGGAGAAACAGGCGCGCTATAATTTAGCACTGGAAAAAGCGAAGGCTTTAAACGAATTAATGCATATGTCACGACAGGGCATTTATAATGAGTTAACTTCTCCAAAAGGTGAAGGTCTTAAAGAGGATGCCGTAAACTATGCGTTGGATCATTTAAATGCGGATTATCGCGCCAATGCTATGGTAATTGCGCAACAGTATGTGTCGCAGGGCGTAGCGGAAGAGGATATTTACAGTAAGCTTGTCAATGATGACTTGTTTACCGATGATGAAGCGCAGTATGCTGTAGACCATCTTTAATAATGCTTGATAAAAAGGGGCTGTCTCAACGCTTTTCGTTGAGACAGCCTCAGTTGTTTGCTACGCAAACAGTTATCGCGAGCGATAGTTGTTCACTTGCGTTCACAGTTACAAAATGAGTTTTGTGACAAAAAGAGTGATTGTAATGATTATTTGCATTTTCTCTTGTTAAAAATGCGGTTCGGAAATAATAACAACTGTAGGGTAAAAGGAGTCGAACCTTAACAGCCTCTCACTTGCCCTTTTTGGCTAATTTATCCAATTTTTCGTTGATTGGCGCCAGCCAATCTGCCTCAATCTTGAAGAAATTATCACAAAAATTTCTTCGCGAGAGGTGCGTCGCAGTTTTGGTTATTGCACTAAGATAAGGCGAAACGGTGAAGGAATGCTGACGCATTGCGAAGCGTTTTAACGCAATATTAGGGGAAAAGAGGCAACAA
>JAFWGH010000023.1 GCA_017512465.1 Clostridia bacterium
ATTGGGTGCGAATGTCCCGCCCGCCATTAGCGCTTTAGCGCGACTTCATTAGTGAAACGTCTTCATTAGCGAAGCGTCTTCATTCAGCGGTGCAAACCGCTGCTATCCTCCGATTCTATTCATTCCCCGCTCCGTTGCGCCCTGCTCAAAATGGTGACCGGCGGGCTTTTTGGAAATAATCGTTTTAATTTGCTGTATTAGCGCTGCTTCATCCTCCAAAAACGGTAAAAGGTCATACAGCGCATCATCCCCCAAGCAGGGTTTTACCTTGCCATCGCACAACAGGCGCATGCGGTTACAGCTGCCGCAGAATTTGCGGCTCATCGGGTTAATAAAGCCCACTCTGCCCGCATAGTTTTGACCGGCATAGTATTTTGCCGTGCCCTCCACAAGCTCTAATGAGTGCAAGAAGGGATATTGCTGCAATATTTCCTCGCCCGTGACGACTAAACAGGCATTTTTGCCTTCCTCGGAAAAGGGCATCAGCTCAATAAAGCGCACATCGATATTGCGCTTTTCGGTAAGGGCGATTAAATCACCGGCTTCGTCACTGTTCACGCCTTTCATGAGCACCGCATTAATCTTTATCGGCGCAAGGTTTACCGCCTGTGCCGCTTCAATGCCTTCCATGACCTTGTGGAGCACATCCGCCCCTGTCAGGTGGCGGTAGGTACTGCCGTCTGTACTGTCTAAACTGATATTGACACGGTCGAGCCCTGCTTCTTTAAGAGCCGCCGCATACTGCTTTAAATACACCGCATTGGTGGTTAAGGCAATGGTTTCAATAGCGGGAATGGAGCGCAAAAGCCGCACAATTTCCGGCACATCCGCTCTCACAAGCGGCTCACCGCCGGTAATGCGCACCTTGTTAATGCCGCAAGCCGCAAAGGCTTTGGCAATGGTATAGTAAGCTTCGGGCGGGAGCTCTGCCGCTTTTTTGGCGCACGCATCCTTGCCGCAATACACACAGTTTAAATTGCAGCGCTGAGTGATGGAAATGCGCAAATATGATATTTCTCTGCCGAAGCTGTCTTTCATCTGTTATTCCTCTATGGGGTTGGCATCCGCCGCGCGGTAGTCCGATTTGCCGCCTGTTTTTTCCAAGAGCTTTACGGATTCAATTATCATTCCCCTGTCGATTGCCTTGCACATATCATAAATGGTCAGCGCGGCAACCGATGCGCCGGTAAGCGCCTCCATTTCAATGCCGGTTTTATAGCTGCACTTTGTGTGCACGGTTATGCCGAGTACAGTGTCGCTCTCGGCTTTAAAGTCTATACGAATGCTGTCCATCGGTATGGCATGGCAAAGCGGAATGAGCTCACTCGTTTTCTTTGCGCCCATTATTCCCGCAATTCTGGCGGCGGCAAGTCCGTCTCCCTTTTTGAGATTTGCGCGCATAAGCGCATCGAGCGTTTCGGGACGCATGCGTATGCGCGCATACGCCGTAGCGCTGCGCCGGGTTTGCGCCTTCTCGCCGACATCGACCATCACGGCTTCGCCGTTTTCATTGATATGTGTAAGCATGCTTTCCTCCATAACTACTGCACCGAATAGCCGCCCATTTCATCGAGCCGCTGCCGAAATTCCGGTGAATACAGCACCTCAAAAAAGGCGCGCACCATCGGGTCTTCCGCATAGCGCTTATCCACCAAAAAAGCATAGGTTTCATTACAAATCGGGATAAACTCCAATCCGTACATCTTAGCGGCGGAGTAAATTCCCAAACCCGCATCGGCATTACCTGCGGCGATGCTTGCGGCAACGGCGGTGTGGGTAAATTCTTCATTGCGATATCCCTCAATCTGCTCCGGCTCTAAGCCGCTTTGCGCGAGCAGATAATCACACAGTATACGCGTGCCGGCGCCGCGCTGGCGGTTGACATAGCGCACGCGGGCAATATCCTTAAATTCTTTAATACCGAGCGGATTGCCTTTTTTTACCATTAAGCCCTGCACTCTGCCCACCCCCTTTTGAATCACGCCGCTGCCGGCGGGCAGATATTTTTGAACATAAGAGGTATTATACTCTCCTGTCGCGGTATCCAAAAGATGAATGCCGCCCATGTGCGCAAGACCATCGCGCACGGCGTAAATCGCTCCCATGCTGCCGACATGGGTTGAGCAAACACGAAACGGCGCACCGCGCTTGGCGAGAAAATCTGCCGCTTCATCAATGAGCGGGTCATGGCTGCCGGTAATGATGAGGGTGTGTTTCAATGCCTCTGCCGGCGTATTTAAGCGAATGTCCACTTCTGTACCGGCTTCAATGCCTTCGCAGTTTTGCGGCACAATGAGCACGCCATCCGCCTTGGTAAAGCTGGTAATCACGCCTGCACCGCGCGCGAGCGGCGCAGCGCAGAGCTTTCCGCCAATCTCGCCGAGGGAAACACGCACATATTCACTGTATTTGAGCGAGGAAACAAGTTTTTTGGCAAGCACCGCTTTCACACTCTCGCGCGCACACTGCGCCTTGCCGTAATACATAGCAAGCACCTCGCGCACAATTTCATCCATAATCACAATGGCGGAAACCGGGTAGCCGGGCAGACCGATAACCGGCTTGCCGCATGCCTCTCCGAGCACGGCGGGTTTACCGGGTTTCACGGCAATACCATGCACCAAAACCGTGCCGAGCGAGGCTATGATTTCACTTGTATAATCATCGCGCCCTGCCGAAGAGCCGGCAGAAATCAGCACCATATCACACTCTGCCAATGCGTTTTCGAGCGCCGCGCGTATCTTATCCTTTTTATCAGGTGTAATGGGGTACACCTTTACATCTGCATCCGCCTGCCCCAGCATGCCTTTAAAGACAGTGGAATTAAACTCAATAATATCCCCTGCTGCGGGGTTTTCGGTGGGCGGCACAATTTCATCCCCTGTCGGAATGATGCCGACAAGCGGCTTTTTAAATACTTCAATTTTGGTAATGCCGCCTGCCAACAGCGCACCGCACAGTGCGGGTGTGAGCACAGTGCCGGAGGGCGCTATCATATCACCCATGCAAATATCCTCGCCGACCTGGCGCACATTTTGCCACGGCACGACAGAGCGGATGATTTGATACTGCTCCTCACCGCACTCCATTAAATCCTCTACCATAATCACGGCATCGCACCCCTGCGGGAGAGGGTCGCCGGTATCGACCACGGTATAATCGGCGGGGGTCAAGCGCAGCGGTGTGCGCTCACTCGCGCCAAAGGTCGCCGCCGCTTTCACGGCAACGCCATCCATGGCGCTCGCATTATAATGCGGCGCGCAGATGTGCGCATATGCGGCATGCTTTATCACCCTGCCGCAGGCATCCGTGACCGCCACGGTTTCGGTTTTACCCGAAAAGCCTGCTTGCTTTAAATGTGCATAATAGACTTGCTTTGCCGTATCAAGCGGCAAATTGTTTAAATAGTTTTGTTTCATAATGCATAAATATCCACGACAGTTCCCTTTAATAAGCCCTCCGCGTTGCGCTCAATTTTAATAAAGCCCTGCGCTGCGGATAACACGGAAATCACACCGGATTTGGTATGCACGGGAACTACCGCGCCCTCTTCGTTATATTGAATGCAGAGATATTCTTCCCTGCCGTGATTCGATGGAATATTGACTGCCAGCACCCCGCTTTTATGCGGCATGTCGGGCGCCTGAGATAAACGTGCAGCAATATAGGTGCGCACAATTAAGCGGAATACAAAATACGCCGCGAGCGGATGTCCCGGCAAACCGAATACCGGTTTGCCCGCAACCATGCCGAAAATAGTCGGCTTGCCCGGTTTCATGGCAATGCCGTGAAAACACACTTCACCGCGCGCTTCTATTATTGAAACAGTCATATCCTTTGTGCCCGCCGAGGAGCCGCCGGAAATGAGAACGGCATCGGCACGCGCAAGGCATGCCTCCAGCGCCGTATCAATGGCTTCTCTTTCATCCTTCACCGCACCGTAGCAGTACACCTCACACCCTGCCTGTCGGACAGCTGCCGCCAGCAAATCGGTGTTGATATCCCGAATTTGTCCGAGCCGGGGTTTTTCCTGCACAATCTCATCTCCCGTGGAGATAATGGCAAGCACAGGCTTGCAAAACACGCTCACCTGCCGCACCCCGAGCGCCGCGAGCACGGCGATTTGCGCCGCCGTAATCACACTGCCCTTTTTTAACACCTTCTCACCGCAGCAAATATCCTCGCCCTTGCGGGTTACATTTTCATACGGCGCGGCGGATTGGTAGATAAGGCACAAGCCTTCCTCGCTGTCGGTATGCTCCACCATCACCGCGGCATCGGCACCCTGCGGCAGCATGCCGCCGGTGGAAATGCGCACGCACTGACCGCTCTTTAAAGAAAAATCGGCGTTTTCGCCCATGTGTATTTCGCCGACAATTTCGAGCTGTGCCGGCACGGCGCTGCCCGCGCCGAAGGTATCGGCGGCAATGACAGCGTAGCCATCCACCGTGGTGCGATCAAACGCCGGTATATTCTCCGCCGCTACCACATCCGCGGCGAGGGTTCTTCCAAGCGCCTCGGAAAGCTCAATATTTTCTATAGATAAGGAAAGCGAAGCGGTCTTATCCAACACCGTTTGCACCGCTTGTGCTTTACTCAGTACACTCAGCATTCTATCTTCCACCTCGCAATAAAACTTTTTGCCCATGCGGTTTCGGGATGCATCAATACCTCCCGCGGGACACCATCCGCCTCGATGTTTCCGCTGTTTAAAATCACCAGTCTGTCACAGCCTTGCGCGGCAATCACCGGTGAATGGGTTGTCATCAAAACCGTGCAGCTATGCGCTTTTTGATACTCACGCACCGCCTGCATAACGAGCTGCTCACCGCGCGCATCACAGGCGCTTGTCGGTTCGTCAAGCAAAAGTACTTTACACTCTCTTGCCAACAGGCGGCACAGCGCCAGGCGCTGCAATTCCCCGCCCGAGAGAGAGGAAGCGGGCTTTTCGGCAAGTGCGGACAGCTCGAGCGCTTCAAGCAAGCGCATAGCGGCGGCTTTATCTCCGCTGCCGAGCGTAATATTCTTAATTAAATTGCCGCGAAACGCATAGCACTGCTGCGGCATATATAAAATCTCCGCAGGAATCGTGATTTTTCCCTCACTCGCTTTTTCCACACCGCTCAACAAGCGCAACAGCGTGGTCTTGCCGCTGCCGTTTGCACCCGCAAAGGCGGCAATTTCACCGGCGCCGATATGTAAGCTTTCTATATCCAGCACGGTGCGCTCACCGTAGCATTTTTTCACTTTTTGCAATTCTATCAAAGCCGCACCCCCTAAGCCTTCTTATCCTTGACAATAAAGGAAGCGAGCGCATTCACGATAAACGCAATGAGTAACAAAATGATGCCCAGTGCGAGCGCAAAGGAAAACTTGCCTTTGTTGGTTTCCAGCATGATAGCGGTGGTCATAACCCGCGTTTTCCACTGAATATTGCCGCCGACAATACTCACCGCGCCCACCTCGGCAATGCTTCTGCCGAAGGCGCTTAAAACCACGGAAAACAGCGAGGTGCGCCCTTCGGAAATGCACAAAAACAGTGTTTTGCTTTTCGACAGGCGCAAGCCGCGCGCGGTTTCGATAACCGGCTTTGAGCTGCCCTCTATAAAAGAGGAAGAAAGCCCTATGACAATCGGGGTAATGAGCACCACCTGCGCGATGACCATGACCTCAACCGTAAACAGCAAATTCAGCTTGCCGAAGGGTCCGTAGTGTGTAAACAGGGTATACACCAACAGGCCTGCCACAACCGGAGGCAAGCCCATTAGTGTATGCACTGTTTTCTTTATAAATGATTTCGCTTTGAATTGCTTTGTTCCCAACAGTGCGCCGAGAGGAAGTCCGATTAAGCACGAAATGGTTGTGCTGAAAAAGGACATCCTCATCGTCACACCGATAATTTGCCATAGCTCTTTATCGAAGGAAAACAGTAATTCAAACGCTTGTCGAATACTGTCCATCAACGCTTATTTTTCGAGCAAAGTAAACAGCGAAACGCCATACTCTTCCTGGCCGTAATCGGCAATCAGCTTGCTCGCTTCATCACCAAGCATCCAGTCAATTAAAGCTTTTGCGCCCTCGGTATTCACACCGTCTACCTTCTCGGGATTAACGGCAATCAAGGAATAGGTATTCTTCATATCCTCACCCTTTTCAAGCAGCAGATCCAGGTTCAAATCCTTCTGCATGGACAGGAAGGTCGCTTTGTCGGTCAGGCAATAAGCATTCATTTCGCTTGCCATATTTAAGCAATCGCCCATGCCCTTGCCGGCGCTGACATACCACTTATCTTTGGAAGCATCCGGCGCTTTGCCTTCGCCCCAAATCTTTAACTCTGCTTTGTGTGTGCCGCTGTCGTCACCGCGAGAAACAAAGCTGCTGCCGCTTGCCTGAATCTTGGCAAATGCGCTCGCCGCATCCTTACAATCCTTAATGCCTGCAGGGTCATTCTTGGGACCGACAATGACAAAGTAATTGTACATAAAGGGAAGGCGCTCCACACCAAAGCCTTTTTCGATAAACTCTTCCTCGGACTGCTTTGCGTGAACGAGAATGAGATCGGCATTACCATCCTCCGCTTTTTGAATTGCGGCACCGGTGCCGGCGGATTGTACTTCCACCTTATAGCCTGTTTCCTTCTCAAAGGTCGGAAGCAGGTACGGAAGCAAGCCGGAATCATTCACGGAAGTGGTGGTGGAAAGGCGAATAACAGCATTTTCAGGTGTTGTTGCTGCAGTGGTTTCACCACTTGCTGCGGTTGTTTCATTTTTGTTTGAACCGCAAGCGGCAAATGAGAATAACATTACCGCTACTAAAAGAATCGCTAATACTTTTTTCATGATACTACTCCTTTTCAAACACGGAAGGCAAGCAGGTTTCCCCGATTACCCTTAGCCAAATGCATTGCGCCCTCTTTGCGCAAGCCTGTTATTTTTGACCTTGCCCGCACCCGCCTGTGTAAGATGTAAAGTATTTTGCTTTTACATTTAGCGAATGGGGGTCGAAAAGTATCAGAATTATAACAATTCTATGTACATAATAGCACATCTGCCGCGAAGAATAAAGCATTTTTTTATTGAATATGTCTATATTATGTGTTAAGATAAAAGAAAAGGCGGTGAAAAAATGAAATTCGGCATTATCTGTGTTTCGGACAGATGCTTTCGGGGCACATGCGAGGACCAAAGCGGTCCGGCGATTGCCGCATGTGTGCAGGCGCTCTCCGCACAAAATGAATACCGGCTCGTGCCGGATGAAAAGGAACAAATCTCGGCTGCCATCATAGAGTTGGCGGATGATTTCGGTGCCGATGTTATTTTCACCACCGGCGGCACCGGCTTTGCCCCGCGCGATGTAACCCCCGAGGCAACCAAAGCGGCTATAGACCGCGAAGCACCCGGTATCGCAGAAGCCATTCGTATAAACAGCCTTGCCATCACGCCCAAAGCCATGCTTTCGCGCGCGGTGAGCGGGATCAGAGGCAAAACCCTTATCATCAACCTTCCCGGCAGCCCTAAGGCGGTGCGGGAGAGTATTCAGTCCATTATCGAGGTGCTGCCCCATGCGGTCGAAACCATGAGCGGCAACACACAAAACTGTGGAGGCAATTATGCAAAAGAATGATAAGCAAAGCGTGCAGGGATTCGATATCTGCACAAAATCCGCCGCTGTTATCGGTTGCGGCGGTCTGGGCACCAATGTTGCGGTACACTTAGCAGGCTCCGGTATCGGCAAATTATTGCTGTGGGATTTTGACGAGGTGGAAAGCCGCAATTTAAACCGCCAGTTTATGTACACTTTAGAGGATGAAGGCAAAGCCAAAAGCCTGGTGCTCAACAACAAAATCAAACAGTATGCACCCGATTGCAGGGTGGAAAGTGTTTGTGTGAAAATTGAAAACATTTCTCAACTGTTTTCCGCCGCGGATTTTGACATTGTCATTTTAGCGGTAGATAACATTGCCTGTCGCGAAATTGTGAGCGCCTTTTGCGAGGCAAACGGCATCCCTTACATCAACGGCAGTGTAAACGGCTTTTACGGCACGGCATATTTATGTATTCCCGGCAAAACGCCCTCTTTGGAAGCGGCGGGAGGCTTGGAAAAGAGCGAGGGCATCACGCTTTCACCGAGCATGAGCGCCGGCATCATCGGCGCACTTGAAGCAAAGCTTGCAGTCGATTACTTTTTGGGTAAAACCGATTCTGCCGGAAAGCTGCTTTGTTATGACGGCAATACCATTCAAGAATTAAGTCTACAGGGAGCGTGATTACATTGACCGATTATCAAGGCTATATGGGTAAGGTTTTGTTTGTGGATTTAAGCAAGCAAACCTATGGCGAATTCCCTTGGACAGATAAAGACAGGCGGCGCACTCTCGGCGGTAAAGTCATGGCGGCGGATATTTTGCTGCACCACATCACCCCCGAGATGAAAGCCTTCGATGAGGATAACTGGTTGGTTATCACCACCGGTCCTTTAACCGGCACAGGCTGCCCGAACACCTCAAGATTTAATATTTCCACCATTTCCCCGCTCACCGGCATTTTGACCTCTTCAAACTGCGGCGGCGATTTCGGCTTGGCGCTCAAGCGTGCGGGGTATGATGGTGCCGTGATTACCGGAAAAAGCGAAACCCCCGTGCACCTGCGCATCACGGAAAAGGAAGTTACCTTTGAAGATGCGGGCAAGCTATGGGGCATGACCACCGGCGAAACACAAAAAAATATTCACCGCACCCACGGCATGCTTGCCATCGGTCCCGCCGGTGAAAACAAGGTGCTGTATGCCTGTGTTTTCAGCGGTGAAAGAACCGCCGGCAGAGGCGGTGTCGGCGCGGTATTCGGCGATAAAAAGCTCAAAGCCGTTTCGGCATTCGGCACCAAACTGCCGAAAATCGCCAATCGCGAAAAGCTCAAAGAGCTCAATGTGAAATGGACTAAGCTTTTGCAAACACACCCCTTAACCGGCAGGCAGCTTCCGCGGCTCGGCACGGCAGGGTTGGTTTCCCCCATGCAGGCGCACTCCATTTTGGCAACGAAGAATTTCTCCGCCGGCCGCTACGATGATTTTGAGATGATTTCCGGTGAAGAGTTAGCGGAAAACCACCTCGTATCCAACGCGGCATGCACCACCTGTGTGATTCGCTGTGCGCGCATGTGCAAGGTGGATGATAAGGTGGTCAAGGGTCCGGAGCTTGAAACCTTGGGACTTTTGGGTGCCAACATTTTAAACAATGATATTGAAAAAATCATTCGCTGGAATTATGAGATAGACGAGTTGGGTATGGACAGCATTTCCTGCGCCGGCTCCGTGGCGTTTGCGATGGAGCTTGCGGAAAAGGGTGTGCATGATTTCGGTGTGCACTTCGGCGAAACGGATAACCTCTCGCAAATGTTCCGCGATATTGCTTACCGCGAGGGCGAGGGCAATTATCTTGCCGATGGCTCTAAGAGAATGAGTGAACAGTTTGGCGGCGAGGAATACGCCATTCACGCCAAAGGCATGGAGCTTGCGGCATATGAGCCGCGCCACGCTGTCGGTCACGGTCTCGGCTACGCCACCTCCAACCGCGGCGGCTGTCACTTGAATGCAGGCTACATGGTGGTTGTGGAAGGCTTGGGACTGGAGGTGGATTCCTTAACACCCCACGGCAAAGCGGCGCTTGCCATCACCTTCCAAAACCTGATGGAGGCGGTTTCCGCCTGCGGCAGCTGTCTGTTTACGAGCTATGCGGTACTGCCCGGCTTTTTGATTGATAAGCCGAATATGAAAGCGACCAGAGCCATTTTAACCGCCTTCCCCTATGTCGGGCCGGTGGTAAATCTGTTAAATCATTTCACCAAAATACCGCAAATGAATATTCCGCTTGTGCCGCACGGCTACGCCGTGAAATACGCCACGGGCATGCGCTCAACCATGGCTTCCCTGCTTACCTGGGGCACCTACGGCTACAATGCGGAGCGCATCGCCAACATTATTTTGGGGCAAAAGGCGGATGCCGACAAGCTGCCGAAAAGGCTCACGGAGGAATTGCAGGACCCGAACAATCCGAAAACCAAAGTGCCGCTTGAGCAAATGAAAAAGGTCTATTACCGCGCAAGAGGCTGGAAAAAAGGTATTCCGACCTGGCACAGGCTTAAGAGTTTGGGTATTGATATTGATAAATCAGTCTATGATGAAGCGCTCGCAAGAGCATGGAGGTAAGGCATGGCAAAAGTAACGGTTAAGCTTTTCGGTGTTTACCGCATGGATACGCACTTGGCGAAAGCGGAAATTGAAGCGCAAAAATTAGATGAATTGCTGGAGATTCTGCACACGCAAATTGAACAAAAAGCAAAGAGCGAAGGCACCGCCGCGCAAATCAAGGATTTATCGTTTAAAGACGCTACGATTTTTATTAACGGCGAGCGCTGCCGCAAGCGCCGGCAAAAGCTCGGCGATGGCGATGAAATATGGATTTTATCCCCCGCTTCGGGCGGCTGAGTGTGAAACTTTTTAAGAGAACAGCATACCAATTTGAAAGGGGTTGTTGAGCTATGGGATTTTCCATTAATGAAGAGAAATGTGTCGGCTGCGGCGCTTGCGCTTTCACGTGCATGTTTAAATGTATTAAACCGCTAAATGACGATAAAAGTAAATATATCATTCATACCGACCACTGCATGGAGTGCGCTCAGTGCATGGACATTTGCCCGAACAGTGCAATTGAGCCGCCGGAAGGATGGCATCGCTTAAAGCGCGTGAGCATTGACCCTGAAAAGTGCAACGGCTGCGCGAGTTGCCACTTTGTGTGCTTGGCAAGAGCACCGCAGGGCGAGCGCGGTCAGGTATATGAAATTGTGCAAGAAAAGTGTTACCACTGCGGTGTATGTGTAACGCACTGCAAGCAAAACGCCATTTCAGCGGAATACTACGATTAATGCGGAATGCTGAACTTTTGATAGTTTGGAGTGTGGAGAGTGGAGTGTGGAGTTAAGGGAGGGCTTCGCCCTCACCCGATTGTAAGTGAGGCAAATGCCGCACTAAAAGTTTGAAGTGTGGAGAGTGGAGTGTGGAGTTTTGGTGGCAACGCCACGCGTTGCATTGTAAAGACCTCTCGACTGCGCTCGAGGTGACAGATTTGTGTCATCTTGAGGAGCAAAGCGACGAAAGATCTTTTCATTTAGCATTTAGCATTTTGAATTTAGCATTCATAATTATTCGCGTAAGCGAACCTACGGCAAGCCGCTAATCGATATGTGCTTTTGCACTCGATATATTGCTAAAGCAATTCGATATATTTTGCACTGCAAAATGCGATATATTCGCTAAAGCGAATAAGAAAAGCGGCAACGCACAGCGTTGCAATATAAAAGCGAGTTCGCTGCCGCGAACTCGCCACTGAAAACTGAAAACTGAAAACTGAACACTAAAAAAGTGACTGTCTGCGACAGTCACTTTTTTCAGTTTTCTTTCAAAAATCTTTTTTCAAAATCCTCTGCCGAGAGCGGGCGGGAGAAATAGTAGCCCTGCACGAGAGAGAAGCCCATCTTTTTCAACATTTGCAGCTGTGCCTCGGTCTCCACGCCTTCGGCGACAACAAAGACCTTCAGCTTCTCGGCAATATCCAAAATGAGCGCCACCAGCTGTTGATTCTTTTCATCAAAATCAATGTTGCGAATAAACTCTCTATCCATTTTAAGCACATCAATAGGCATGGAGGAAAGCATATTCAGCGAGGAGTAGCCGGCACCGAAATCATCCATTTCCACCTCATACCCCTTTGCGCGCAAGCTCTCAATGACTTGAATCACCTGCTCGGCATTTTCGGTATAGGCGGATTCCGTGATTTCCAGTTTAAATGCCTTATGGTCTAATTGGTTGGAGGATAAAATATCTTCAAGTATGTTTTCGAGTTCCGGGTCAAAGATATCCACACGCGAAAGATTGACCGAAACGGGAAGCACCACACCATAGGCATCTCTCCAAGCCGCCACCTGCTTTGCCGCTTTTTCCCACACATATTTATCCAACAGGCTAATCTGCCCGTTTTTCTCAAACAGCGGAATGAAATCGCAGGGCGATATCAACCCCATCTCCTCATGATTCCAGCGCACCAGCGCTTCCGTGCTCACCAGGCGCGGCGGCTCGCACTGAATATCGTATTTCGGCTGATAGTATACTTCAAACTCCTGCTCTTCGAGCGCCTTGCGCAAGTCATTCACCAAGCGCTGCTCAAAGCTCTCGCGCTCGCTGACACGCTCATCATAAATAATCAAATGCTCTTTATAATGCCCGCGCGCCATGTTGCAGGCGGTACGCGCCCTGTCAAAGAGCTGCACCGGCTCCATTTTTTCCTGCCACGGCATAATGCCGATACGCAAGCGAATATTGGCATTGGGCGCTATATCATCAAGTGTTTTCTGCAAGCGCTCAAACATGCTTTGATACTCTTCATGCGGCTCGCAATAAATATCAAACCTATCCGCTTCAAATCTGCCGGCAATGCCGTGGGATTCTTCCGAAATGGCGCGAATCTCATTACCGAATGCCCGCAGTACCCTGTCACCCATCTTCCTGCCGTGTATGGCGTTAATGGAGTGGAACTGCTCAATATTCAAAACAATCGCATCCATCGGTGTATTGGGATGGTCATGATAGCGGCGGTCGGCATATTGGAAGAAGAATTTGCGGTTATATAAGCCGGTCAAATCATCGGTTTCGGTAGCGGAAATCAATTCTTTGGCTTTTCTCCCACTTCTGAGTGTCTGAATAAGCAGTACCAGCACAATTAAAACAATCACGGTGCTGACCGCTAAGACAATGCCGAAATTCTCGGAAAGGAAATCGCCGAAGGACTGCTTAGAGTTTTCCGTAATGTAATTGGAAAGTGCGGCATTGACTGCGGAATCGGGCACCATGCCAATTACTTTGGAGAGCAGAGAATACAGCGCTGTATCCCCTTTATTTACCGCAAAGCAGTAATCGAGCTCCACACCGATGGAAAAGGTGGTAAGGTGATAGCTGTTACACAATTTGGAAATGTTATTGTAGCGATAGTTGCTGATGAATATGCAATCCGCTTTGCCCTTGGAAACCGCGCTCAGGCAATCCTCGGTTGTCGGGTAATACACCTTTTTAGAAGATGCATAATGCTCGGCAAGAAAGGCTTCATAGTTCGGGTTGTTTTCATTCACCGCAACCACGACTCTATTATTCTTTGAAAAGATATTCGGGTCGGAACTGCGCACCACCGCATACATCTCCGTATCCATCAAAGCGGGGGTCATAACCATGTCCTCCTGCTCCGCTTCATAGCTGCTTAAATTTGCCGGAAATACGCAATCTATCTCGCCCTTTTTGAGCGCCTCCATAGCAGCGCCCGCGCTCGGGTAATCGATTGCCTCAAACTCTAAATGCGCGTTGGCAACCGCATCATCCGTCAGATTTAAATAATCCTTTAAAAGACCGACAAGCTCCCCTGTTTTTTTATCTTTGGCGCAAAATGCCAAATAATTATCCTGATAACCGACACGAATGGTGCCATGCTCGGCTAACCACTGCGTTTCCTCGGTAGTCAGGTAAGCGTTTGCACCGTTCCTTTTGAGGTATTTTTCATATATCTGCAGGTTATAATAGCGGTTTTCATCCTGAATCCGATTCATCGCATAATTGAGTTCATCGAGCAAATCGGTGCGATTCTTCGAAACAGCAAAGTAATAATCGGAGGAGCCGACTTTATACAGCGGCACAGCGCGCGAGGGGTTCACAAACGAATCCACCGTGACATACGCATCCAACTCACCGCTTTCCAGCTTTTTTAACGATACCTCTTCCGGGCAGTCCATGAGCACCACATCGGCATTGACATTATTTTCCTTTGCCCACTGTGCAAAGTAATCCGCTTGCATACTGTCGCGGTTAACACCGACTTTTTTGCCGGAGAGCGTGGATTCATCTGTCTCAGACAGGCTTTCATTGCCGGGTACAGTGAATATATAGTATTCCTCCGTGCCCATGGGCAGTGAGGGGAAGGACATATATTTTTCGCGCTCTTTTGTGTAAGAGACATCACTCATCAAATCGATTTCACCGCTTTTGAGCTTATCCATTAATTCCGGCCAGCTGCCTTCAACATACTCATAGCTCCAGCCGTTATAGGCGGAGAGCTTTAGCTGATATTCATAGGCATAGCCGGAGCGAAAGCCGTTTTTATCCACGGTGTTATAGGTGGAATCATACCAGCCGACGCGCACGGTTTTTTTATCGCTCGGGCGGGCAAACGCCGCCAAGGGTATCAACATGCTCAGCGCTAAAGCGAGCACTAAAATGAGAATTGTAATGCGTTTAAAATGTTTCGGTAAGTGCAAACCATTCACCTCCGCATATGCGTTGTTGTCAATTAGGGGTAATAGGCGCTTATTCGCTCTCGCTTTGTGCCTGCGCCTGATGCTGCTTGGAAATCCATTTGTTTTCATACATGTTTTTATCCGCGCGGCGAATCACATCATTCACGGTTTCATCCTCTTGCGGGTCATACACCGCAATACCGCGCGCCACATCAATTTTCTCCCAAGCCTCTGTCTTTTCGCGGCGCACTTCACTGCACTTTTTATCAAAGCTCTCTAAAAGCGCTTCCCTGTCGCGGTAATCGCCATCTAAGAGCAGTGCCGCAAATTCATCGCCACCGATGCGGAAAACAGGGCTGTGCATGAACACTTCGCAAATAATATTTGCCGCCTCTTTAAGGTAAATATCGCCTTTATCATGCCCGTTTTGGTCATTGACACGCTTGAGCCAGTTACAATCGAAAATACAAATCGCAAATTCCAAAGTGCCCTTAGGCTCTTCCAATTTGCTTTGCATGTTTTTAATGCAAATATCGAATGCGCCTTTATTATGTAAGGAGGTCAGCGAATCCGCATACGCCAAATCATTTAAGTCGCCGATATACTGCTTTAAATTCGAGCTCAATTCCGTAAAGGTTTTGGTGAGAATACCCACCTCATCATTTCCCGCATAATCGAGCTTGCAATCGTAATTTCCCTCCCCGATTTGCTCCGCTGCCTCGGTCAGCTCGTGCAGCGGCTTTGTGAGTTTGCCCACAAACGCCCAAATGAGAATGATAAAGCCGATTAAGAGCAGTGCAAACACGGCGATAATAATATTCACTCTGTTTTGCCACTCGGCATTAATTTCTTTTACCGGCACCGTGACATTCAAGCGCATACCGTTGCTAAGAGGCAGCCAAACCGCTTGCTTTTTCACCCCTTCATAGGTGTAAACAACCGTGCTGCTCTCGCTCAACAAGCCATCGGGTGCTTTAGGCTGCTCTTTCATATGTGTGACATCCATGCGCGGGTGATAAATGATAGTGCCCTGCTCATCATTTAAAAAAGCATAGCCGTTATCATACAGGGTGATGTGGTCAATCTCCTGCGCCATAGAGGAATAATCAATCTCAATACCGATAACGCCGACAAACTGTTTTTGGTAATAAACAGGCACATTGTAGGATATAACGCGCTTATTCAAATTATCCGTGATATACGGCGGCAGCCAAACCCCCTTGCCCGATGCCTTGGGCACGGTAAACCAAACCAGTTGAGTGGTATCGTTCGTATCATACGCGGTGATATCCGTTACCTCATGCTCCTTGAAGCCATCGCCGTGCAAGTTGACATACCAAAAGCCCTTTGCCTGCTCGGAAACGGTCGGGTCAATGCGGTAATAGTAGGTTAAAACACCAAAGGTATTATAGGTCAGTTTCGTAAAAAACTGATTCACCCTGTCAAGGTGCGCCTGCAGCTTGTCTGTTTGCAAGCCGTCTAAATCCGATTCCACATAGGTGGAGACCATCTCTACCGACTGCTCAACACTCTCAAAGTAGTGATTGAGATTTTTTTGACCGGTCTCGCACAAAAGTGTTAAGATTTGGTTGGCGTTACGCGTGCCCACACTGCGCATGGAGCTGACACTGATACCGGCGGCAACACTCATGGCAATGATGACCACACTCATGGTTAAAGCTGTAATTTTTGTTTTGATGGAATGCATAATAAATAGAACCTTCGCTTTAAATATAATTATAATTGTAAATATAATACCATATCGAGTGAGAATTAGTCAATATTTCGGGCAAAAAAAACGGGTGTTTGTCGAAAAAAAGCGGGAATAAAAATGACACGAAATATTGACGGTTTTCGCAAAATAAGTTATACTAAGTTAATAATGCTATTTGGAGAAATTCTTTATGGAAAAACAAAAGGTAAATACATCGCGGCATCGCCGCTTATTGGTGCTTTGGGTTATCTTAGCCGTGGTCATGGCTACCGCTATTACCGCCACAAGTGTGAGCATACTCAGCTCCCAAATCAAGCAAAACCGTGAACAAACCGTTACGGGTGCTGCCAAAATGGCGGCAAAAGCGATTAATGCCGATTTGGTGAACAGCTGGCTCAAAAACGGCAAGGATGCCGACTATGAGCAAAGCTTTTATATGCTCAAAGACATATTGGAAAACACACCGCATTTAAAGTATTTATATGTTTACCAGATTCGGGAAGACGGCTGCCATGTGGTATTTGATACCGACCCCGAGGAGCCCGGCAGTCTCGGCGACTTGCAGGAATTTGATGAATCCTTCTCGAAATATATTCCCACCCTGTTAGAGGGCGGCGAGATGGATATTATTGAGAGCAACGATTCCTTCGGCTGGTTAATGACACGCTATGAACCGATTTTTGACAGTAACGGCAAGTGCGTGGCATATGCCGGTGCGGATATCTCGATGGATGAAATCACACAATCCACCACCCGTTTGGTGTCGATTATTATCATTATTGCCGTTGTATTCCTTGCGGCTTGCATCATCATCGGCTTAAAAATGACAATAGACCACCACAAGGCGGATGAGCTTGAGAGACTGCGCGAGCAGCAGCAGCGCGATAAGCAGCTGATCAGAGAGATTATAGAATCCTTCGCGAAAGTAATCGATATGAAGGACTCCTACACACAAGGTCACTCCTTCCGCGTGGCGCAATACACCGAAATGCTCGCCAGAGAGCTCGGGTATGATGAGGAAACCGTGGAGGAGTACCACAACATTGCTTTGATGCATGATATCGGCAAAATCAGCATTCCCGACCAGGTTTTGAATAAGCCCGGTAAATTGACGGATGAAGAATTTGATATCATTAAATCCCACACCGTGCGCGGCTATGATGTGCTCAACAGCATCAGCCTGATGCCGGAGCTCGTTGTCGGTGCGGAATTCCACCATGAACGCCCGGATGGTAAGGGTTACCCGAACGGTCTGCATAAGGGCGAAATCCCGCGCGTGGCGCAAATTATTGCGGTTGCCGATACCTTTGATGCGATGTATTCCGACAGACCTTACAGAAAGCGCATGAACTATGAAAAAGCGGTCAGCATTATTCGGGATGCTGCCGGCACACAGCTGACAAGCGATGTGGTAGATGCCTTTATGCGCCTGGATGAAAAGGGCATGCTGCGCGCCGAGGATGATAACGGCGGCGGCTCCACGGAGGATATTTCCAATATACATAAGAAGCAAGAAGAATAGCAGCGGCAAAGCCGCTGAATGAATGCGGAATGCGGAACAGCAGCGGCAAGCCGCTGAATAATGTGGAATACGGAGTTCGGAATTCGGAATTATTGGTGGCAACGCAAAGCGTTGCATAAATTAATGCGAAACGCAGTTTCGCCAATTCATTATTCATTGTTCGCGCAAGCGAGCCTGCGGCACCACCGCAATTCTTCATCATTCATTATTCACTCTTCATTGCTCGCTCGCGAGCCTTAGAGCGGAGCGGAACGAGCGCGAGTGCCTCTCCTAACCGGAGCCCGCACCCTCTGTCGGCTCCGCCGACATCTCCCTGCACTGCAGGGAGTCACCCACAACTCCACTCTCCACTCTCCACACTCCACACTTCACTAAAGAAAGGACTTGCGCACTATGGGACTGTTTAAAAAAGAAAATTGCTGCCTGTGCGGCGGCAAAACAGGTTTACTCGACAAAAAATGCCTTGACGGAAAGGTCTGCAAGGAGTGCAGAAAAAAGCTGTCGGTATGGTTTGAGGATTACAAGAATACAGACAAAGCAGCGCTTGAATCCCAGCTTGCCGCCAGAGCTTCCGATGCGGCACAGGTAAGAAACTACAACTTCAATAAGGTATTCGGCGCGTTCGGCGTGATTTTACTTGATGAAGCCGCCCGCAAATTCATTGCTTTTCCGGATACAAGCAGCAGCTTATTCGGCAACCGGCGAAAAGTGACCGGTTTGGATGATGTGATTGATTTGGGTCCCGACATCATTGATTTTGATGCCGTGGAGGACTTTGAGATTGACATTAAAGAAATGACCCGCGAGGAAAAACAAATGGTGGATGGGCAGCAGGTCAGCTACAATCCCCCGCACATCCTGTACATGGAAACCTTCACGCTTCGATTAAAGCTGCACCACCCCTATATCCAAGCGATGAATATTCAGTTGAATGACGGTGCCGTGCAAATTAAAAATATCGGCAGGCGCATCTGGACAGACCCGGGCAGAAAGCTTGCGGCACATCTGTTGGATTTGCCGGGGCTTGTAAAAGAAAACCAAGCCGCTGTATATGACAATGATTCCCTGCTCGATGCATTTATGCGCAATCCCTATGAAATGCCGGATTATTCCTACGGCTTTAAATGCTCGATTGCAAACCGGGATGAAATCAAAAAGTATCAATACTATCTTGCCATGGCAAGGGAAATTCAGGATATACTTACCGCGTATCAAGGGTAAGACAATTCAAAATTCAAA
>JAFWGH010000001.1 GCA_017512465.1 Clostridia bacterium
CACACTCCACCCTCAAAGCGTTTACTATGTATAACATGTGTTGCACACCCGCATAGCGGGTGGTTGTTTGTTCCGCGCGGCGGAACAGTCTAAAGACATTAACAGTAAAAATCGCCGTATCTACGGCGATTTTGTGTTTTTGCCAACTCGAGCTTGGAGTACCTTTGTACACCTCAGCGCTCGAGTTGACAAATTTCATCTCACTCTTTCAACCTCTGCCAGTTTTGCTGAGCGAACACTGAATTTACCATTTGACAAATATGTTTAAAAAGAGGATAATTATAATTAGGAAATTATAATATTTTAGGAGTTACAATGGACCCGAAAAAAATTGAGAGAATCAACACCTTGGCACACAAGCAAAAAACCATCGGCTTGAGTGAAGAAGAGAAGGCGGAGCAGGCACAGCTGCGCAAGGAATATGTTGCGATGTGGAAAAAGAGCCTCGAAGCCGAACTCGAGCACACCTACATTGTTACGCCCGATGGCAAAAAGCACAAGGTAACCAAAAAGAAAGAAAAAAAAATAAAGCCTTGAACTTTCTGCTTGCAGACACTATCACTTGCACGATTATGACAGGAAGACGGTGAAAAGATGAAAAAAATTCTTGCGGTATTTTTAATCATCTGCATAGTTTTCACCTGCGCCCCGCTGAGTTTCGCGAAGGGCGATACTTCCTGTGCGCCTGCGAGCGATGAATATGTGGCAAACGAAGTCCTTCTCACCATAGATACCACCGTGAAAGCAGCCGAGCCGCTGCCGCTCACGCGCGTGGAAATCATTGATGCTGCCACGCTCGAGAGCGAAAACACCCGCATATTTAAAGGCACCGTGGAATACGGCACGGATATCCCCGCCTTGTGCGCAGAATTGGAACAGCGCGCGGATGTGTTGAGCGCACAGCCCAATTACCTGCAGAGCATTGACTCGATTGCCCTGCCGCAGGAGGTGGAAAAAACCGGTTCGGACTACAACGCCTTTAACTGGTACAAGGATGCGTTAAATTTGAGCGAAGCGTGGCAGAGCGCCGATACACTCGGCAGTGAGGAGGTTGTGGTCGCGGTACTCGATACCGGTGTCAACATCCACCACAGGGAGTTTGATGGCGCTATTTGGCAAGACAGTGAAGGCCATGCCGGCTACAACACACTCAATGACAGTGATGATGTCACGGATGCCAACGGTCACGGCACCAATGTGGCAGGCATTATCGCCATGCGCGCCAATGATTTCGGCTTTGTCGGCATTGCCCCGCAGGTGAAAATTATGCCGATTAAAGTGTCCGCTTCCGTCACCATCAGTGATGCGGATATTTTGGAAGGGCTTAATTATGCGATTGAGCACGGTGCCGATATTATTAACATGAGCTTCGGCAGCTCCAATGTATCCGACACCATGCTGCTCGCCTACCAGCGCGCCGCCGCAAAGGCAGTGCTTGTCGGCGCTGCGGGCAACAGCGGCTATAATGCCGCTTATCAGCCGCAGTACCCTGCCGCATGCATCGGTGTGCTCGGCGTGATGAGCTACGGCTCCTACCGCAATGAGGACAGAACCCATTACACAATCAATAACGGGCAGGTTTCCTCTTTTTCCAATTATGATAAAACCGGAAAATACTATCAAGTCTGTGCGCCGGGAGTGGAGATTGAAGGTCCCGCGCACAATTCCGATACGGCGTTTAAGCGCAAAACCGGCACCTCGCAGGCGGCGCCCATTGTCGCCGGTGCAGCAGCGCTCTATAAGAGCCTGCACCCCGAGGCGACTCCCTATCAAATCAAAACCGCGGTGGTCGAAACCGCCGACACCCCGATTACGGGATATACCGATGATACGCAGTATCACGGCATCGACCTGACAAAGTTGCTCGGCGCGGCGGTACCCGCAGAGCCCACCGTGGATTTAAGCACAGAAGCTTTGCATATTTTAAGTGCTTGCTTAAATGAAGAAATCACAACCCCCACCCGTAGCATGGTAGACGGATGCAGTGTGGTCAGTGTTGCCATAGTGCCCGATATCAAAGAGAATTTGAGCGGCTTGTTTGAGCTCACACAGCTGCAAATCATTGAATTAAAGGACATAGGCTTAACAAATGCGGACCTTGCCGCCTTCGAAGATGCGGCGTTTGAAAATCTGTTTTTACTCGATGTGTCGAATAATAAAGCGCTCGATGCGATACCGTTTTCGGCGCAAAGCGCGCCCGCACTCCGAGAGCTGTATATTGATTCGTGTGCTTTTCGCGATACAAAGCGCTTTGAAAATCTGGGAAGTTTAAGCACCCTTTCCGCATCGGATAATCTTTTTGACACCTCTTACCGCTTCGAAAAGCTCGCACACTTAGAGGAGCTCGATGCAAGCAGCTGCAATCTGCAGGATGTCACATGCTTTAAAGACTTTTCAAACTTAAACTATTTGGATGTTCACGATAATTTCATTACCGATATTTCGCCGCTTAGCGGCTACTGCGGTGCCTTTTTAAACATCAGCCAAAATCCGCTGCACCTGGGTGTTGCGCCGGATATGACACTGCGCGCAATTGAGAGCTCCATGCACGATAATGATGCGGCAAGCATCCGCTTTTATCACGGGGATTTAAACGGTAATGAGAGCAAAGAATATCTGAAAGCGCGCTCTGTTGCACTGGAAAATGCCTGCTTTGTCAGAGAAGCGGGCGCGGGGCAGCTCACAGCGCAAATTACGCCTGCGGACGCTAATATCGGCACCCTCGGCATCTATGCCGCCACAGATGAGCGCCTAAGCATCGGGCGCTTTGACGGTATGCTCACTTGGAGCGCCGCCGCGTTTGAGCAAACAACAGCCGTTCCGGTTACCTTCTCGCCGACAAGTGCCTTTACCCAAAGCAGCTGTATGGTTAACATTCTTGCACCCGAGGTGAAAACCTTCACTTATCGGGACAGTGCATTTATTCTCACCACCAACCTTGCCGCCACGGCGGTGAAGCTCGGGGATATAACGCTTACCGCCTTTGAAACGCAGGGCGACACCCATGTCTTTAGCGTGCCGGATTCCGTCGCTTATGACAGTGCGCTGTGCGCCGTACCGTATGACAGTATCGGCGCAGGTGAGGCGGTGCGTATCGGCGAAACGCCGACACTGCCTGCCGGAGAGGCACGCATTTTGGATTTCAGCTCTGACAAGGAAGAATACTTTACAGGCGAAACAGCCACTCTGCGCATCACGGCAACCGGCGATACCGCATCGGTCAAATTAGCCGACAGGCTCTATGATACCGAAACGGTTTTAAATGCCTATACCGTGCAGGGAGATAAGCACATTTTCACGGTGCAAATCCCTGTGCACAGCGCGGCAACACACCGCTTTAAAGCCTATGCCGCCCGCAGTGCGGATGCCTTCACCATTGGCGGCACCGCCCTTTCTTTCACGGCGCGTTTGGCGGCAAGCCGCTTAAAGCTGCACTCCCAAAGCGGCTCGTTGCTGTATTTTACCGGCAATGCCGACACACTGCAGCTGCAAGCCGATTTGTATCCCGAAAACTGCTATGCCGAGGCGGTTACCTTCCGCTCTACCGATACTGCGGTTGCCACGGTGGATGCCGCCGGCACGGTTTGTGCAGTGGATTACGGTACGGCAATCATTACCGCTGAAAGTGAGAGCGGTTTGCAGGCAGTTTTCCCCGTAGTCGTGGGCGCACCGAAAATGAGCGATGCGGAAATCGAGGAAGGCTATACCGACAGCACCACCACGGCGACAGTATATACTGCGCATGCGGATGAAATTCTCTTAAAAAATGCAGACGGCAGCGATGTCGATTTTGCATATGAGATTACAGAGGGTTCTTCAAGTGTAGACGGCTTCGAGAGTAAATGGACCATTTCGATGCACTTGGAACAAAATGCCGATATCAAAATTTATGCGGCGGATGAAAACGGCATCAACGCCCACACACAGTACCGCTATGCCCACATAGAACCGATAGAGCCGGTGCAAAGCTTTAGCTTTGCGCAAAGCGAATACCGGTTCCGGCGCGCGGGCGGTCCGGTCAAAATCGCTTTAGATGTTGTACCCGCCACCTCTGCGGAATACTTTAACTGGGCACTTTCCACCAATACCGTTGCCTCGATGAAGGCATATGAAAACTATTGTATCTTAACACCGATAAGAACCGGTTCCTTTACCCTGAGTGCTTCGACCACGATAGGCGGCGAGGAAGTTACGCACAGTGTCACGGTAAGCTTCGAAGAGGGCGGTATTTACTCCGTTATCCCCTCTGCCGATGAAACGCCGCTGTATGCGGAAATTCCGATTGAAATCAAAACCGATAAAAGCATAGAATATCTTACCATTACCGATTCCAATTCCCTTGTGAAGGAATATAACGAATATAGCCTCTTTGAGGACCGCGGGGAGTACCGCTATTGGACCATCCCCTATTACTTCAACCGCGAGAGCAGCTATATCACTGTTTCCGTCGGCGATAATGTAGGCAATATCGGCACATCTGTAAGAGCCGAGATAAACGCCTTCATGCCGGAGGATGATTTTGCGGCAAATCCCGCAGTCGTGCGTGCGATTGTGGGAGATATCAGCTCGTTTAATCTCATTTCTCTGCCCTCGCGCGCCAATATCAATTATTCCAAGTACACCGTTACGGCGGAGGATGAAAGCATCGCTTCCTTCAACCTCGGCTATGTGCATGTGTATCAAGAGGGTGAAACGATACTCCACTGTGTCTATAACGGCGTGCAAAAGGATGTGCGGCTGATTGCCACCTCCCCGATTGAGGAAATCACACTGCCCGAAAGCCTGTCGCTGTATGAAAATGAATTGAGCATTCTCACCCCGCAGGTTTCACCTGCAAGCAGTGAAAAGCTGTATTATGAAAGCGCCGATGAAGCGGTTGCCGCTGTGGATGCCGCAGGTGTAATCACGGCAAAGCAGGAGGGTGAAACCACCATTACCGTACGCTCCCAAGGCGGCGTGAGCGCCGCGGTGCGCGTGAAGGTGAAATCCACGCAGGTCATTTGTGCGCTCGCGTTTGATAAAGCGCTGTATGAAATACAAGTCGGCGAAAGCCTCGATTATACCCTCGATGCGGATGCACCGCTGCGCAACAAAATCACCTACACTTGCTCGAATACCAATATACTCGGCGTGAGTGAGGACGGTGCCTTCACCGCCTTAAAAGAAGGCAATGTCACAATTACCGCCACGGCGGATTCCGGTGTAAGCACAAGCGCCGAGGTGCATATCACTGCCGACAGGCAGCTTGCGCTCTCAAGACCCGTTGCACAAACCACACCCGGCAAATACCTCTCCATCAGCGTTTTAGCGTACCCGAAAGGTATTGATGTGGACGGCACCTGGTTTAGTGATGATGAACAAATTGCCATTGTCGGGCAGGATGGTACGGTCTATGCCAAATCCCCCGGCACATGCAATATCTATTTCTTAAGCGATAAGGGCGAAATTTGCTGCTGCCAAATAAAAGTCGGCTTTGTTTACATTACCCGCTTAAATGTGGAAAGTGAAGTGGAAATGCTCGTGGGTGATAACCATATTATCGCATACACCAAGAGCCTTTCGAATGCCGATGAAAGCCCGATTTGGAGCAGTAACGATCCGGATATTGCCGCAGTTGACCAAAACGGCTTTGTCTATGCGCTGTGTGAGGGCAGCACCACCATTACGGCGCGCCTGCAAAACGGGAAGATATACACGGTTCAGCTCACGGTTTACGCGCCCGCACTCACACTCAAAGCGGCGCTGAATACTGCGGCAACACTCACCTGCCGCAATGCAATCGGTACCACGCAACAGTTTCAGACACCGCCCGCTTTTGAAACAAATGATTTTGCCGGCGGCACCTACACGCTCACCTTTGCAGCGCTGCATCACACGACACTCACCATTGAGGATGCCGCGATATTGACCGATACCGATTTGGGGAATATCATGCTGTGTAACGGCGATGCCAATGGTGACGGTATTGTGGATATTCGCGATATTTCCCTGCTTCTGGCGGCGGAGAATTACGGACAATCGGCTGCCGCGGCAGGCACCGAAAAAGATATCAACGATGATGGCGTTATCACCATAGCGGATGTGAGCGAAACCCTGCTTGCCGAGAACTACGGCGGAAGGGATAAAACGATACTTTACTAAGAACATATATAAAAAAGAGGCTGTCTCAACGAAAAGCGTTGAGACAGCCCCTTTTTTGTTGGTCTTAAGCATAGCAATTAAAACGGCTTTAGCAACACTAAAACCGGCGCGAAACGCAAGCCGAAATACATATATTCTTTTCTTTGTGCTCATGCCGCACGGGCACCCGCTTTCTGTAGTGATACACAAAGCGGGAAAAGAAATCACTTAGAACCCTTTCGACCGGGTTCTAAGAACTCCTAAACGACCACGGGGGTCTTTGAAAGACCCCTTTGGATTCCCCCCTAAACTACGAAGCCACGGTATTTTCAAACGCTTTGCTGTTGAAAATATAATCCGCGGCTTCTTCCTCTTAATATAAATGCAAAGCAAGCAGGATAATGCAACTTGGGATAAAAAACAATCAGCCAAACCCAAATTACCTTAAACGTATTGGTAAGCAAAAATAGACAGCCGCACGTTAGCGGCTGTCTGAAACAGTAATGTGATGTTAAGTTTTTAGTGCCCCTTTTAGGGCCTGTGCAAATCGCCGGTTTAGCGGTGGTTATAATTTTAAAACTTTTCTTTTTCGCCTTTATTTCTCTTGCATGTAATCACACATAGCTGTTCCAATTTCACTCCTTAAATAATGCGCTTAGATAATCGCTCTCCAGATTACATTAAACATATGCTTCATCCACATGCCGATGCGTAACAAAAAGGCAACAAAGCGGCCCGGTGAAGAAATGCTCACTTCACCCTCGAGCGCTTCGGACTGCACACCGTAAGCCGTTTCGGCAACCACACTTACCTTGTAGTTTCCTTTGCCGAGTCCGCGCAATTCCAAGCTCACCGTATCGCCGGCATCCGCATCAAAATACCACGGAAGCGTCCAGGTTTTCACAATCACCTTTCCGCTCTCATCTGTCGCATAAGCGCGGTATAAGACCACCGGCATACCGTCTGTCGATTTGGCGGCGGGAATGGTTACCGTGCAGCCGCCTTCATGCGCTTCAAGGAGCAGCTTGTCATCCGCTTCAAACACGGGTGCTGTGGAGGCTTGCGCCTTTTTTTCGGGTGTAAAATTGCGGTTTTGGGGGTTGGCGGGGTTTTCAAGATAATAATCGCACAACACTTTTCCCGCCACCAAATCAATACCGCGCAAGCGCATGTTATTGGCGGCATCTAATTCCACAAGCCAATAGTTGCTCACATTTTTATTCGTGGCATCATCGGAAAAATCGTGTAAATCCTCTGCCGTGTAATCCGTGTAGTAAATCGCACCGGTACCGATAGCGGTAAACTCACCCTGCCAAACACTGTTCGGGTGGTTGAGCGGATAATGCGAATGTCCCGAAAAATCCACGATTTGCGGGTACTGCTTAAACAGCTCGCTAAAGTGCTTAACATACCAGCGCTCAAAATCGGAGCTGCCGTAAACCGTATCTTTCACATGCTCATGCTGCATCACAAACACCGGCTTGTTCGCATCCTCGGCGGTTGCGGCATCCAGCTGCTCTTTGAGCCAGGCGAGCTGCTCATCATCATAATGCGACATGGAGTGGGAGGAAACGGAAATGCCGATAAAATGATAGCCGTTAATGACAACATGAAAATCGGCATCGTTGCCGGTCACGGCGGATATCGCGCTGCGCACCTCGCTGCGGCTCATATCGTATCCGTCATGATTCTTTGCCGCCACTGCCAAAAAGCGTGTATCTTGTTTGAGTGCGCCGTACACCGCATCTTTGAGTTTATCAAATTCGCTTTGTGTACCGTCATTCGTTACATCGCCCGCAATGAGCAAAGCATCTACATTTGTATACTGCGCATCCTCGCCCGCAAAGGCATATGCCTGCTCCATCATGGTGCCGATGCGGCCGGCGGTTAAATCATCATCATCGCGCACATGTGAATCACTTGAAGCGACAAAGCGAATAACCGGCACAAATTCCACTTGTTTCTCTGTTACATTCACAGCGCCGGCACTGACAGAGCATGTAAAACAAAGTGTGATAACACACAAAAAAGCACAAAATAATCTTTTCATTTTAAACTCCCGAAAATGAATTTTTTTAATAAAAAAAGTATAGCATAAGCGGGATTTTTTTGCAAACGCATGGTTTGCAAAAATCCTCCCGATGGGGTGCATGCCATAAAGAAGGTTTGGTTTTTGCGTTGTTCTTTCATCCGCCTAAGCGATAAAATATTTCATCCATACACAAAGTATGCAAGAAAGATTTTATCACTTATTCGAATAAAACTACTTAGCAAAAACTGCAATGCACTGAAAATGGGTAGATTTTTTGTTAGAACAAATAAAAAAACTTCGTTAAGGCTGACGCCTAATGATGTTTTTTTCTGAAGTTATAGCGAAAAAGATGTCAATTTTCAGCAAACATTCTTTATGACATGCACCCCCTGTGTTCAGTGTTCAGTGTTCAGTTTTCAGTAGCAAAAATAAAAAAGGCAGTCTCTACCGTGCCGTAACACTTTAGGACTACCCTTTTTATAGATTCTTTTTTTAGTTTTCTTTTTTCTGGCCCTGCGGTCCGATATACTCCGCACTGCCGAAGCCGAGAATCAAGGTAAAGATATTTGGCAATAAGAATAAACCTACGCCAAAGCCTGTTCCTTTTCCGAAAGCTTTTGCCAATCTGAGGCTGAAAATAATATCAAAAATAAAGCCAACAATCGGGATGCATAAGAGAAGGAACTTGATACCATTACCATCAGCAATTTTGACAAGCATGTACATATTGTAAAACGGAATGATAGCTTTCCAGCCGGCTTCACCTGCTTTGGCGAGAATCTTCCAAGTAGCCGCCAAAAGAAGGATGCATACAATAAGACCTACAACAACATACACAATCAGTTCGCCTGTGCTCATTTGTGACATTTGATTTGCATTCATAACAATAATTTACTCCTTTCATAATATTGACAAAATACTGTCATTCTTATTTTATACTATTTTTATCGTTATTACAAGGTTTTTATCCTAATTACTATTAAATTTTTTCACATCGTTGTCTCATATCACAGCGCTTTCATATTGCGCATATCCGCCTCCCGCACTCATGCCTCACGATTGCGGACATATTGAAAAACGGTCCAAAAGATATTTTTTTCTTCGTGTGAGGAGAAGAAAAAATGAATATTCTTGCGGCTCGTGACCAGCACCACCTCGTGCGCCGCGGCATCCGGCGTATCCTCACGCTTGGCATCCCTGATTTCCCGCACCGCGAAAAAATCATAGACCTTTCCGGCATTTTCATCATAAATAATGAGATTGCCGTTTGTTAAAATAGAGAGCGATACATCACGCATGCTTGCGGTATCTACCTGTACATTTTCCGCACGCAGTGGTGTTACCCCCATGCGGCATTTTGCCGTGAATAGCGGGTATTGTGAAGATGCCTGCGGTTTTTTCGGCGCTCTTCTTCTGAAAATTTCAAACATATGCTTTCTCCATTATTGTTTTTATTTTCGCTGTGCCGATAGCTTGTGTTTAGGGTAAAAGGAACCGAACCTTAATAGGTTTTGTTGCCTCTTTTCCCCTAATATTGCGTTAAAACGCTTCGCAATGCTTAAGTATTCGGCTCAGTCAGCTTGCCGCTTTTGAGCAGCTCGAGCATAATATCTGCAATCGCCGGGTCAAATTGCTTGCCCTTATTCGTTTGAATCTCGCGCATAATTTCCTCTCGTGAGAGATGCGCTCTGTAAACACGGTTGGTATTCATGGCATCATAGGAATCCGCCACACAAATCATGCGCGCAATCAGCGGAATGTCCTCGCCCGCTTTCCCCTCCGGATAGCCCTTGCCATCATACCTCTCGTGGTGGTACAGCGCACCTTCGCCGACATTTTCAATGCTCTTGAAGCTGCTCAATATTTCGCCGCCGCGCACGGTGTGGGATTTAATAATTTCAAACTCCTCATCCGTGAGCCTGCCGGGTTTTCCGAGAATATGGTCGGGTACACCGATTTTGCCGCAATCGTGCAAAAGTGCGGTGTAATAGATGCGCTCGAGCTCCTCGCCCTCGTAGCCCATCGCGCGGGCAATACATTTGGTATAAACGGCAACGCGCTTGGAGTGACCGTTGGTATAGGGGTCCTTGGCATCAATAAAGCCCGTAAATGTTTCTATGGATTCATTGATAATCTCATTGTCGCGCTCATGGCGCTCATGATATTTTTTAATCTGTATAGAGGTAATAATAAAGATAATGAGTGCAATCAGCCAAATGAGAAGGCATGCGGCAGCTACCCAAAACAGCGCTTCGCTAATAAGTAAGCGGTGGAAGGTATAATCAATTTCCAGCGTGGCTTCCCGAAAGCTCTCTTCCATCGGCACATACAAAATAAAACCGGGAACACTCCCCTCGTGCGGCTCAATGGGGATTTCCAGCGCATTGGCGCTCGCGCTCGGTGTGTAGATAAGATAATCGCCTTTTTTCATTTTAATGAGCGACTCGCCATCCACCACATAGGTATCCAGCTCATAATCCTCGGCTTTAAACTCGCGCAAATCCGGTATGGAAGCAACACGCTCGCCGCCCTTGGTGATTTGGTGAATTTCCAAAGAGCCGTTCCAAGCGGAGGACAAATACACCTCCTGCTCAAAATTCAGCCGAAAGGTGAAGGATGCCAGTTCATCCTTCGTATTGTTCGCAACCGTGAAATCATAGGTAAAAGCCTGATAATTATTCTCGGTTATGCCCTCATTGTTAAAATCAAAAATCTTGCCCCAGGTGCTGCTGCGCGGGGCAGCGGTAACGCTAATGCCTTCTTCATCTGCCGCTTCGGAAAAGAGCGCGGCGCTGTCTATGGTTTCGCAGTGCAGTTTTTTGTTGTAAAGGTTTGTTTTCATGCACACGCCCGCAAACAGTGCTATCACCGCAAGCAGTGTCAGCCCAAAGGCGATTAACGCTTTTTTGTTATTTTTTGTCATCATGCTTGTGCCTCTCAGAGTTTTTGCTAAAAGCATTATAGCACATTTTCCATTGCTTGCAAAGCGGCATTTACGGGAAAAAGCCCGCCGCGAAAAAAGAAGAATCACCCTCAAAAAAAATTACAGTCCGCTTTTGAGTATCTTTCCGGTATGGGGTATTTACTTTTCAAAAGGATTGTGGTAAGGTCTACTTGCACAGAAAAAGTGTAACATTGTCAAAAGCATGCTTTGTCTTACCAAATGAAAAAAAGGAGAGTATTATGATGAAAAATAAAATAATCGGCATAGTCCTTTGCTTGGCGATGCTGTTTTCCTTTGCTGCCTGCGGCGGCAAGCAAACGAGCGAAACAACCGCTGATACCGCACAAACAACGGCGGAAGAAAACAAAGTGCTGGACTTTGAAGTAAAAGAATACGGCTATATGATAGACAACGGCTTTTTATTCGTTTCGGTCATTCTGCATAACCCGAATAAAGACACCGCTATTGAATTACCCTCTTTCAGAATGACTGCCTCGGCAAAGGACGGTTCGGTTCTCGGCACTTCCGACCAAACCTTATCCGTCATTTATCCCGAGCAGGATTTTGCATATGCCGGCCAGGCGTTTGAAGTTAAGGGCGAGATTGCAGAATTCACGCTTGAGCCTATCCCGACTAAGGAGTATAACTATGTAAAAGTCGCCGATATGGAGCACCCCGCATTTAAGCAGCTGAAAGCAGATAAAATCAAGTGGGTGGAGGATGAGCTTTTCCCCAAGTACACAGGTCTGATCATCAATGAAAATGACTATGACATTTCCAATGCCATTGTAACCGTTTTGTACCGCGATGCCGATGGTAAGCTCGCCGGCGGTGACAGCACTTTTGTCGACAGCCTGGCAGCCGGTAAGAAAACACCGTTTGAATTGAATGCAAACGATGCGGCAAAAGGCAAAACCTATGAGATTTACGCCAACAACTGGATTTGAGATTAAAGCCAATTGATACTAAAAAGCACCTTGCCTGTGTGCAAGGTGCTTAACTTTTCAAATAGATTCCACCAATACCGGTATGTCGTTTTTCAGTGTTTCAAAAATAATGCCTAAATCCACACTGCCATAATCATGCACAATTCTATTGCGCATACCCGCCATGGCGGTCCATGGGACTTCCGGGCGGGAGAGCTTATATTCATCCGTCAGCTTTTTACAGTTTTCCGAAATCTGTATCATTCTAAACATCATGGAATCCACAAGAATTTCATTTTTATAAAATTCTTCATCACCGATGTTTTCCATATGAGTAACAATAAAGCGCAAGTCTGTTCTTATTTTTTGAACATAGTATTCATCATTTTTAATGTTATCCATAAATTTTTACCCCTGTTTTTAATATCTCCCTCACCAATTCCATATTATTGTTTAACTGATTTATATCCAGTGCATCAACCTTTTTGTTTAATTTTGTTCTCAACTCTTCAACCATGCCGAAATATTTTAAGCCCTTGACATTGCAAGAAATCAAGAGGTCAATGTCACTCTTCTCATTTGCCATCTCTTTTGCATAGGAGCCGAATAAATAGCAGTACTCGACTTCATAGTTTTGAAAAACCTCTGCGCACTTGCTTTGAATATAATTGACATCTACTATGCCATGCTCCTCATCAATGGGGTTGACTTTTAATAATGTTTCCACCAAGTAGTTGTATTTCATTGTGCCCTGCTTTTGCTCATCATTTTCATATGATTTGTAAGAGCGCAATGAAATGCCTGCGATGGCAGACGCTTGCTTCTGTGTTAGTTTTTTTTCAATTCTTAATCTTTTTAACTCGCTCATAGTGTTGCACCTCGTTGAATATTATAGTGCAAATCTTGCACTTTGTCAATATTAAAAGTGTAGTATTTGCACCTTTTCAATATTCGAAGTGCATTTTTCTGCTGCCAATAGTAACCGAACAATAGATTATAAAATCATCATTATTTTTTCCGGATGCTTTGTTCTTATGTAACATGCAATTTTTTAAAAATAATCAATGCTGCCCTTCAAAAAATAAGGGAATAAAAAAGTTGAGCCGAATTGGTGGTTGCAGTAACAAGTGGATTACGGTAAAGTGAATACTATAAAATAAACATTAGGAGGGCATATGAGCGAAGAATTAATCAAACTCAAAGGCATTGTAAAAAGCTATGGCAAAAACCAGGTGCTCAACGGTGTGGACATGAGTGTAAACAAAGGCGATATTTACGGACTTATCGGTAAAAACGGCTCCGGTAAGACCACCCTTTTCAAGGTAATTTTGGGGCTCTCGCCGTACCGCGCGGGCGAAATGTCCGTTTTCGGCGGCACGAGTGAAGCGCAAAACCGCGCAAACCGCAAAAGAATCGGTTTCCTTGTCGCCGCGCTGTACTATGTAGCGCTGCCGCCGGTGCTCTCGGTAAAACTGTTCGAAAAGAAAGAGCTTGAATTTTAATAAAAACGATGTAAAAACGGACTGTCCTCTCGGGCAGTCCGTTTTGATTGTTGTATTAATAGGAAAAGATGCAATTTAAAATTTATGTTGACTCAGATGGTTTCCAAAGGCACTGCGCAGGTGGGTGCTTTAAAGTGCTTTGAAAGGGCTTGCATATCCTCTTGTGAAATAGGCGCAAACACATTTTGCATATTTTCCTTTAGGTGCTCTATATCTCCGGTTTTAAAAATCGTGATGATTTTTCTGCTGTGTATAACAAAGGAGAGCAGGAGCGAGTCAGGCGTTTTTTGCTCTTTGCGCGCGATTTCCACCACCGGCGGATGGTCTACAAGCGCCTTGCGCATTGCCGCATTGTGCCCCACGGGAGAGTATGCCATCACCGCCACATCATGCGCATGGCACCAGGGTATCAAATCATACTCTGCGCCGCGTGAGCGCAAATTATACAGAATTTGATTGCAAAAGCACTTATCCCCGTTTTGGCAGCGAAAAAGCGCTTTCATATCATGAATATCAAAATTGGAAACGCCCCAGTGGCGAATGAGTCCCTTTTCCACGAGCGCCTGCATTTGGTTGACCATGTTTTGCAAATCCACACCGGTATCCCAGTGCAGCAAATACAAATCAATGTACTCCACGCCCAGGCGCGCAAGCGACTGCCGGCAGCAGGCTTCATAGCGATTTTGCTTTGCATTTTCGGGCAAGATTTTATCCACAATAAAGAGCTTTTCGCGCTTGTAATCCTTTATAATAGTTCCGACAAAGCGCTCGCTGTCGCCGTAGCCGTATAACTCCGCCGTGTCAATAAGTGTCATCCCGAAATCATCTATCGCGCTTTTAAAAGCGCGCGTTTCGGCAGCGGCTTTTTGCGCATCCTCCCCCAAGCGATAGGTGCCGATACCGATAAAGGGCAAGCTTTCCGCTCTGTGTTTTAAATATTCCATATCATACCTGCTTTCGCAAAATAAATTTAGTTGTTGATTGACTGTATTATACCAATGCTGCAAGTTGAAGTCAATAAAACCGATTTTTGCGATTTTTCTTGCACAAAGCACCGCATTTGTTCAAGCGCCGGGTATGAGGTTAAATGTATTCCCCATGTGCGAAGCATATTTCACTCATTGCGAAAGAATAGCTTTCATTGAAAAAACTCCGCTTGTATCACAAACGGAGTTTTTCTACATACGTTTACTCTATATTTTCAAATCGTCCGGAACGGGCGCATGGAAAAAGATGTTGCCGAGGTTGGTCGGCGAGCTGAACAGCGCCATCTTGTTTTTTGTGATTTTCATGGCATTTCTTTTAAAAGCGATATCGCTCAAGCTGAAAACACGAATACCGGCGGCAAGCGCTTTTGCATCTTCGCCTGCGGGCACTGCCATGCTAACCTCATAAGTTTGCTCGGGCAGCAAATCAAAGAAGTTGTCGGAAAACACTGCGCCGGAAACATCGCTTGTCAGGCAGACAAGGCGTGCAAATTTGTCGGCTTTGAGTTTGAGTGTGATAGAGCTGTTTTGAATATCGATTTCTTTTTTAATTTTCGCCTTTGGCAGGGCGAGGTTTTTTTCTTTATCGGGCAAAATGACTTTTTGCATGAACATTTCGCCGCTCTCGTTATATAAGCGCACACAAAGCGCTGCGCGCGTTTTTTTCGCTTTTTGTATGTATGCGGCATCTACACGGAAAACTTTTTTCACGGTACATGGGGAGAGCGTGATTTTTTTATGCAAAGCCTTCTTCTTTTCGCCCGCAAAGGTGAAGAAAAATGCTTCCATAGTGACCGCGACCGCTTCATTTTTATCGTTGTGCAAAAACACCTCTATTTGCTCCTCACTGTCTGCGGCGGAAATACATACCGGCGCATTGAAACGCCGCGCCGCGTAGTGGAGCGCTTTATAGTTATAATTATAATCCATCCCCGCCCAAGAGCAGACCGGCCAGCAGTCATTAAACTGCCAATACAGTGAGCCGTTGCACCTGCCGCGATGGCGGCGCCAGTGCAGGGTGGCATCCTCCACACACTCCATTTGCGCGAGCTGTGATAAGTAAACATAATCCTCAAAGCACTGCGGCAAATAAAACCTTTTGGCGATGTAATAAAGCATTTTGCTGTTGCCGCTGCCGCACTTTTGGTGGGAGAGAAAGACCGGGGAATGCAAATCATAATCGGCTTTTGCGGCAAAGGTTTTAATGGTTTTAATATCGGGCAGGCTCTCAAAGCCGAACTCGGAGCAAAAGCGCGGAAAACGCTTGCGGTAATAGGTCATCGGCTGCATCCCGTGCCAAACCGCCCAAATGTGGCTGTCTCCCGCATTATCTTGGTTAATGCCGGTGTTGTATGCCGTGCCGCAGGGCGAGCCGGGGATGTACGGCGTTGCCGTATCGATTTTTCTGATTTGGTTTTCGAGAATCGAGTAAAAGAAAGTATCGGTCCACGCGACATAATCTCTTTTGTGCTGCCACGCTGCGCTCATTTGCTCGATTTCATTATTACCGCACCACAGTGCAAGGCAGGGGTGTGAACACATGCGCCTGACATTAAAAGCCACTTCACGCTTAACATTTTCCAAAAAGCTCTCTTTAAAAAACGGATACGCCTGGCAGGCAAATTGAAAATCCTGCCATACAAGAATACCCATTTCATCGCATTTTTTGAGGAACGCATCGTCCGCATAATAACCGCCGCCCCAAATGCGCAATAGGTTCATATTTGCAAAGCGCACGGCGGCGAAAAACTTCTCCCGCTTTTCTTCATCAAAGCGGTGAATGAACTGGTCGGGCGGAATTACATTGGCGCCCTTGGCAAAGAGCGGCACACCGTTTAATTCAAACCGAAACTGCTGCCCGTAGGCATCTGTTTCTCGGTTGAGCTTTACCGTGCGCAAGCCGATGTCAAGCTCTTTTTCATCCACCACCCTTTTGCCTGCGGTAAGTGTTACATGGACTTTATACAGCGGCTGCACTTCTTTACCGGAAAGCTCATATGTCCACCAAAGCAGCGGGTTTTTGATTTCAAAGTGCGTGTGTGTTCCGTTTGCATGAAACACTTCCCTGCCGGGACAAGTGATGTGCACGGCGGTGCTTACCGGCTGTGCGCTAAAGCTCTCTATCTCTGTGTTTACCGTGAGTGTTACCGCGCCGCTTTCATGGTGCTGTTGGCTTGTGAAAACATGTGCAAGCCTTGCGGTGTGCACAAATTCCAAAAAACATGCTCCGCTGATGCCGCTCGGCACCAGCACGGGTCCCCAATCCCAACCGAAATGCGATTGCGGCTTGCGGATGTGGATAATACCGTTTTGTCCGTTTGAATTCACCGTGCCGCCCTCTTTGCGGTAGGTTTCGGAAACAAAATTTACGGGAGAGTGAAAGAAAACATCGATTTCATTTTCACCGGCATGAAGTAAGCTCTTTACAGCAAATTCATGCTTTATAAAACAATTTTCGGTGCTGCCGACAAGTGTGCCGTTAATGCGAATATCCGCAAGCGTATCGAGCATTTCGAAGCAAAGCATCACTTCATCGCACTTAAGCTCTGCGGCATCGACATGGAAACTGCGCCGATATTCCCAGTCGGATTCACCGACAAAGGCGCACTCCTTTTCATTAACACCGTAAAACGGCTCGGAAATCAAGCCGTCCCCCGTTAAATCCGTGAAATTGCAGCCGGGAACATGCGCTTTGTACCACTGCGCTTTTCCTGCCTGCCGAAATTGCCATTCACCGTTAAGACTTTTTTTCATAAACACGCTCCATAGGTTTGATTACATTTAAATGATTTACTTTAATCTAAGTGCTAACTTCAAAACAGTCTTTGCCGTGCGCTCCAGCTCCGCGCGGGTGATGCCGCCCTCCTTGCCGAGAGTCGGCAGCAAGGTACCGTCGGAAACATAGCGCTTTGTGCCGTATTTTCCGCCGGGCATCAGCACATCCACCTGTGCGCGCACGCGGTACGCATTATCCTTAATATTCGGAAATTCGGGGCTTGCGGATTTTTGCATCCACCAGTCTGTCATCACGCAGCCGTCATACCCCCATTCGCCGCGCAGCACGGTGGTAACCAGGTCATAGTTATAATGGCTCCACACGCCGTTTACTTTGTTATAGCTTGTCATCACATTGAGGGGTTTGCCCTCTTTCACGGCAATTTCAAAGCCTTTAAGGTAGATTTCACGCAGCGCCCTTTGCGAAACGCGGCTGTCTGATTTGGTGCGGTTTGTCTCCTGGTTATTGCAGGCAAGATGCTTCGGGCAGGCAGAGACTCCCGCGCGCTGCACACCTTTAATATACGCAGCGCCCATCTTGCCCGAGAGCAGCGGGTCTTCGGAAAAATACTCAAAATTCCTGCCGCACAGCACATTTCTTTGAATGTTCATACCCGGTGCGAGCAGCACATCGCTGCCCGCTGCAACCAGTTCCCTGCCCGTAACGGTGGTGAGCGCTTCCACAAGCGCACAGTTAAATGTGCTTGCAAGCGCGGTACCGCAGGGTATGAGCGAGGTGTATTGCTTAATGCGGATTCCGGCAGGTCCGTCGGTTGTAATAATCGGCGGCACACCCTTTTTTTGCAGTGAGGGAATAATACCGCCGTATGCGCCCGTGTTGCCGGCAACGCCTAATTTGCTGTCTATCATCCCCTGGCCGCGCGTGAGCGCCTCCAGCTCCTTATTATCAAGCTGGCTGATAAATTCATCCAACGTGATGTTGCCCGCGGCAACCTCGCTGAAGGAAAAACCTTTGTCGCCCTTATAGCCGATTTCTGCGGGCAGATTTTTGAGAATCCTCTCTTTTAAATACGGCGCACTTGCTTGCACAAGCTCGTAAGCGGGCAAAAGCGCGCCGTTTTCCTCGGTAACGCTTAAGCGCTCAAATGCATTTTGCACACCGCAAACTTCGCCTAACTCTTCCACCACAGTGTATGCAAGCCGGGCGCTGCCCGCAAGCATGTCTGTGCGCACGCTGTTGCCTACATAAAAGCGGTATGCGCCTTCCTCGAGCACATAGCAGAATTTGTTGCCTGTTTTGCCCGTATCATCAAACGAAGCGATATCATAAAGCGAGCAGTTAAGGGTAAGCTCCTCGCTTTCCCCGGGTGCAAGAAGCTTAGTTTTTGCGAAAGCGACAAGGCTCCTTTTTGCCTTTTTCAGTTTTCCCTGCGGCGCATTCAGATATAATTGAACAACTTCTTTGCCGCTGCATGCGCCTGTGTTTTTAACCTCAATGACAAATTCAAAGCCTTCATCGGTTTGTGTAAACTCTTTCGGCTTTATTTCAAATGCGGTATAACTTAAGCCGAAGCCGAAGGGATAGAGCACCTTTTCGGGGCAGAAGGTTTCAAAATAGCGGTAGCCGACAAAGATATCCTCTTTATAATTGTTAAACTCCTTGCCGCCGAAATCGGCAGAAGAGGGGTAATCCTCATATTTCCTTGCAATCGCGCAGGGCAACTTGCCGCTCGGGCTCACCTTGCCGCACAGCACGTTTGCAAGCGCATTGCCGCTTTCCATGCCGCACTGCCAGGCGCTCACGATTGCGGAAATTTTGTTTCCAAATTGCTCTGTCCATTGCATATCAATAATGTTGCTGCAGTTCAAAATCACGGCAACACGACTGAAATGTGCGGTGACAAGACCAAGCAAATCGAGCTCGGTCTGCGTAAGATAGTAGCTGCCCTCTTTGAGGACATTTTCCCTGTCTTCCCCCGCGGCTCTGCCAATCACCACAAGTGCTAAATCGCTGTGCTCCGCGGCGGCTTTCACGCTGTCGGCAGATAGTTTCATCTCGGGATAATGCATTGCCCAACGCCCCCACATGCCGTGGCTTATGGCGTGTGCCTTGCTCCATGCAGCATATTCCTCGACAAGCGGTGTGTAAAGCTTCACACCGCTATTTTTGAGCCCGTCAATCAGGTTGGTGTAATACGGCGCATGAACATTGCCCCCGCTGCCGTAACCGACATAAAACCAGTCATGCTGGCAGCGACCGAAAACAGCAACAGTCTCATCCGCCTGAATGGGCAGACTATGATGGTTGTTTTTGAGTAACACAACACTTTCTTCAGCCACAGCGCGTGCCTTTTCGGGCATATCCTCAAAGATAATCTTTTTACCCTTTGCCGTGTTTTCGCGCTGCATAACAGTGCTCAGTCCCAGTGCTTCGCGCACTTTTGTGACAACCTTTTCCCGTACATTATCTAAACTCATATTGCAAATAACCTTTATTTCCTTTTCGCCTTGCGTGCGGCAAGCTCCGCTTCTTCCGCTGCCTTCTTTGCCGCAGCGGCGGCTTCCTTCTCTTTTTGCTCTTGTTCAGCCTTTAACTTGGCCTCATCATAAAGCGCGGCAATCTCATCTAAGTGGCTGTAATTCTCTTGCTGAGTAAGCAGCTTCTTTGCATCGTTAAACGGCGCCGCGGCTCTGCCGAATTTTGCAAGCTCATCCAAAAGCACCTTTTCATCCTTTTGTGCCTGCTTCTTCTCTGCCTGCAGTGCCTTAATCTTGTGCTTATACTCTGCAACAAGCTCCTTATCGCCTGCCTTCTTCGCCGTGTTCTGCATGCCGACAAGCTCAAAGATTTCTTCGTCAATACTATCCTCTTTATCAAACAGGGCGGTGAGCGCCGCCATATCCGGCTCGGCAAATGCATTCTCTGTGCCGTAGTATTTATCAAATGCTTTTTTGGCGGAGATGTTTTTCTTTGCAAATTCGATTTTAAATTTGCGCAGCTGTTTTTCATCCTCATTGCGCTGCGGCATTGCCTTTGCGGCGGCAAGCTCTTTTCTTGCGCTTACAAGGTTGAGATTTCTGATATGGTCAAGCCCTGCCGCAAACACGCCCTGTGAAACTTCAATTTGGTGCTTGTAAAGCGGGGTGTTAAATTTTTCAAGCTCCTCGCAAACGAATTTAGATATTTCAATTTCCTCATTGTATGCAAGGTCTGCGCGGTATTGCTTTTTGCCGCTTTTTTTATCGGGTGTTTTCGGCTCTGCGACTGCCATTTCCCTTGCGTGATTAACCAGGTCAACCGCTTCCACAAGTTGGCTGTTTTTGAGCGCGCCGTTTGCATAGTCCTCAAACATAGCCCTGACCTGAAGCACACGGATAACGCTCTTTTGCTTCTTCTCGGTAAAATCATAGAAGAAATAGGGCACAACATTTAAGAAGGCACCCACCGCACACATAATGATGAGCGCGGGCAGGAATTTCCAAAGCAGACCGGCTTCGCCTGTATCGACAAAAAGAATGTCAAAAGACTTCTCGTATCCGTTGCCCTCAAAGATGCCGAATTTTGTTTGCACTGCGGGCAAAACGGCGGAGGTTGCCAGGGTGACAAGATTGCCGATGGTGGCAACCGCGGCAAACATGCCGTCTATCCTTTCACCCGATTGGTATTGCTGATAATCGCGAATATCCGCCTGGATGGCAGGTGTTGTAATCTGCTCAAATGCGCTGAAAAGATAATTTAACCAAATACAAATCACCAGCCACCAAAAGCTTTTAACATTAATGAGCATGAGCAGAATGCACACAACATTCATCAAATTCACCGCAATAAGCACTGCCTTTTTGCCGAAGCGCTTAACAAAGAAGGGCGCGGCAATCATACCCCAAAGCGATGCGTTGCCGATGATGACCCATGCAACACCATACGTTGCGGGGGGCACAGTGCGGCCGTAGTTTTGGTTATAGTAAAGAATATTGTAATACGCAAGCTCCAAAAAGCCGAGCCAGCCCGCCAGCGAGATAATCCAAAAATATTTATTTTTGGCAACCTCTTTGAGTGCATCAATGAAGCGGATTTGAATGGTGTGCGTTTTTGCCTGCACAATTTTTTCCTTTGTGTTGGCAAACACAACAATGGTTAACCCGATACCGATAACGGCATAAATCGGGTAAGCGATTCTGTAAATGAGAATATCGGATTGGTCTTTTTGTGTAATCTGCGCAATAAGCGGATTGATAAAATTCATGATTGAGGGTGCAAGCGAATACACAACCGCCTTGATGGCAAGCACATCTGTTCTCTCTTGCGTGTTGGGGGAAAGCACATGAATGAGGTTTTCATACGCATCTTTAAAGAAGAAGAAGAAAAAGTGCAAGCCGAGATTACAGATGAAAACAACAATCAGCTTTATAATATACCCCTTTTCAAGCCCGAATGTCTGCCCCGGGAAAAGGGTATACATCTGCTCATAAGGAAACCAGACATATATGAGCGCCAGTATCACGGTGGGAATACCCATGGATAGCAGGTATGGTCTGTATTTACCGCCCTTGCCGCGGGTATTATCAATCATATTTGCCCTCACAGCGGTCAGCGGAATATTCAATATGGTTGCAATCAGATAAATGATGTAGGAATGGGTCGGCTCCACGCCGATTGCCGTGCTGACGATGATATTCGTTGTGCTCACAATAAGGGTTGAGCCAAGCTGAATTATGAAATATGCGCCGATGCCGCCGAAGGCATACGCGGCAACCTCCTTGAACGCCATATATTTGCCGGCGGGAGGCTCTTTCCAGTAGTATTTGACATTATTTTTCAAACCTACTGCCTTTTGTTTGATTGACTGCTCTGCCATAATATATTTCTCACTTTAAAAATTTTATAGTTATATAAATAATAACATAGAGAATAGTGATTTGCAATAATGCGGTGGCGGTAACTGCTTATGACAAATATAACGGGATAACGCGAAATAAAGAAAACAGGCAGTAAAGCAAAACTACTTTACTGCCTGTTTTCGTTTATTATACTTCAAAGTATAATAATTTCGGGTATCATTATTCCATGTTTATTATGAATTAGACTTTTACTGCTTTCCCTGCCCTTAAGAAGACATGGCATAGCAATCACGCACGAACCCGGTTTCTATTTGCCGATTTGCCCTTAAATGTCGTTAAAAATGCGCGCAATACGCAGAGTATTCCTGTGCTTTTTGCCTAATTTAAGAACAAATCGCCTAAATAGAAACTGCAAA
>JAFWGH010000024.1 GCA_017512465.1 Clostridia bacterium
AGTAATCATGATTGCCGATAGGAAATCCCTATCGGCGGTCAGAGTGTCGATAAAGTGGCTAAAATCCCACGAAAAACAACAATAGGGCTTTTTGTGTGAATTTACATTTTTCTTCTGAATGAGTCTGTATTATTTCTAAGCCTTTACAAGTTGTTAAGAAAAACGCCGTAGTCACGGCGTTTTTGTGCTTTTGTCAATCTCTGCTTGCGGTACCTTTGTACAGCTCAGCGCAGAGATTGACAAATTTTTAGCCGAGCGAAGCGAACGCCAAGGTTCCGGGAACCAACTTCAAATCTTTGATTTGTTAGTTGGTCGGGTTCTTATCTCACTTTCTCGACCTCTGCCTTTTTGTATACATTTTAATTACTTCACTAACAAATTCCGCCGTACCGTCAGCGTATTTGTCTATGTTCTCTTTAAAGCGTTCATCGGCAACATACATCTGCCCGAGCCCTGCGAGGATTTCATCGGTGCAGGTGTAATAGTTCTCGCTAATGTAATCCTGTAGCTTTTTAACAAGCTCTTGCGCTTCGGGAGAATCCGGCACCGCACCGCTTTGCAACAGCTTCGCAAAATCACGAAAGATGTATTCAAGTCCCGTGTTAATATCCGCAAAGCGCTCTTTGGAATAGCCCTTTGTTTTTGCGCTAAATTCTGCATACGCTTCGGTATTACCCCAGCGTTCTTTTACTTCATTGTTATAATTCATTTTTGTTACCTCACAAAACTATTCCCTTAAAATATAGCACATTTTAAGGGAATGTCAAAGTAATTAAGGGAATACGATTATTAATCCTCGTCATCCCACGATGATGTAATATGTAATTCGCCGGAGTCCATATCCATTGCCATATTATCGCCCATGCGCATCATCAAATCGCCATCGGAATCCATTGCCATATCATCCGAAATTTGCATCAGCATATCGCTATCATCATCAAAATCAAATAACAGTCCCATTATTGTACCTCCTGTTTTTTATAACATATTGCAGCATCTTGAATGCTGCGCCTTTTTTTGCCTCTTTTTTCGATGAAGATTGTTCATCAAAGGTTTTTTCTACTTCTGCAATGCGGCATTCACAAGACCAGATAGGATTGCCGTTTTCATCGTATGTTTGCTCAAATAGATATTCCGGAATGGAAAAATAATCTCTTCTTGCTAATATTTCAAGTTGGCTGATAGCTTCATTTTTGTTTGGGTTTTCAATTTCGTCTTTGATAGAAAAGAGCAGGTTATGCTTTTCTAAATATTCATAAGCCACTCTACATACCGCTTTTCGTGCTTCGCTTTTTGACGCGCCAAAACCGCGAAAAATCGGAAGATTATCATCTAATTTAAGTAGACAATGATATTTGATATAACTTGAATTGAGAGCAGAATCGGGAAGGCTTAATTTTTGCGATACACCGTCAAACGGTATATACAAGGTGGATTGATAATCACCCTTTTTGAAATGATAAAGAGGTACTTCACCACTCTTTTTGATTGCCCATTCTTGTGTTAGATTTATAAAATTATCAACTGTTTCTTCCTCGAGATACTGTTCCGGGTTCATCATTACATTAATGACATTCGCAATTTCGCTAAAATCCCAATTACAATCCAGCGCCACTGCTCCGATAATTGCCTCAAACAAATCTTCTTTTACGGAAGCACTTTTATACACTTCGTTTTTCCAATCCCCATCGCTCATGATTAGATATTCTGCAAGTTGCAACCGGTCAATACAAAGAGCAAGGTTTTTCTTTTCAACGAGTTTTCTTTTCAGCTCGGTTAATACGCCTTCTGATAGTTCACAGCAGAATTCATCACAAT
>JAFWGH010000025.1 GCA_017512465.1 Clostridia bacterium
TTCAGCTTTTCGGGAATTGTGATGCTGATTGTCTTGGCATCTTCATCCCATTGCGCGCTAAAGAGATTCGTCGCTTCCGCAGGAAGGGCACTGCCTTCATAATAGGGTTTATAATCCTCTGTCACATCCACGGGTTTCGTGTTCTTTTCAATCTTAAGAACAACATCCTCTTTAAGTGCATCCTTTACTTTTGTATTATCCGGATCATTCTTCAAATCTTCAAGGGATTTATAGTAGTTACGGAAGAAATATTCTTCATCTACCGTGAATTTTGCGGTGGCATCGCCGGCGTAATAATGCTTTTTATCAACAGTCCGCACACTATCCACATACTCGATTTGGGTGAATACCGGGTTTTTGGTATCCACAATCACGCCTCTAAAATCATCCTCTTGTGTAGAAGAGCGACCGGAGTTATCTGTTGCGGAATAGGTGATTTGCCCCTCAAAGTCCGCTACGGTTTTCGGAACAGAAATCTCGTAATAATAGGAGCCGTCTGTATCCGGTGTAAGGCTCTCTACGGGCACGGTAACTGCCTCATCCTCACCGATTTGGTAAGTGATGGAAGCGATGTTGGAATGCTCATCCTGTGCTCTGAGCGTAACCTCTGCCGGTGCGTCATAGAAGCCGAAGGTAATGATTTCCAGCACTCTGTATGCCAGTGCAGTGGAGTATTCCAGATTAAAAGTGGTCGGATTGACTTGGTCAATCTTTACCTCTTCTCTTTCAAGGACAGCCGAAATATAACCGGTTGCCTCTTCTTTAACGGCAAAGCTCGGCTTAGTGATACCGTTTTGCTCATATGTCAGCTTATCGCTGTTGTTAAAGGCATTCGGGTCAGTATTCTCATAGCAAAGAGTATAACCCTCTTTTGCTTGAATAGTAAGCGGCAGTTGATACCACTCGCCTTCCCCTTCATCCTCATCGGCATTTATATATTGATATGTAGAGTTATCATAGACAGGATAGGTAATACTCAAATCACCTTTTTGAATCGTGATTTCATAGTTTTTGGTAACCTCGTTTTCGCCCTCAAAAATCTGGCAGGAAGCATCGAGCAAATCTTCATAATTGCCGACTTCCTTATTTTCACCAAAGAAGCTCACTTTTTCCGTGTGAGCAGGGTCTTCTACCAAACCGGAAATGGTGTAGCGGTCCTGATCTGTTTCATAATCATAGCCCTGTGCCGGGTGATTCTTTGCGGTATAGGTAGCATCTACATTCTTAACGCTTAAGGTTGCCGGGCGCTTTTCAATTGTCAGTTTTGCCTGCTGATAGGTAATATTATAATCATCAGTGACATCTACATTTTCATCGCCTCTGAGAATAACTGCGTCCTTAACATTAACAAAGTGCTCACCCGCTTCGGTAGCTTCACCATCCGGCTGAATGGAAGTGAGTCTATCATCCTCGCAAAGAGATACAGTTGCATTTTCTGCAATAGTTGTATACGGCTTTGCGTTGTACGTAACGGTTCTCGCAGCGGTTTCAATGGTAACGTCTTTCCGGCTGATAACAGAGGTAACCTCGACTCTTCTGGCATCGCCGGAGGCATAGTTTTTATCTAAAACAACTATTACAGGATATGTTCCCGCGTGCACAAACTGCGGGCAGCTGTCATAGCTTTCACCATTATATTCATAATGGTCTACCGGGTCCTTGCCGCCGTCAATCGTGGTGCTCACCTGAACCGCAGCATGCGGTTTGCTGTCATAATCCTCATTATAAGTATCAAATTTGACACTGCCGACATTTGCCGGATTCACAGCAGCACCTACGCATGTTTTAAATACATTATAATTATTGTTTCTTGTAACCTTAACATATACATTAGTATTGTCATCCACCTCTTTAATGGTGGGCATTTGGTCAGTATATGTCTCATCATCGGTGGAGTACTCAGTGGTATCACCCGCAACGGTTCCCGTCACCGTAACGGCATCATGTGCCTTCGCATCATAATTCACAGTTGTTCCCGTTACGTTGATACCGGTAATATCAATCGGGTTTACCGTCAGCTTAGCGGAAAACTCCACGCTCTTATAGTTAACCTCATCCTCGGGTGTAAAAACAGCCGTGTATTCTGTAGACTGGCTGTCATCCACCTCAGGTGCTATGGAAGTATCCTTCCACTCCGCTGTGCCGGGTACAGTTTTTTCACCGGCATGTCCGCTTACGCTTGTAAAGCTGCTGTCTTCCAAGGTTTGCTGATAGGAAATGGGTTCTACTGTATAATCCCCATCACCAATTACGGGAGTACCCTTTTCAACCGTAATATCATAAGAAATCTCTTCGGAAGAATAATGATAATCGGTTTCAATTCTTGCCGTGATGGTTGCACTACCGACCTTGTGCGCGGTAATAACGCCGCTTGCATCCACGCTTACGGTTTCACTATCCGAAGAAGTATAGGTGACCTCACCGGTAGTATTGTTTTGGCTTGATGCTTGATTGCTCAGTGTTTCACCAACACCGATAGCACTCGGAGTCGCATCCGCAAATGCGAAGGAATCATCATGTGTTGTTTGAACTCTGCCTTCGCCGTTGCAGAAATCACATGTCACTTCCTCTTTGCCGGTGCCGGCGCAATTCGTACAGGGGATCTTGGTTTTGCCGGTGCCGGAGCAGGTTTGACAGGTTTCGTCATGTGTTTTTTGACCGGAACCTTCGCATGCCGTGCACTGTGTTTCGATAGTTTTGTTTCCCAAGCAAGTCGGGCATGGGGAGCCATCTTTCTCACCGGTGCCGCCGCAATCGGTACAGTCTATCGTTACATTGCCGCTACCGGAGCACACATCGCAAGCTTCGGAAACCGTTTTGGTTCCTTTACCCTCACAATCAGAGCAGCTGGTATCAACCTCTTTGTTGCCATGACACACGGAGCAGTCTTGCTCTACGGTTTTATTACCGTGACATTCCGGGCAGGTTTCATACTCATTTTCCACATAACCGGTACCGTTGCAATTGCTGCATTCGATTTTGCCGCTACCGTTACAAACGGTGCAGTCAATCTCTACGTTGCCGTTGCCGGAGCAGGTTTGACAGGTTTCGTCATGTGTTTTTTGACCGGAACCTTCGCATGCCGTGCACTGTGTTTCGATAACTTTGTTTCCCAAGCAAGTCGGGCATGGGGAGCCATCTTTCTCACCGGTGCCGCCGCAATCGGTACAGTCTATCGTTACATTGCCGCTGCCGGTACACACATCGCAGGTTTCGGAAACCGTTTTGGTTCCTTTGCCCTCACAATCAGAGCAGGTGGCCTGCACCTTTCCGTTTTCACAATCGTGACAAGCTACAAAGCCGCTACCCAAGCAAATCGGGCACTGCTCTGTGACTGTCTGAGCCGACAATACCATGGAAAGCGGAAATGATGAGAGAAGCATCATTACCACCAGCACGATTGCCAGCACTTTTTTGCTGATTTTTACCTTTTCCATCCTTTATTCCTCCACATTTGAAGTAATATATTTATAATTTTTTCCATTTAATACACAATGCATTTCCAATGAAAAAAAGAATAAAGCAATACTGATAAAGCCAATGAATAACTGACTTTTTAAAACTATAAACACGATAGAGGCAATACAACTGACTATCATCAGGCAATCAAACACAATTGCCGCTTTATTGCTGAAAAAACCGATAAGTCCGATTTTGCCTTCATCGAATCCTGCAGCCTTTCGCTGCTTTGAGAGTAGCACACATAGGATAATGCCCGCTATCAAGCCGAGCCAAAATATTATCCCGATGATAATACTACCCGCTCTGCCGCCGCGCGTAATATCATTTGTTAAACCCGCAAATGCCAGTGCGAGCGCGGATGCTCCAAAGCATCCGATTTGTGCAATAAACAAACGCTTTTGCTTCATTGCGCACCTCCCTATAATATTACGTCTGAATGGATTACCATTTCATTTTTGACCAGTTCAAAGGTGCCCACATGCGCTTCTTTCGCATACTCAACTTTTCTTGCTACATCTACTGCCGTATTTTTAGGAGCAGTGTCTTGCTGCGAGAGCAGCTGTGTACCATCATTTTCACCCATAGCCGGTGAGAGTACCTCGGTGCCCTCCCCTGCAGGTTCAATACCGATGGGAGCGGTCTCTGCCACAGCCGGAGCCGGTGCCGCCTGCACTTGTTGCACCGGCGGTTTCGACATTGAGTTGGGATTGAGATGCTTTGCTTCAGTGGACTTAGGCGCCGGTGTGAAGCCGAATTTGATGGAAGGGGTAACCTTCTGTTTCGCTTCCTGCTCACCCTGCTGCTTACGCATCTCACTGATGCCCTGCTGCTTTTTACGCCCGGTTAAATATGCATACACACTTTTGATATCAAACAGGAAAAAGAGTGCAATCCCTAAAACCAGGAAAATTGCCGCCAACGAATAACCGACAATGGATATAATTTTATATGCAGCGGTAGGGTCGGTTGCGGCTGCTAAAGTAATCAAATTCATCTCTTTCTCCTTTCATTAAGATTTTTCGCTTGCGGTTAAGTTTTCACGAATGGAATCGTTTTTAGCAATCAGCTCATTTTTCAGCTCCAGACGCGCTCCGTCAAGCTGTGTGAAGTTATTTAACTGCTCATAAACCTGATTCCATTTGTTCAAAGCCTGTTCTTTGTTGCCGTTAGCGCCGGCAAACTTGTTCACTAAATCGCTATCCGTTAAGAAGTCTGAAAACACTTCAAAGACCTTCAGCTTCACGCCATCGTCTATTCCCTGATCGATAACGCTGTCAACCGCAGCTTCTAAATCTTGATATAAGGTGACGAAGTTGACTGAATCGCTATACACATCAGTGCCTTTGTTCGCATTGAATATTTCATTGTAGCCATCAATCATGCTCACCAGCTTTTGTGCGAGATCGTAATCAATTTCACTGTCGGATTTACCCTGATTACTGCTGTTCAGGTCTTCTTGTTCAATTCCGTTATAAGCTCTAACCAACCAGGTTTTCGCAGTGTTAGACTGTAATAACGTGTTGCCATCGAAAAATTGCAACAGCTTGATGCCGATCTTGTAATTCATCACTACATATGCATTCGTATCTCTTTGAATGATATTGACAAATTTACTCTCATTGGATTCATCCGCTGTTCCCAAATAAGATTGGAAGCGATTTAATTCATCCGAGGTGATCTCTCTGTCTTTATCATTATCCACAAATGCCTGCAAATAATCGGCAAAGTAATTTGCCAGGTTTTGCGGATCATCATTCATATAGCCTTGAGAAAATGCCGCTTCATAGTCTACAATCGCATCCGCGCCGGTTTCCTCCGATGCTTTTTGAATGTACTTTTCATATAAAGATTTTGAGTTGGCATTTCCTAAAATCGTTCCGGTGAGACCTATGAGCAAAGATACAACCATCGCAATGGCGCACCCCAAAAAGACATTAAATCTTTTCTTTTGCTGCACCCAATAGGTGCGGGTGTTTTCCTCCATGTTTTCCAGCGCATATTTCAGCTCTGCGCAGGATTGATAGCGGTCATTCGGGTCCTTTTGAATACATTTGAGAATAATCGCCTCCAACCCCGGTGAGAGTTGCGGGTCCCACTGCCTGATGGGATACATCTCATAAGGCGGTTCTGCCGGACTGTGCCCTGTTACAAGGTGATAAAGCGTTGCACCCAAGCAATAAATATCGGTTCGCGCATCGGTTTCGCCCTGACCGCCGAATTGCTCCGGCGCAGCATAGCCGATAGTACCCAAACAAGTGGTATCTTGAATATTGGTGCCTTTATATTCTCTGGCAGTACCGAAGTCAATCAGACAAACGCTGCCGTCCGGCTTGAGCATCACATTGGAGGGCTTCATATCGCGGTAGATGATGGCGGGCTGCCTTGTATGCAAATAATCCAGCACATCACACAGCTGCTTTGCCCACTCCACAACCAATTCCTCCGGTTGTGCGCCGCTCTCCTCAAGGCGTTTATTTAACGGCTTACCCTCTATGTAGTCCATGACAATGAGGAAGGAATCCTCTGTCTCGATAATATCGACAATATCCGGCAAGTTGGGGTGGCTGAGTTTTTTGAGCATATCGGTCTCTGCGACCAGACTTTGCTTAACGACCTCAAAGTCCTTCACTCCATCGCGGCGCACCTCTTTAATCGCCCATTGCTTCATTGCTTTTCTGTTAATCGCAAGATACATAACGCTCATGCCGCCTTGACCGACTTTGGAGAGTATTTCGTATTTGCCGTCAATCAGTGTTCCGTTTGCTAACATACTCCATCACCCCCCTTAAATCAGTTTTACCGTTAACACAGTAATGTTATCATTTTCCTTGCGCTGTTTGTTTAGCTCCACAATCGACTCTTCTACCTGCGCGATATCCTCTTCGCTTTGTAAATTAGCAGGAGAAAACGCCTTTTCCATCTCTTCAAAGGTGATTTCGTGACGGAAGCCGTCCGAACAGAGCATGAATACATCATCCTTATTGGCATTGCCCATAAAGAAATCCGGCTCAATAAACTGAGAAGCGCCCACACATTGCAGCAAAACACTTCTGCGCGGGTCTGTTTTTGCCTGCTCCACAGTCATATTGCCTCTTTTGATTTCTCTGTTCACAAAGGTTTGGTCCTCTGTAATCTGTGTAAGGCCGACAGCATTACACATATACGCCCTCGAATCGCCGACATTCATAATATAATAATTGCCTGCGTTAATGAGCAGTGTCACTACAGTGGTTCCCATATTGCTGCCCAAGGTTTTGGCATGGCTCATAATTTTGACATTTTGTTCAAAAATCAACTCGCTCCATTTTCTTTCCAGGATGTTGGAATCAAACCCGTTATACATCATGGAAGGGAATTCTCTTTGGAACCAATCTTGAAAAGCGCGAATGAGCGTAGCGCTGGCGAGTTCACCATTGGAAAGGCCGCCCATACCATCGCACAGCACGCAAAACATGACATTGTCATAATCGGTTTTGGCCTCCATCAACAGCGCTGCATCCTGATTGACCTTTTTTTTGATGCCAATATCTGTATAAATATGAGAAATATAATTCATCTGTTTTCCTCTTAATCTCTAAATATTTAATATTATAAAAATAACGAAGCAAGTTAACAGGTAATTTTTGCCGCGCACAAGCAGCGAAACAAAAATTGCCCGTTAACACATATTTATTCCATCAGGAAAATCCGCTTTTAATCGCCGGTTTGCCCTCATTTTTTAAATAAACCCGCAATGCGCAGGCACAGAATTATCTGTGCCTACGCTCAAGTATTATTTAGATTTTAAACTCAAATCTTTCATCTGCAAGTTTAATCTTTGCACCGTTGGAAATTTGTGTTTCCACATTGGCAGGAATCATGGAATCATTGACATAAGTATGGTTGGTCGTTGAATTATCCACGATAAAGAACTGACCGTTTTTCGATACAATAGAAGCATGGAAACGAGAGATTGCCGGGTTGCCGGTCACGCAGTAATCCACGCGGCTTGCATCCTTACCAAGCTTGAAATAGGGTTTGGTAATATTAATCTTCTCGTTATTGGAAAGTCTGAGCAAGTATGCAGTGGAACCTGCACCGCTCAAAACAGTTGTTGCATTCGGGTCGGAAGCATTAGCGCTGAGCACGGTTGTACCCTCACTGCCCGCAGGCGGTGTATTCGGAACAGAGGGAATCGCCCTTGACTGCGCTTGTGCAGCTGCACCTGCGGGAGCCTTCGCACTCTCACCGGCACCGGCATTCTTTTTCTTGTTGAGAAGAATAATTACAACAACTACTATTGCAATAAGAGCAACAGCGCCGGCAATGATGCCGATAAGCGCACCTGTACTTAAACCGTTTGAAGCAGTTTCAGTGTCATTAGTCGTAGGTTGTGTAGTGGGAGCGGCTGTTGTGGATTCGCCGTCTTTCTTCTCAGATGTGGATGTGCCTGCCTTGGTGTACTGGATATTTAACATATCAAGTACTTCCATTACCTGGCTGATGGCACAGGAATTCGCAGCACCTTCAGCGCCGCTGCCGCCGCTGCAGATAGCAACTGCATTACCGTTTTCATCCACAATCGGACCACCGGAATTACCGGCTTGAACACTGTAACCGGAGTGCATCAACCAGTCACCCTTTACTTGATATGTGGAGTAGAAGAATCCATCCTCACTGTTGTAAACAATACCTTGATTGGCCAAATAATTGATATTATTTGAATTGAGCAGGTTGTTTTGAACCATTAAGTAAGTAAACAAATACATCGGAGCATATCTGGTGATTTCGCCATTGTATTGCGGCTTTGTAGCAGTAGCCTGTTCAAAAGAAACATCATCCGCCGTGTACAGTTTTTTACTCTCTTTTTTGGCCGGGAAACCGACGCTGTATAAAGTATCTGCCGATTCAACAGTCTTACTGTCTCTGAGTTTTACCGGCTTTTTAGAGCCAATCGGTTGTGAAAGCTTTAATACGGCAAAGTCAGCATCATCACTATATGCTGTACCCAAAAGGGTTGCCGGAATTTCCACGTCGCCTCTAACGGAAACGGTGTAAGTCATGCGCTTATAGATTTCTTTTTCACTTACACGACCGAAGAAGTAGTGAACTGTAGGAATATCACTCGGGTTAATTCTAATACAGTGTGCCGCTGTCAAAACAGTGTCATCATTGATTAAAAAACACGTGCCTGAAGCCGACATCTCATAATCGCCCAAATCCAAGTGTGTATTAATCTTTAATACACCATTGGCGACATCCTGTACCTCCTGTGACGCTGCAACAGCTGGCACTGCAATGGTGAAGACCATGCAGATGAGTGCAATCAACGCCGTAACGCATTGAATCACTCGATGAGTTTTGAATCTTTTCATCTTCTTTTCTCCTTTTTTCAATTTAAATGAAATACGAATACTTCATTTGCTAATATTATTTCATCCCCGTCAAAAACTTGTACCGAGGAGTTTGCCTGAATCATATCGCCATTGACATAAGTATGATTTGTCGAGTTTTTATCAATTACAAAATAATCATTTCCGATTACGGTGATTTCCGCATGACAACGGCTGACTGCATTGTTGTCGGCAATAGTATAATCGGTGCTGTCATAACTCTTGCCGATAAGAAAACTGCGCTTGGTAATATAAATCTTTTCGTTGGTGGCTTTGCGCACTAAATTCGGTGTGTTGAAGTTATTCATGCCGCCGCCTAAAACAGAGGTCTCTCCATAGTTAGTAAAACCCAATAAAGTGGTTTCACCAAAATCGGATTCCGGATCCGGCAAAACAGTTTCATCTGCAGGCGATACCATTGTATCTTCCGTATCTTCTGCCTGCTCCTGCTCTGCCTGCTCTGCCGCAGGTTCTGCCAAAGTTTCCTCTTGCACAGAAGCTTCCGCCGTCTCTTCCGGGTGCTCTGATGCGGGTTTATCGATTGCCTCTTGTTCGGGCAATGCATCTTTCGCACATAATTGCACCCCGCAAAGCGAACAGTAATTGGCATCCATGCTGTATTCCTGCCCGCAGGAAGGGCAAACCTTCACTTGAGCGCTATCTTCTTCTTCTGAAATGTCTTCTGTCGGCTGCTCCTGACTCGGTTCATCGGTGTATGCATCTATCACAGCCTCAATAGGTGCAGCGCTTTGCGCACTCTCGCAAGCATCTAACAGTTCTTGCTTTAAAGTGTCATCAAACTGCGCCGCCGTTTCGCTCATGCCGAGAATAAACTCTTTTAAAAGCTCCGGCGCTTGCTGTGAGAGCGCAACGGGCGGTTGAATAAATAAAAATTGCTCTCCATCATAAAAAACGGTTTCAAAGCTTGCCAAAGACGACTGCAAAAAGTCTTCTTCAAAAACAAACTTTAAAAACGCGCTGAAAGCGGCAAGCGCCTGCTCGGTGCCTGCTTGAGCCAGCTCATTGGAAAGCAGATTATATTGTTCTGAAAAATATGTAATTGAAAGCTCTTCGGGAGTTCTTTTCGCTTCAAAGCCAAAAGCCTGAGAGTCGGTAAAATCCGCCAATGCATCCCAACGCGACAAAACCAGGTGATCTTGATCCTCCCCGGTTAATACAAGTGTGATGGAATTGGTAGTTTTATCGGCGCTAAAATGCACAAGCGCTCCCTCCTGTTCCCCGAAAATCGCATACTAAACCAAAAAAAATATACGACCTCATTACACAAAAATAATTATATAGTATTTTGTCGGAAAATGCAATAAAAATTTATAAGTTTTCCTTATTTTATCATTTCAAATGCTCTTTTCGCCGAAAAAATGCAATAAACAGCGCATTTTAACCCTTTTTGAACACTTAACAGGTGCATCCTGCCGACTGCTCTGCTTAAAAAATTATTTTAATTATTTACAAATATAAAATTCAAATTTGCCAACGTAATCCTATCCTGATGGTGCAGCAAAATTTTTACATGCGGCTGTGCCTGATTACCGTTGACAAAAGATTTATTGGTAGAGTTGTTATCAACAAAAAACACATTTGCATTTTCCATGATCAATTGCGCATGATTTCTGCCCACATAGAGATTATCACCGATAACATAATCATTGGATTCCCGACTTTTTCCCAAGCGGAAAACCGTTTTATTGATTGGAATATGCTCATTGGTATCTGCCCTTATGAGCGCACAGCCTCTGCCGGCAGACGGCTGCGGACTTACCGAGCGCTCAACCTGCCGACTCTTTTGATGCTGTAGTGCTATAAAAGGGTCATAATAAATATTTGACATTACTGACTACCATATCCACGGCAAACGATTTGCAGCATTGACTGCTTCAATCTGCGCCTGTTTGTATTTTTCGCCTGCACTTTTCAAGAATTTTGCATAACTTTCTATTGACTTGCGCATTGCTTCATAGGTGGAATCCCCGCCGCTGACAGTTGTCCATTTCGCACTGAACTCATAGGCATCCTCGCCCCGCCATTGGTGCATCATGGTGGAAACGGCAGTATCTGCATTACGCATATTCTTTTTCATTTTCTCGGTATAATCTAAAAGCGCATTTGCCGTTGTTTCAAACTTGCTGTGATCAACCTTAATATTGTATCCCATTTGCCGCACTCCTTATTTAAATAACTCACTCAATTTTTTGTTTTCCGACTCTGTTGTTTCATAGCCGATATCAACAGCTTCCGCCAAAAACTTTATGTATTGCTCCATTACCATGCTTCTCTGCCCCTCGGGGCCGACATAGGTTTGTTTCATTTTATTAAACTTATCAATCGCTTTGTTTGCCGCACTGCTGCTCCATGTAGCCTTTAGGGAATTCATAGAGGATTGTGCGCTGTTAAAATCCGTATCAAAACGCCGATTAATGGTAGAAAGTGTTCTAACCGCTACTTCAACCGCGCCTGTATTGATACTCACTTCGTTTTTTCCGCCGCGTCTTTTTGTACCGCTCATATTGCAAACCCTCCTTACTTATTAAGTGCCGCTTTTGCATCTATAGATGCCTGCACCATTCTGTCAATATGGGAAGGGCTTACAGAACACAGTGTACCATAGGCTGAATAATACTTTTGGATAACCGTGTGAATATAATCGGCACACTTATCGTTACCGACATTTTTGAAATCCTTCCTAAGCCCGTCTTCAATCGATTCAAGCTCTCGAATAATGCTTAACAACTCTCTTTGATAATCGCTTAATTGTGAACCTCTACCCATAATTAATTCAAATCTCCTTTTATTGATTCTTCTGCTTTATCAAATTCTCCGGCAATCTTCACCATTGCAAATGCGCAACGCTCAAGATTATAAGAATAATCCAGCAATCTGCCCGCCCTGAGCAACGCCGCAAGGCGCGGAATGGCATCCCATTCAATATCTAAATGCCAATACATTTCATTCATTTGCCAATCCAACTCCTTGGCGCGCTTGCAGGCATTGCTGAGCCGTTGGGCATACTCAACCATTTTGTTTGTATTAATTACGATTTGCGGATTCGCATTGGCATATTTGTAGCCTTCATTAAATGTTCGATTCCACCAATCGGCAACCCCTTGCCAAAAATCGTTGAATGCTTGCACAAATTCCGCAATTCTGTCCTTTGCCCAATTATAAATTTTTTCAACGACTTCTGCAATAAAGGTGACGACTGCAACCACGATGTCGCGGACAATTTCAAAAATGGCAACGGCAATTAATGCGCCAATCGCTATCACGGCTACCACCAGTAAAACATAGGCGGTAACGGCAATTACCTTGACAATACCGAAAATCCCGACAGTGACTACGAGTGCACCGATGATAAACTTACCTGCCGTTGTCAGCTTCCCATCTTCAAACATTTTTTCTTTCATCCACATAGCGCCTGTCCACAAAGTGGAAACACAGCCTACAACAAAGTCTCCTATCGGACCGGGTAAGTGGTCGAACCCTTCGGATACAACACTTGTGATATGTGAAAGGGGATCCTGCTCGCCTTCAATCAAATTGCCGTTTTCATCATAAATCAAATGTTCGGTGCTGTGCCGCATAATAGGATAATTCCAATCGTCGTTTTCCTCTACTTGCACATATTTATAATCCACACCGGGCAAATCATTCAACATCGTACCGACAAAACTCCATCGTGCATGCCGCATCACATCGCACATCTGCTGAATTTCATCATAGTGCGCTCGAATAAACTCATCCGAAAAACCGGGTCCGTCAAGACTAAGGCAGTCCGTAATATTATCATCCAAGCCGTATTTTCCGGAAACAATGGTCGCATATTCCGCCAAATTACCGCCGAGCGAATGTCCGGTCATCGCTAAACTGTCATACCCGTCTAACAGGGAGCGGTTATTTGCAAGAAACTTTTCCACCTCTGCCTGCTGTGTCGTGCAAATGGAATTAAGCAATCTTAAATCACCGTTAATCCAGTCATTCTGCACATTGCTCAATGAATCCATGCCTTCACTGCCGCGAAATGCGACAGCCGCATTTCCCGGTGAAGTTTCAATCACACAGGCGGCAAAACCGGTATCGTTATTTGTGTCATATGCCGCAGAGATTTTCCAAGAGTTCATCTGCTCCGGTGTCAAGCAGTCCAGCGACTGCAGCTGCGACGCACTGACACCCGCCTTCTGTGCTGCTTCCTTTACTTCGGCAATAGTGAAAACCTTCTTTCCCGGGTTCTCCTTGAGTAATGCGTCATAACCTTCTTTTAATTGCGCATAAGCTATTTGTGAAAACAAGCGCATTTCTTCATCGCTATAACCCAATGACTATTCCCCCTTCCCATGCAGTAGTTCCGCCAAACTTGCGGGTTCCGGATAAATTGTTTGTTCTTTAACGGAAAAAACCACGGTATTGATAAAATACTCATGAAACCGATTATCACTGAATTCCAGCGCATTATCTATACCGGAAATACATTCCTCAAAGCGTTCTTTTTCAATGATATACAGCTCTACGGCGACTCCTGCCTGCAGCTCTCGGCTGAAATTAAGCAAACTATCAAGAATGCTGTTTAAAGACGCCTGATCGGCTGTATCCGCACACATAAACAAGTCCAAAAGCACCGTTGAGACATGATACTTTTCAAAAAAATCTTTTGCGCAAAGCGCATCATCTCTTTCGGCACTGCAATCATCACACAACACTTTCGCCTTGCAATACAGGTGAAGTTCCGGTGCAAAATACTGCTCAAGCAACTGAGCTTCTATCTCGCGCATGCAGCGATTTCTGATGTAGTTGTCTTCAAGCGCCAAGGTGTCACTGTCTGCCACTACACGAAAAGTAACACCGGCTTCATCTTTGTAATAAACGGTCGCTGTTTTATAATTAAATCTGCCTCCGATAGCGCAAGCCGTAAAGCTTTTTTTATACTTTTCTTCCAGCTTCGGTGTGATAAGATTGAGAACATATTCATTAAGATTATACTGCTGTGCGTATTCCTTCATATGTTCCGCATCAATGGCGTATTTTTGCAACTCTTCCGCAAGGGCGGAATCTAAGCTTATCTGCGCTTCGGGCGCAGTTTCCGCACCGACCGCTTCGGTTGCTTTGTTTTTTTCGGTTTCGCTCATAGTAACTCCTCTCCGGATTTATAGCGCAGCAATAATATCCTTCTCAACTTTCTCGAAATCACTTGCGGTTTTCTTTAAATAATTAGAGCTTTTATCCAATCGGGTGGCATAATCGAGCCCTATACCGACTTTTAACAGCATTGCCAGTTTCGGAATCGCATCCCACTCTATAAGCAAATGCCAATAATAGCTGTTCATCTCCGAATCCAATGTTTTTGCCCTTCTTGAAGCAGTATCCAACCGCTGTGCATAATCGCGCATTTTTGCGGTATGAATTTGAATATACGGGTTGGCATTTGCGTATTTATAACCGGGAGAGTTGGTGTAAAACCACTCTTTTATTGAGCTGATGAAATCTGAGCACTTCTTAAAGATGTCTCCTACCCATTGGGCAACATTTTGGCAAATATCCTTCAACTTGTTCAAAACCACCTTGGCAAAACCGATGACTTGCTGAACAATGTGCGCGACTTCCGCAACAAAAGCAAAGATGGAAAGAACAGCACAAATACCCGTCGCAAGTCCTGCAGCCACAAATGCAGTTGCTATCGCACCGCCGATTCCGTAGTTTTCATACATATATTTAATTGCAAATTCACTAATGGATGCAACCACAACAGGTATGCCAATCATATTAAATACGGCATAATCGAAAATATTGGCATCCGCACCGTCAAGTGACCCTCCGGTAAGCATATCAACAAAGGACATAAGCGCGGCTGCGCAGGAAGCTTGAACAGACTCCGGCAATAATGAAAGATTGTGATACAGTTGAGCGGAAAGCTGACTTAACGGGCCTTCGGTTCCATGGGTGATGTTTCCGTTTTCATCTAACACCCAGTCAATGCCACTCGGCGTTAACATACCCAACATGTCATGAACATAGGAAAAATGAAACCCGCCGTCATCAACATAATGTAAATTCACATAATACATATTTTCTTCGGGAACCAATCCTCCGCCGATAATGTCGTGAACCGGGTCATTATCTCCGTTGATGGAATAAATAAGATGACGCAACTTTTCATAATTCGGATTATCCTTAAACCTTTCCATGGCATCCGGCGAAAAGCCCTGCCCGTCAAAAGAATAACAACCGTCAATTTCATTTTGATGCTTTGAAGTCATCATCACATATTGAGCCTCGTTACCGCCTTTCGAATGACCTGTGACATACAAATCACCTTCACAGCCGTATTGATCTACAACATGATCAAAATAATCTCGTGCGGCCTCTTGCATATCTGTTGAAACATCTGTAAAGCCCTGGGCATTGTCACCCCATCTTCCATCGCCGGTGCCGCGGTATGCAACATAGACATCACCGGAATCGCTTTTGAAAGCGCAGGCTTGAATCGGATCATCCGTACAGCTGTCGCCGGAATAGTTGAAGAAATCTTTTCCTCCGTCTGTATGGTCATAATGGCTTTGGCTGATAAGCCTCATATTCCCCAGGTCATCACTGTTGTCACAAGCCTCTTTTAAAACCCTGAATTCCTCTTTGTCGGCAACAGATTTATAGTTCGGGCTTTTCTCAATATAATCAAGAATATCCTTCAATTTCATATTGTTGAAGCGTTTATCTTGAACATCTAAATAGGTGAACAAATCAAGATATACGGAACGATTCGCAATTTTACTATCCATGCTACTTCTCCCAAGAAATACTCTCTATTTTTTGTGCATTGCGCATACGAATGCTTAATTGATTGGTATATTCGTGATTAACAACAATCTTATTGGCTATGGAATAATCTGTTTCTAAGTCATCCGTGTAATTATCCAAAAAATAGATATTAACCATATCACAATACATGTGATTGACAAGTTTTTGTGTGAAAGCATCTTCAATTTCTTGAGCAGACAACTGCTTAGTGTTGTCAACATAAGCAATGATTGTAATACCTCTGTTTAACAAGTAATCCTCAAACGGCTTATCGGCATCAAAATTACTTGCACTGCCGCCGCTGATTAAATCTTTATACGGCTCATAATGGAAACGCGTATTTTTAAATATTTCAGATAAAGTGTCATTGATAGATTGATCTGCTTGTTTGCAATATTTCACATCAGCATAATTATCATAATACGCTTCTTCTTTTTTATCATAAATCAATGTCACCGGTATTTCCGGATATTTTTTGCTCTTACATAGAATACTGATTTGTCTGTTGTCGCCCCAAGCTTTTCCGCCAAACTCTTCTAAATATTCGAAATCATCATCATATTTTTCATTGATATAACTCTCCATCTTTTTTATGGAGTCTTTTCTATTCATACAGCCGCTTCCTCCCAGAACAAACAAAATTATCAGGAAAAATGGAATTATTGTTTTTATAATCTTCATCATAAATCCTTATATTAAACAAGACAACGCTTGTAATTCTCAAATTAAAGCAATAGCTTAGGCAGGATTGCTCCTGCCTTTTCTATTGCTGCCTTTCAAATAATGCGTATTATTTGAAAGCATCGGCTAAGCTGACATTTTGAGTTTCTGTTGCCTCGTAATCCGCAGCAACATTTTGTCTCAAAAATACAACATAAGCCTTAATAATATCATAATAGTTTTGGAAATAGTTTGAAGCAAAGCTGTCGAAAGCACTAATCGTTGCTGTCGCTGCTTCACCCTGCCAAGTAGAATTAAGGCTCTTTATCTTATTTTGACTTTCCAATAAAGTTTCATTAAGCTTATTGTTAATGGATTCAATATTATCCGCAATTGACAAAACTCTATCGGTACTAATTTTAATGGTTCCGGCCATAACTTTTCTCCTTTCTAATAGAATTAGTTAGCCAAACTCTTTGCAGCAGAGGTAATGGCATCTTGTCTCTGCTCATAGTTGGTTGCCTGTGTTTTCAAAGCTTCAGAACCGGTCATCAGCTTTCTCGCCATCAGATCCAACTCCTCGGTAAAACCTGTAATCTGAGCCACAAAAGCCTGATTATCTTCGCCCTGCCAAGCATCACCCATGGTGCTTGCATCCTGCATAAGCTGCTTTGCATAGTTGGAATAAGTCTGAGACAATTCCTCCAGCTGTCCGGCAACATTCTTCATTTGAGCAGGATCTGCCTGAATGGTTTTTCCCATAATGTTCTCCTTTCTGAAAATAATTTATATCAATATCAGTTTTGAACCGTTATGAATACCCAATTCATAAACCGATAGATTGATATTAAAAATGTCTCCTGTTTTGGCATCGCACAAAACAGATTCTGCGTTTGCTTTAAACTTTCCGCCCGAGAGCTCCGTAAAAGTACCGCTCACAAGCTGAACAATCTCACTCATTTTGCTGGTCTGCGGAATAAAAACATCAAAAGACGTATTTGCTACCGGTACAAAAATTTCTACCAAAACTTTATCCATTTCTACTCCTCCTCACCTGTATATGTTCCCAACAGTTTCACTTTTTTCGCTTTTGCATTTTCAATCGCAAAGCCGAATGGTGCACTAATATCCTGGTGCATCTCCGTAGTGGTCTTGGAAATCTTGATATAATACTGATCCGCTACACCGCTGCCGACCCATATTCCGTCGTTTTGGTTGGAATTGGTTTTATACCATTTTTCATAAGTGAAGGTCGAAACATTCTTGGAAGCATCGGCAATAATGATTGTCATTCCCATACCGTAGGAAAGCTTTTCAAGAACTAATTTCAGCTTTTCTCTTTGCTCTTCATCGAGCTTTTGGTGCAAATCAGCCAATGCGCAGATGACTATAACTTCCTTTTCATAAACGGGCATTTCCGTTTCTTCCGCCTCGGCATCTTTTATGGCATTATTTCTGGCGAGCACCTTTTCAAACAGGCTTTCCACCTCTTGCGCACACTTCTTTTTGGTGGTGATGTGGTTTATGTGTGAGGGCAATGTCAACAAAGCTGCCGAATCAATACACATCAGCGGGAACTCCGATTTATCTTGAATCACTTGTGTCAGGCAGCCGACAAAATCAGCATATTCCGTATCATCACTTTGCACAAAGGATATGAGTGATTTGTCAAAGTTGAAATAGTTTACTTCTAATGATGCGGTTTCCACACCAATCGGTATCTCTAAGCTGCGCCTTTTAACATAACTGCCAATGTATTCCAAATCCACTCTGTCGGGAAGAACGGGAATACTGCGCACTCTCAAATAGGAATACTTTTCTCTTGCCTCATCGCAATAAGCTCTAATATCCGCAAACAGGTTGGTACTTTCAATTGCATGCGCTGTTTGGAATTCATAAATCGCATCCGATTTATACAGACCTCTGCCTTTATACTTTGCGGGCAGCAAGCCGTTGGTTTTACCTAAAATGGAGGCATAATCCGTTTCGTCCGTGACCTGTAAAACAAAAATCTGGTTAATGTTTTGCATCATTCTGAAACGAATTGCATTTGTGCCGGTTGCTGTTAAGACAAAGTAAATGCCGTACTTGACACCTTCACGAGTCAAGTTGAGCATATCGCCTTCCAGCTCCTCATAAATTTCAGAGAATGCCGCATAATTGTTTATAACTACGACAATGGAGGAAATTTTTCTTGGCGCCGATTGGTTGTAAGAAACAATATCGCCGCCGTAATCGGCAAACAATTTTTTTCTTGTTTGGATTTGACCGGAAAGCAATTTAATCAGGTTAATCACTTTTTCCTGCTCATGTGCCAAAACCACATCACCGACATGCGGCGCATTTTTAAATGCCATTAATGTTTCCGAAGCAAAATCCATGATATACAGATTGACTTCATTTGGCGAGTATGAGCGCATTAATGAATACATTAATGTTGTCACAAAAGTAGTCTTGCCGCTGCCGGGCATACCGATAACAGCGGTATTACCCTCTGCGGTAAGCGGCAGTGTTAATGCACCTTGGCGCTGGTTCATCGGGTCATCAAATTCACCGATTATCGGATTAATGCCTTGCGCTGATAAAACGCTGCCGTATTTTTGCACAAGCGCATCCACATAAATCATTTTGGGAATCGGCTCAAGCCACAAGGGTCTTACCTTAATATGCTCCTGCTCGGCAATTTCCGCCAAATAATCGGTGATGGCATCGATTTGCTTCTTCGGCTTTGCAATGGATTTCTTTCTTTCAATTCTTGCGCTCTTCATCACTCTGCCGACACTGTCAATTACTTCAATGCTGTCATCCACCTGCACCTCCGGTTTGTCCGAGGGATAATAGGGCGCACCTGCCCAAGCGGACTGCCCCATCTTGAACATTTCATTATAACCGATTTGCAGATAGAATCTGCCGGTATCCTGCAGCTCCGCCGCCTCCGGTCGCTTGAGCATGTCCATACTGTCGCTGCGGTCCTGCACCTTCAGGCAGACTTTAAACTTGGCATTAGACCAAATCTGGTCATCTACCACACCGCCGGGCTTTTGCGTAGCAAGTATGAGATGGACACCTAAGCTGCGCCCGATACGCGCCGCGGAAACGAGTTGTGTCATAAACTCCGGCTGCTGTGTTTTTAATTCCGCAAACTCATCCGAAATAATAAACAAATGCTGCAGCGGCTCATCCACGGTACCTTCACGATACATTTTTTGGTACTTATAAATATCAATATTACTGATACCGCTGCGCTTGCTTGCCTTGGCAAAAATCGCCTGTCTTCTTCTCAACTCACTTTGAATGGAAATGAGCGAGCGATTAATCGCCGTACCATCCAAGTTTGTGATAATACCGGCTGTATGCGGCAGGTTTTCAAACGCCTTTGCCATACCGCCGCCTTTATAGTCAATCAAAACAAAGGCAACTTCCTCGGGATGATAGTTAATCGCTAATGACAAAATATATGTCATAATAAACTCGGATTTACCGGAGCCTGTCATACCCGCCACTAAGCCGTGAGGGCCATGATACTTTTCATGCAAATCCAATTTAAAGGAGTCGCCGATGACATCCACGCCGATTTGCGCTTCCAAGGTTTTGGTAGGGTCATTATCATGCCATCTGCTTAACACATTTAAGTGCTCGATTTTACCCACACCGTACATTTCCAAAAATGTCAGCATCTTGGGCAGAGTGTGCATGCCTTCGCCTAAATCCAGCTGAATATTTGCCAGCTTAACACTCAGCGGTTCCAAATCCGCGTTAACTAAAATATCCGAAGTAAAATCGGTGGTTTGACCGGAAATATCGTCAAGATTATAAATCCTTCCCAGGTTATTCACCAACTCAACCACATTGCTGCATTCTTTCGGGAGATGTCTTATCTCATCATAAAATGCCACAACGGAAAAATGGAGATTTTCCTTCGATTCGTAGATTCTGTTTAAAATGTCCGCCCTCAGCGACAGATTCTTATCAAATGCTAAAATAATATAGTATGGGTCTGTGCTTTCCAAATCATCGGCACTGAGCGCTTTTCTCGCCTCAAATTCATTGACTAAATATGCGGAAACATCTTTAATATCATCCTGATTCTTGGCTAAAAAGCGAAACTTTTTATCATTACTCCAAATATGAGGCAGCCATTTTACATAGGCGAGCTGCGCTTCATCTTTCGGATCATAAATAAAAACAAATTTTACTTCATCATAGCTGTACAGCGTAGCAAGCTGTAAAATAATACCATTAGCAAAGCTCAAAATGTTGTTGTGCTGACCGAGGACACCAACGATATTGTTTTCAAACAAAGAAAGGGTAATCGGCACATTTTCAACCATATGCGGCGCTTCACAAAATGCAAGCAGGTTTTCCTCTAATTCATCCCTCTCGATTTCAAAGCGCCTTTCCGGGTACTGCACTTCCGCATCCAGCGGCATATCACCCATACCGACCTTTACTTTCAAAAAGTCATTTTGCCCGAAAGAGCGGTCCCAAAGCTTTCTGCTGACACTGACAATTCTTTTTTCACATTCCTGCAAATTCACAATATTCTCAAAATAAATTTGCCTTTGACTGTCGGTTTCATCCATAAAGGACTGATAAATTGTCGCAAGATATTCCTGATATTTTACCTGCCGCAGGGCCTCTTTTTGAATCCTTCTCTTCTTTTCATATCTTTTGGTCAAAATCGGCCACATAACCGTACCCAAAAGCATACAGCCGGAAGTAACAATGGAAATCGGGTTCCCGTGAATAACACCATAAATAGCAGTCGCCATGGATGCCATACCCATTGTCATAGACGGTCCTATTGCCATCATCAACGGCATTTCATCACCGGTTTGGCTGCGCGGCGGTGCATCGATTTTGAAAATGCGCGTTTCAATGTCTCTTTTAAATCGCGGTGAACGATAAAATCTTTCATCCACTGCTTCATCAAAATCAAACTCTTCCGTTTCCTCAATCTTTTGCGGAACATAATCTGCCAAATCGCCGCTTTTTATCGTAACGGTTTGATCGGGATTATTGATGGCAAACATTCTTTTGCCGATTACAATAATCAAACCCATCATAAAAATAACATCGCCGATGTTTAAATTTGCATAGCTTACTCTCTCACCGTTGACAAAAGTACCGTTGGAACTGTTTTTATCTTCCACGCTCCAACACCCGTTTCTAAAAGACAGCTGTGCATGTGTTCTGGAAAAAAGCTCATTATTAACGAAAATTTGATTCTCGGCACCTCTGCCGATATTCAGCACAACATCTCTTAAAACAAGGTGCTTTTTGAATTCGACACGGTCATCGGTTGACGGCTCGGCAAAAATCAAATGGGTCTCATTGGTTTTTTTGCTGATAACATTGTGAATGCTCATCTCGGTCAGCACGCACTGCTCTACCGGATTGTTTGCCTGATCGACAACTTTAATCTTTTTATTTGACTTTAATGCCCACTTTCCCTCAAAGCCTTCAATGTCAACACTCAGCTTTTCGGAAACAGGAATGCTGAACTTACCTTCTTTTTTTTGCGGTAAAGTAATGGAAGTAACCTTTTGTTGATTCAATAATGAAACGATCATTTCAAGCAAAACTCCTATCAATCATTTGCGCCTTATTTTACTGCCTTACAGGCAAAAATAAGAAAGATGAACAACGTTTTTTCCCGATAATTATTGATAAAAACACATAAATCGAGCAAAAAAGCCAAAAAATAAAATCATTAGGCTAATTATACCATTTTTCACTTTTTACAGTCAATAATGACTAATTAACAAATCTTGAAAGAATATTTATAAAGAATTACGAAAAAAAAATAGTTATGTGATTTTTACTCAACAAGCGGTAATTCCCCGCCCCCGGTAAAGCGGCAGTTTCACAGGTATAATACAGCGCGCCTTCGGCTTGCAAGCACTTTCGGCTTGCGCATAAGCGCACGAAATAAATGCTATTTATGAAAACGGAAGGCGAAAAATCAGGAAAAGAAATTTTCTGAAATTTATGGTTGCATTTTTGATGGAAGTATACTATAATAGTAAAGCAATTTAGCACGCATGCAGTGATAATGATACTATCGGGTGCGGGTGTCCCGCCCTCAACTTTTGCGTAAGCAAAAATATCACTCGCCGTAGGCGAATATCACTGTGCGAAGCACAATATCACTTGTGCAACGCACAAATATCACTGTGAGCGTGAGCGAACATTTCGGGGTGTAGCGCAGGTGGGCGAGGAGCCGACCGCTCCCTGCGGGAGAAGCAGGGAGGCGACCGAGGGGAGAAAACACAGAGAATTGCGAAGCGCTCCAAGCGAGCAAGGCGACAATGTTTTCGACGGAAGCGCAGCGGAAACTCTACCCTGCTGTTGCAAGTAGGCTAATAATTAATAATTTAATATTTCGGGGTGTAGCGCAGGTGGTAGCGCACTTGACTGGGGGTCAAGGGGTCGCAAGTTCAAGTCTTGTCACTCCGACCAAATAAAGCAGGTTTTTAACCTGCTTTATTTTTATGCAAATCGCTCTAAATGGGCTTAAAAAGGCACTAAACGCAATACGCAATTTTTTGAATGGCTTACTTGGGTTGCCATTAGTTGACTTGAGTTTGCCTGAACGTCAACCGCTTGCCAACCATTTTGCAACCGTTTCTTGTGCTATGTTTATATTACTCAATAGTTATTATCTGTGTTGCAACTGCATCCTGAAATGCTTTATCGTGTTCAACTAAAAGCATTGTCGTCTGATAACTTATGATGAGTTTTTCTATCTGTCGCCTTGAATATATATCGATATAGTTCAGCGGTTCATCCCAGATATACAGGTGTGCTTTGTCGCAAAGGCTTGCGGCGATGTACACTTTTTTCTTTTGCCCTGCAGAATATTCCTGCATATTCTTTTCATACTGGGTTTGATTAAAACCGAGTTTTTGCAGAATTGCCTTGAATAATACGCTGTCAATATTCCTTTGGGAAGCAAACTCATCAAGTGTTCCGGAAAGCGACGAAGTATCTTGCGGTATGACGGACACAATTAAGTTGGAGCCTTTGATTACCGTTCCGTTATATGAAATGCTTTCATCATACAATAATTTCAACAGGCTGCTTTTTCCGCTTCCGTTTTTTCCGTTAAGAAAAATTCTGTCTCCGCTGTTTACAGTAAAAGAGACGGGCGTATTAATTGCTTTTCCGTCATAGATAACCGATACTTTAATAAACTCTGCCAACTTACTGGAATGATAAGATAGAGGATATATTTTCAGTTGCTCATCATACTCAACATTTTTCAGTAGTTTGGATTTTTCTTCAAGCGCCTTGTTCTGACGGTTTTGCAGATTCTTTGATTTCTGCATCATCTTTGCTGACATATGACCGATATAGCCTTTATCAAATCCGCCAACTTTTGTCTTCTCAACTTTGTCAGACCAGTCTGCCGTTCTTCTTGCAGCCTGTTTTAACCGTTTGATGTCTTTTCGCAATCTTTCATTTTGCTCTATTTCGAGACTCTGCTGGTTTTCAAAGTTATAAAGCCAAGTTGAGAAATCGCACTTTTTAACTTCAATGTCAGACTTGTTAATAGAAAGAATATGGTCAACACAGTTATCAAGAAATGCTCTGTCGTGCGATACAAGAATAAATCCTTTTTTCTTATTCAGATATTTTGCAACCATCTCTCTTGCTTCAACATCAAGATGATTCGTCGGTTCATCAATCAGTAGGAAATTGTTTTGTCCGAGAAACAGTGTAGCCAACAGCACCTTTGTCTGCTCTCCGTTTGACAATGAACAAAACGGGCGGTACAAGCCTTCTGTGTTAACATCAAGATAAGATACTTCTCTGATGATTTCCCATTCTTCTGCAGTCGGACAAACTTCTGTAAGCACATCAAGCGTCATGCTTGTTTTATCCTTTACCTCGTAAGGAAAATAATCAAACTTTACAGAACTGATGATTTTCCCGCTGTATTCAAATTCACCGAGCAGCAGCCGTAATAAAGTCGTTTTGCCTCTGCCGTTCCTTCCTACAAATCCGAGCTTCCAGTCGCTGTCAATCTGAACATTGGCATTTTCAAAAACATTGTCAAAGCTACCCGGATATGCAAATGTAAGGTTTTCGATTTTTATTAATGACATATCATTTGCCTCCTAATACAAAATTAAGCTGCAAGGAGAGTATCCCTGCAGCTCAATAGCATAATGAGATACCATATCATACAATAAGGCATAATACGGCAAATGATACGAGTGTTAAGATAATCTGCTTGCAAGTGCAGGTAGGCGCAATTACCCCTTGTCCTGCTTAGTTAAATTTTAATTGCAAGTATTGATCATCCTGACACCTCTTTCGTTTAATCTATTGCTATTCTAACATAAGGCGGTAAACATTTCAACCATTTTTTCTTTTATACTCTTCGTTCCCTGCACCAGTCAACGAAGGCGGATTTCATTACCTTGAAGTTTTTGCCGACCTTGATAGTCGGGAAGTCCTCACGATAAAATAATTCCCTTGCTGCCTGAACGGAGCAACCGATGATTTTTGCAACATCCATCGGCGTGAGAAATACGAGTTCATCTTCCTTTTCGTTTGCGATTTCGTCTTTAATTATTTCTTCCATAAAAATCACTCCTTTTACTAAAAACCCCTTTTTTTAGTTCTGTGTAAAGATTTTGGATATGGGGTTATATAAAATTTACATAGTCATTGTGAAGCCTTCATCTTCATCCTCATCATCGTAATATTCGTCAGCATAATTTTGCTTTTGTAACTCCGCTTCCTGACGGAGCCGTTCCTGTTGCTCACGCTTTGCTCTTGCAGATTCATATGCGGCATTTATAGCGGCTGCGCCGAGGTCAACGATAGCAGCAACGTTGTCTGCTGCACGCTCGGATTCGCTCTCGTCTTTTTCTTTCTTGGTGTCCTGAGTAACGCCATCCTTCTGTCCGAGTGCGCGCTTCTTGCGCAGCAGTTTTTCTCTTTCCTTTTCATCAAGCTGAGAGTGTAAATTATCAAGCCTTTTACTGCAGGCGGTGTTAATGAAGAAGCCAACCATATAGGCAACGTCATTTATGATTGCCTTGTTTGTATTATCTGTCGCTGTTTGATTCTCGCCCTGACTCATATCCATTTGCAGAACGTAATTGATAATTTTGTTTTTCAGTACCTTGAATTCGTTATTGTCTTCAAGTGGTATGTCAGGGTTCTTACTGCTGTCATAGTATACCGACAGTTTCTCACGGTTCAGCCTGTTCCATTCGGAATATAACTTGCTGATTTCCGGTATTTGCGCAAGCGCTTTCAATATTTCATCAACGCTTTTCTTTATGTCCTTCGGCAGATAACCGTATTGCTTTTTTCCCGAACATTGTTGTAATTGTTCCGCTAATTTCAGGAATTGCTGAAGCAGATTATCGTCAATGTTAACTCTGCCGACATCGTAAAGCATTTCATCAAACTTGTCTTTCAGTTCTTCACGGATATCTGTTTGCAGTTTGAATAATTTGTATTGCTCGTTACGGAATATATCGTTAGCGAAAGCGCTTTTCAGTTTCCTGTAACCCTTCTCGGTAATGTAGCCGTTGCCTTTGGTTGAGTAAACCATAAGATGTATATGCGGATGATGCGCTGTGTTATGGAACGCCGCATACCATTTCAGTTCACTGACTGGAATTTTATGCGCCTCTGCAATTTCATTTATGTTTCGCCTGACGCAATTTTTCCAAGCCTCTGCGTTATCGTAACCTAGCCTTGACGCATCTTCTCTGCGTAAACTGATTATGTCAGAGAAAACAATTCCGTTTACGGCGGCGACTTCTTCTGCAGCTTTTTCCAAATCAATGTCTTCATCCGTGTCGGAAAACAGTCCGTGCGAGCCGAGCTTTTCAACGCCCGGACGTTCCGCAACGTAATGCACAAGCGTTTTCAAATCAGCGACTGTATCAGCGTTTCTTTCTATGATTGCAGAGAGCAGTTCCGACGCATTTGCCTTCGTCATATTCTTTACGTAAGAATCAAACTCGGGATACATACAGATATCGGGGTAGTGACGGAACGCTCTGTAAATTAATGCGTCCTGCTGTTTCGTACTCGGCTTATGCTCGGCGTTGGTATCTAATTTTTCAACGCCTTCACGCGTTGCCATATACTTTAACAGTTTGCCTGTACCTGCAACTTTTTTGCCTTTGTAATATTGAGTTCTGACAACAATCTTAGCCATAATTCAAATCATTTCTTGCATTTTCAAGCGTAAGGATTCCGTTATTTTCGGCTACTAATTTTGAAATATATCCGCGCAGGTCTTCAAGAAATTCATCGCTCAGATTATATTCACCGCCGATAATTCTTGTTGTCATTCCTGTTTCAACGGCAAGCTTGAACAGTATATCGCTGATGCTTTTCTCTACGCCTCCGATGACATTTTTTATACTGCGATTAATAACGGGCGAGAGATAATCCAAACTTTCGTTCTGAAAAAGATAACCGATATAGAAATCAATGGCGGTGCGAACGAAGTCACTTTCCGAAGTGCAGTTCGAAAGTTTCATTGCGACTTCTATTTTTCTTGCCTGCTCAGGCTCCTGATAATATACATGCCTTTCCTTATTCATTCAAAAACTCCTCAAAAAAACTGACGCCACTTGTGACATACCTTTTAAATGCCGAAACACCTTGAAAAACAGCGAGCTCTGCACGCTGATGTATGTCGTGCGGTGACGCCGCACTTAATCCTGTTTCCAATAATTTCTTCAATTTATTGGTTTCAGTCCAATTTTCCATCCAAATATTTCGTTCCGCGTTTATCGTTATGTTCAAGTATTCCGTTTATATCCGCCACAATATTGTAAATGATTTTCTTTTTCGTATGCCATTTATTGAGGTTGCAGATTGAATAAATACTGGTGATTTGTATATTGTCTTTGTATCTCGGTTCGATTTCAATCATCCCGTTTTCGACTAATTCTTTCAGAGCTTTATCGACAGTAGATACGCTTATCCCGCCGCAATTATCTCCGATAGTTTTTCGGGAGGGATGACACTCGCCCATGTTGTCACTGATGAAAGCAAGGTAACACAAAACGTAAAATGCTTTGGGAGATAGGTCATAATACTTTATGACATCGTTAGGGATAAAGAAATAATTTCCGGCTTTCAAAAATGTTTTTTGTTCCTGAAAAGTCATCTGCAAACCTCCTTCCGAAAACTAAAAATCATAAGGGCGGAACTTGTTCCAGCCTAATGATAACATTGCATATTTTCAGTTTCAATAGTTTTCGATTTACCGTACAGATTTTTGGACAGAAAAGAAAAACTGCAGTCGCCGAACACGATTTTTCTTGACTGCGATTTTTAAATAATATACAATTTTTATATTGTTTGAAAAGGATAACCGCCCTGCTTGCGCAGAGCGGGTTTTAATTTATAATCTCAGTTCATCTTCTTTGCGCTGCTTGCGGGAGGAGATGGAGAGAGGGATGGCGCAGCCGATGCCGCCGCCGAAGACCGTACCGCCGAGGAGAAACGCCCACCACTGTGGATTCTTTTTTTCGTCCTTTTCTTCTTCATCGGTTTTGGTTTCTACCTTCTTTTCAATAACGGTTGCGACGTCAACGGTCTTTGTGTATTCTTCTCCGAACTCGTCCTCGTAGGATATTGTTATCGTTCCTTTTGTTTCGCCGAGGGTGTTCGTTGCGCGCAGGTTGGCGCTGCCTGCGCCGCTTTCGCCTGCCTCAATCTCGCCGACGAACGTCGTGCCGCCGCTTTCCAGATTCGGTATATCAAAATCAATTTTGAGGTTGCGGATTTTGCACTTGCCCGTATTCATAAAGCTCATATCGAGCGTGACGGTATCGCCTTCAACCACCTTTGCCGGAAGCTGCACACCACTGAAATCTAGTCCCGTTTTCTGCTTCACATTCAAGCGAAGGACGTCGGAGCCACTGTAAGCGGTATAATATTTATCTTCGTACTCACTTGAAACAGTAACGGCGTGCTCGCCGATTTGCGCCGTTTTTGCGGCAGTCAGCTTGACAGTCCACGTGTAAGTTGAGCCTACATAGATTCTTTCAACATACTGCGTGCCAGTTCCGACAGGCTTGATGTCACCGCTTTCCTCGGTGATAGAAAGTTTGATGTTGCGAAGCGCTTTCGTGCTGCTGTAGTTTTTCAGAGTTACTTTCAGTTCGCTCTCTTTACCGGGCTTCAGACTTTCTGTGTCCAACGAATAGTCCGTCACCATCAACCTCGGCTGAGAAGCGTCAATATTTTCTTCCTTCGGCTCATCCTCTGCAAAGGCGGTCAACCCAAACGCAAAACAGAAGATAAGAGCAAGCATAATTGTTATTAGTTTTTTCATATCAAAGCTCCCTTATGTTCTCTACAATGCTGTTTTTCATTTCCTTGCGGATTTTTGACCAAAGACTAAATGAGCATATTGCAAACAATAAAACAACTAAAATTACTGTAGGCAACGGATTGAAAATGAACTCAAAACTCGGCGTCCAATCCTGAACGTGCATATTTGAAAAGTGTTGTTTGCAGTATAAACCAATAAAGGCTAACACAAAACCTACGAAGCCTATTCCTGTTCCCCAACCGAACATAGAAAGCAGTTGTTTAATATAGCAGCTTACAAGTTCTTTTTCGGAGGCGCCTACTGCACGCAGCGTCCCAAGCTGTCGTTTATTATCACGAATTCCTGAAGAAAGGGCATTATTAATAATGCTTCCGCAAATCGTAAATAACAAGATGATAACGGCGTACATAACAATCATCAACTTGTTCATCGTTTCACGCTGTTCTTTATTGAATTCGTAGTTTGAAGAATAATGTGAGTGTGGAACGGTTTGAGCGCCGACTCTAATTGTTCCCATTACTTCACTGTTTATTTCTTCCGTACATTTTCCGTCAAGCCAAAAATAGATACCTTTATATTTCTGACCTTCAATGAAATGATTTAATCCAGTGTTTGTTGTAAGGAAACCGAAACTGCTTCCGAAGAAATTGAAATAGCCGTGAGTACTGCTATCGATTTCATCAATGATGGCACCTATCTTAACTTTGTAATTCTTTTTAGATATATCTACGTTACTGAATTCGAACTCACTTTTTTCATAGTCATAATCATTGTTTGACTTATCAGCAGTCAAAATGCTTAATTCAATTTCATCCCCTGCATGATAAGGACACTCTACGGATGCAATTATTTTTGCATTATTTTTCTTTGCATATTCTTCTGTTGCGACATTGGTAAATGTTTGAATGCCACCTCCTCGTCTTCCGTAGTTTTCTGTGAACTCGGCAAGAACTAAATTCTTCGGTGCAATCAGGATGATTTCCTGACCTGCGTTGAGCTTGTCAACATTAATTTCACCGTCATAAGCGCTTTGCATTTTTACATATTCACTGTCAAGACTTGAAAGACGCATACGGCAATAATCACCAATACCTACCTTTTTTTGAAGTCCGAGATGTTCTTCACTTATCTTTGAAAACAATAAATCCTGATAGTTATCCGCTGTAACAGTTTTTTCATACGTATCGTTACTGTATATTTCGTCTGCTGTGCAGGAGGCAAAATTAATATAATCATTATATCCGTCTTTTAAATTCCAAATAGCATTTGCCCATTTCTGTCCGCAGGATTTTGCAATATGTTGATTGCCGTCTACGGACTGTCTGACACTTTCGGAAAAGCCTACGTTTTCATTTTTATAGTTTATACCGTAATACAGAGTTTCCTGAGTAAGCACCATTTCATAGTCAGAGTCCAGCTTATGTTCCTCGTTTTTTGAGTAGGTGATATGGGAAACCATAAAGCAAGAACCGATAATAGAAATGACTAAAAATACGCTTACAACAATTTGCCTTGTTTTGCTGAATACAAGGCTTCGTTTAGCAATAAGCGAAGGAACAATATAATCCTTTTTAGACTTAATATGCTTTGACTTCATTTTCCTTCCGCTGTCAATATTGCGTATCGCTTGCATAGGCGTTACTCTTGACGCACTTTTCAGAGGAATATAGGAAGCGATTATGATAGCCAAAACACTAAACAATGCACAAATCAATAACGCCCCAACATTCTGATTCGCAACATAATCATCGCCCATTAGTTTCAGAATTGACCTTACTGCAAAATAAGAAATCAACAATGAAACGGGAACACATACTAAACTGATAATAAAGGCCTCTCGCCCAAATATTTTTATGATTTGGCGCTTTGTTGCTCCAACCGCGCGGAGCATACCTATCTGCTTCTTACGTTGCGAAAGGTTTGAACTAAACGAGTTAATAACGGCAAGACAAGAAGCAAGAGCAAGTACAAAAGCAATAATACCGTAAAATGCAACGGAAAGCATTTGATCCCAGCCAATGCTGTAATCCATTAAGTTTCTCTGACCGATATTTATAAGCTCACCGTAATCTATTTTTCTTGAGGAGTAGAATTCGTCAAGGGCGGAATTGTTTTTCAGAAATCCATATCGGCACAAATTCTCCTTCCCGCCGACTGCAGTTTGAGTGCCTGGGCATACAAACGCCGAGGGAATAGTTTTACTGTATTCCATTTCGTTGATATTGGCAACTTTGTTACGCAATATACCCGTAAGCGTATATGTTTTTTTATTTATATCTGCCGCAGGTGCATCGCCCATCATTTCGGCATAATTAAGCGTTATTTTGTCACCGACTTTTGCATTGATACCAAGACGGACAAGCGTAGTGCTTTCAAAGGCTATCTCGCCTTCTTTTGTGGGATAAGAGCCTTCAAGCAATACGGGGTTAGCAAGCTCCATTCCCTTATCGTCAAGCCATGCAATATATGCACCGTTATTTTCATTTTCTCCGCTTCCGTAGGCATAACCTACAATGTGTGCTGTTCCGTATTCTTTACTGATAGCGCCGGAAGATATTAGATCGTTTAGCTTATCATCTTCCATGTTCATCATTATTAAGTCCGCTTTGCCGTAATCAAGGTCTTTTATATTCATAAAGGTCGAATAGGCACTAAAAGCGAAATAAATGATACTTGACGAAAACACCATGGCAAGAATGATGCCGATAATCATTATGGTATATTGCTTGCGGCGGTGCTTGAGGTTGCCGATTGCAAGGCGGTTTACTGTGAGGTTTTTCATTACTCGCTCACCGCCTTCGTATCTCTGACTATTCTTCCGTCCTCAAGCGTGAGCACTCTGTCCGCCTGCTCTGCTACGTGCAAATCGTGGGTAACGAGAATCAGCGTAACGCCGAGTTCACGGGCCGCATATTTGAGGAGAGAGAGCACCTCGCGTCCGCTTTTGCCGTCAAGGTTACCTGTCGGCTCATCTGCAAAGAGGATTGACGGCTTGTTGGCAAGCGCCCTTGCAATCGCAATTCTCTGTTGCTGACCGCCCGAAAGCGCGGAGGGCAGATGCTCCAGCCTGTCCTCAATGCCGAGGATTTTTATAATCTTATTCAGATATTCCTCGTCGGGCTTTTTCTTATCCAGCATAATCGGGAGCAGGATATTTTCATATCCAGTCAGCTCGTTAACAAGGTTGTAAGCCTGAAAAACAAAGCCGAAGCGCCTGCGTCTTAAAATGGATAACTGATTGTCATTGTAATCCGAGAGTTTCTTTTCGCCGTAGGTGACGAAGCCGCTTGTCGGATTTTCAAGGGAGGACAGCACATGCAAAAAGGTGGATTTACCGGAACCGGACGGACCCGTAATCGCACAAAACTCTCCCTGTGTGAAGGCAATCGTTACATCGTCAACGGCTTTCACAATATTCTCGCCGCTGATATATTCCTTTGTTAAATTCGTACATTCGATAATATTCATAATACAGACTTCCTTTCTATGCCTTCATCATACCGTGTCAACCTTACAATAAGGTGTATTTAATCTTAAGATTTCGTAAGAAAAGACGGCTTTTGCCGTCTTTTCATATTGCTATTGCTCCGTCAATGTGCGGGAAGCACATAATTACGTTCAGTCCTTCGCCCGTATTCTCGGCGGTGATTGTACCGTGATGCTTTTCAACGATTGCCTTTGTGATGGCAAGACCGATGCCTGCGCTGTTCGGGTTAGTGTTTTCCGTTCTGTGAAAACGCTGAAACAGCTTTGGCAGTTCTTCTTCTGCAACACCACCACCGTTATCCTTAATGCTGACGGTGGTTGATTGCTCGCTGCTTTCAATCGTTATTTCAATTTTGCCGTCGTCGGCGGTATGCTCGCTTGCATTTTTAATCACGTTGCCGAGCGCCTCACTCATCCACGCTTTGTCCAAACGGAAACGGCTGCTGCCCGTAACGGTATACTCTTTGTTCGGGAACAGCGGTTTGAATTCGCTGGTCACCTCATCGGCTACCTCTTTTATATCGCAGAATGCGAAGTCCATCACGTAGGAATCGCTCTTGATTTTCTCAAGGCGAAGGAGCTTGTAGATAAGGTTTTCCATCTTATCTATGAGCTGAAGCTCCTTTTCCGTGTGCTCGTTAGGGCTCTCGCTATGCTCCATTTCAACGTAAAGGCGCATTGCCGCAAGCGGTGTTTTGAGCTGGTGAGAGATGTCGGATATGAATTCCGAATTCTTTTTGCTTTCCCTCGCCGTGTTGCTCTTTTCAAGACGAAGGCGGTTTTCCAAATCCGCCACAGCATTGTGCAGGTGAGAAAAATGGTTGTCCGCCGTGCTGTATTCCGTGAGTTTTTCGCTTTCAATGGCGGTGGATAATTTATCAATATCCTTATGAATTTTGCGGTTGTTGATAAACAGAATCATGCTGATTATCAGCAGCACCGCGCATACAATTATCATTATCAGAAGAGGTATATTCATGCCTTATCCTCCCATCTGTAACCGACGCCGCGCACGGTTTTGATATGCTCTGCGCCTATTTTTTCACGCAGTCGGCTGATATGCACGGACAGGGTGTTATCGTCGATGAAATTGCCAGCGTCGTCCCAGATATTCTGCAACAGAATATTTCTTGTGACGATAATCCCGTTATTGCGGATAAGGGTGGATAGAATTTGAAACTCTGTGGGCGTTACAAAAACAACCTCACCGTCCTTCTTGACCATCATTGTGTTAACATCTATGGCAAGTCCACCAGCGTTATACACGCTGTTCGTGTTTCTGCGAAGGAGCGCACGCACACGGGAGAGGAGTTCCAAAAGCTTGAACGGCTTTGTTACATAATCGTCTGCACCTGCGTCAAGTCCGCGCACTACCTGTATTTCATCATCACAGGCAGTCAGAAACAGAATCGGAATGTTGTTACCGCCGGTGCGCACCTCGGCGCAGAAAGAAAAGCCGTCACCGTCGGGAAGCATCACATCAAGGATAAGCAGGTTATACGCTTTTGCAGCAAGCGCCGCCCTTGCATCTGCGATACAAGGTGCAGCATCAACGGCGTAGCCTTCCTTTTCCAGCATCTCTTTTAATCCGTCACGGAGGAACGCATCATCCTCTGTGAGTAATATATTTGAACTCATTTTATCACCATGTCTATTTTAACATATTAAAAGTGCGGTATCAAGGAAAGCGACCCTAACCTTACGAAATCTTAAGATTCTCGTTTTCAATTACTATTTGTATTATTATGCGCTCTTGTAAAAACAGCATAGATGGTATCTTCTTCGGAAAGACAAGTATGTCTTGTCCGTCTCTACTTTTTAGATAGCGGGAGAGCTGCATTTGTATATTCACAGAATAATTATACGAATTGTATTAAACCGTTATCATCCGTTCAGTTTTTTTCGGATGGGGTAACGGTCGTTTTGAAGATTTCTATCGTCTACAAACGGGAATTGCAAAAAGCCGAGTCCCGAAACCCTTGAAAACACTCACTTTTAAAATTGTAAAAATCGGAAAAAACGCCCAAAAACGCTTCATTGACTTTTTGCGGATATTTTCCTTAATAATGAACAACTCCGTCTAAATCGCCTTACAGTTCTGAAAACGGGCTTTTAATAGTCCTGTGTAAAGATTTTGAGACGGTTGCCTGAAAAAGCAACGCCCTCGGCAAACCGAGGGCGTTAATTATCCTTGTATTTCAATTATTGTTTTCATCACCGGGGAGTATCACTCCTAGTTGTATTTGAAGTTGCCTGTCCACTTGCCGCAGGGGCACGACCACGCTTCATATCCGCAAGGACATTTTTCTGTGTATTCTTCCCAGGTGATTTCTCCGCTTTCTTCTTTGTCTGCCCAGTATTTCATTACCTTGTCCACGTGTTTTCTAAGTGCCTTTTTGGATTTAAACCATTTGCCCATATTGCCTTTCGGCATATAGTGCTTGTGCTTGTGTTTTTTCTTCTTTTTCTTTTTATTCTTGTGGGAAGAAGTTTTCGCTTTTGCGCTTGCGGAAACTGTTGTCGGCGTTTTTGCTGATACGGTTAACAGTTCCGTATTTACACCCGCCGTTAGCATTACTATTATCGCCATAATAATTGATATGTACTTTTTCATAAGTTACCTCCTGCTTTCATTCAACCCGCTTGCGAAGGTATCGATGCTTATCTCCGTATGCAGTTTATCCCAACCTTCAGCGTACCGCCTGAACAGTTTTCTGTGTTCACGGTCAAGCTGCGAAACAATTTCTGTTTCAAGCGCTTTCAGCTCTTTGCATAATGACACCTTCTCATCAAGGTTGCTGAATTTGTATTCTTTCTGATACTTCGGGTTTAATATGTTTTCTATTATTGTATCCGGCATATCACCACATCCTTGCAACAAACACTAATATCACAGAAGGAGTCCAAAGTCCAGATAAACTTTTTTGAAGACTTTTATATTGTTTGTATACTGTTTTTTATACATGGGGTGGCACAATTTTTTCCGTTGTCCACCGTTTTTGTACTCTTTTTTGGACAGTAAAAATAAACTTTTGTAAAAGACTTGTAATTGACATTTTTATGAGTTACTATGCAAGCGGAGGTGAATACTATGGCAAAAGCAAAGAAGCCGAAAAACCATTACGGTCAGGGCAGTGTATTCTATCTTGACAGCAAGAAGAAGTGGATGGGACAACTCGACCTCGGCAAAGATGAAAACGGTAAGCGTATCCGCAAAACCGTCCTCGGCGATTCGCCCGAAGAGGTTGAGGAGAAAATGCAGAAGCTGCGTTATGATATATACTCCGGTAAATTCGTTGACGCAACTACTGTTACCTTTGAGCAACTGATGATGCAGATGCTGAATGAGAAACGGGCTATGAACGAGATTCAGGACCAGACCTATTTCCGTCATCTTGATACGCTTAAGCATTGCCGCGCCATCAGCGACATTCCGATACAGAAAGTTGACAGCACTATGCTCAAAGAGCTTATGCTGTCAAAGGTCGACTATTCACAGTCATACATCCGCAAAATTCATATGATGCTCAACCAGGGATTCGCGGAAGCCGTTAGGCGTAAAATCATTGTTGAGAATCCGATGCTTGACGTCCGCCGCCCGAAGTCATCCAAGAAGCCGAAAAAGATTCGTGCTATGACTATGGAGGAGCAAAAGGCGTTTATGGAGGTAATAAAAACAGAACGGGTGCTTTACGCTGACCAGATGCTGATATCAATGTTCACCGGAATGCGTATGGGAGAGATAAATGCTCTGTCGGTTAAGGATATAAACACGAATTTCAATTTTATTAATATTGATAAGACCATCGCAAAGGGGGAGCATAACGAGCCACTCCTGAATAGTTCGCCTAAAACAGAAAAGGGCAACAGGCAGGTTCCGATAAATTCTATGGTAAAGCCAATAATTGACAGGGTGCTGAAAAACTACATTCCTACGAAGGACGGTATGCTGTTTCATTCATCTGCGGGTAAGCTGATACCTACAACTTTAGTCAATGCAGAATTCAAGCGTATTCTTAAGGTAAATAATATTAAGGACGAATCTGTGCGCGGCGACTTGACGCTGCACAGCCTACGGCACACATACGCTACCCGTTGCATTGAGTCGGGTATGCCGCCGAAGGTGCTGCAAAACTTATTAGGACATACGGATATTAAGGTTACGCTTGATACCTACTCGGATGTCTTTGATAACTTCCAAAATGAGAACGTTGCGAAGGTTGACGAGTACTTAAGTAGTGCGGGTTTAGCGTTAAATGCGTAAAAATGGCTGAACGTCAACCACTTGCCAACCAACAACCGCACAAACCGCCTAAACACGCGATAATAAGGTTTATTAGACCGTACACTCCGACCAGAAAAATCCGTTCCTTTTGGAACGGATTTTTCAATTAAATCCACCCTTTCAGGTGGATGAAATCCTCGCCATGCTCGGATGAAATCACTGCGTGATGAAATCCGCAAAAGCGGATGGTGGATTTGATTTCATCGAAAACTTGTTTTCGATTTCATCGTGCTTGCCCGATTTCATCTTTTGCACCGCAAAAGATTTCATTATATAATTGTAATTTGAAAAATCGCTTTTATCAACATTTTTAAAAACCTCTTGGAACGGATTTTTCAATTAAATCCACCCTTTCGGGTGGATGAAATCCTCGCCATGCTCGGATGAAATCACTGCGTGATGTAATCCGCAAAAGCGGATGGTGGATTTGATTTCATCGAAAACTTGTTTTCGATTTCATCGGGCTTGCCCGATTTCATCTTTTGCACCGCAAAAGATTTCATTATATAATTGCAATTTGAAAAATCGCTTTTATCAACATTTTTAAAAACCTCTTGTAACGGATTTTTCAATTAAATCCACCCTTTCAGGTGGATGAAATCCTCACCATGCTCGGATGAAATCACTGCGTGATGAAATCCGCAAAAGCGGATGGTGGATTTGATTTCATCGAAAACTTGTTTTCGATTTCATCGGGCTTGCCCGATTTCATCTTTTGCACCGCAAAAGATTTCATTGTATAATTGCAATTTGAAAAATCGCTTTTATCAACATTTTTAAAAACCTCTTGACTTGTACGCATTAAAGGCGTATAAATATAAGTAGGCAGTCCGGCGTTCAGTGCATTTTTTCAGGGTTCGCAAAAGCTTGCCAATACGCATAAAACGGAGGTGCGCATATGAAAAACGCATATCCCATTCTCTTAACGCCTGATGAAGGCGGCTATAGTGTCTATATCCCCGATTTTGATATCAACACACAAGCAGGCTCCCTCGCAGAAGCGATGGAAATGGCACGGGATGCCATAGGCATGGTCGGCATTGCACTCGAAGATGATAAAAAGCCGCTACCCGCACCGAGTCCGCTTGGCGCGCTCAGCAAAAAGAGCCGCGAAACGCTATCCCTTGTTGATGTGGATTTTGCGGATTATCGCCGCAAAAGCGATTTGAGAGTTGTTAAAAAGAATTGCACACTGCCGAGTTGGCTGTGTTATGAAGCGGAAAAGGCACATATTAATTTTTCCGGCGTGCTGCAAGCAGCGCTCAAAAAAGAGCTGCATATAGATGAGTAATCATCCCTCTTTTCCCTCACTTTCCTTTTGATACTTTAGCTCATAGTTTTCCACAAAGGCATTATATTTCTCAATATTGTAACTCGGCGCGCTTTTACAGTGCGCTTTCTTTTTATCATTATATATATCAGTTTTAATATCAGTTTTATTATTGTGTAAAGATTCTTGACAGGTTTGTGTAAAGCCTTTTGACAGGTTGCTGTAAAGATTCTTTACACTACCTGTAAAGTTTCTTGACAGATAAATATTTGTTTTACCGCTTCCGCGCCTTTCCTCAATCAAACCCTTTTTTACTAAAGAATTGATACATTTATTGGCAGTTACTCTCGATACACCAACACGCTGCGCTATGTAATCTTGCGCACCGCAAAAGCCACCCATCACGCGAAAGCTGTAAATCAATGCATAAATAATAAGCTCATTTCCCGACAAATGCAAATCCTTGACCATAAAATCATAAACGGTGAAGAATGTATCCATAAATCCTGCCCCCTTGTTACTTTTTAGAGTGCATTCATTTTAAGCAAAGCGGGATTTACTTCCAATTAGACTATTTTCGGCGGTCGGCAGTCGCAAAGCGAAGTATGGGGACGGTTCTAATACCTCGTTTTTAAAGTAAAGTATGGGGACGGTTAGCGTGAAAGATCTTTCACGCAGTGAATAGAGAATAGTGAAGAGTGAATAGTGGCGGGCGGGACACCCGCACCCGTTCCGCTTCGCTCTATTTTTTAACTTTCATTCATTGTGTGTGAATATTAATTCATGCGGTGTTATAAAGTATGGTTACGCTTAAGACCAAGAAAAAAAGCGAGGAATTTCTTCCTCACTTTTTTTATTTGATTATTGCTTATTTAGAACCCCAAAGGTCCATCATGTCCAAAAACTCACCGCCGCCGTTTTTGGAACCGCTGCTTTCCTTTTTAACGGGCTTGGCAAAAATGTCATCATCATCGCCGAAACCGAAGCCGCTATCCTTCTTTGCTTCGCTGCGCGGTTTTGAGGGTGCTTTGTACTCCCCGTTTTCATCAAAACCGAAGCCGGTAGCCACAACCGTGATGATAATTTCATCCTCTAAGCTGTCATCGAAGCAGGCACCCCAGATAATGTTTGCATCCGGATGTGCTGCATTGGCAATCATTTGAGAAGCATTATCGACTTCATCCAAACCGATGTCGGGAGAAGCGGTAATGTTGATAATCACGCCGGTGGCGCCATCAATCGTGGTTTCAAGCAGCGGGCTGGTAACAGCTGCCTTTGCGGCTGCCTCTGCCTTATCCTTGCCCTTGGCTCTGCCCACACCCATGTGTGCATAGCCGGCACCGCGCATAACAGCGGTAACATCGGCAAAGTCGAGGTTGACAAGACCGGGTACTTTAATCAAATCGGAAATGGACTGAACGCCTTGGCGCAGTACATCATCCGCAATATTAAAAGCATTAAGAAGGGTAATCTTTTCCTCGGTTACTTCCTTCAAGCGGTCATTGGGAATGACCATAATGCAGTCTACGCTCTTTTTGAGCTCTTCGATACCGGCAAGAGCCTGTTCCATTCTTCTCTTGCCCTCGAAGCCGAAAGGCTTTGTGACAATGGCAACTGTCAAAATGCCTAAATCCTTCGCAATTTGTGCCACAATCGGTGCTGCACCGGTGCCTGTGCCGCCGCCCATACCGGCAGTGATAAAGAGCATGTCCGTGCCTTGTAAAGCTTCCTCGATATCGGTTCTGCTCTCCTCAGCTGCTCTTTGACCGATTTCGGGCTTTGCGCCTGCGCCGTTTCCTCTCGAAATCTTATCACCGATTTGCAGTTTATATGTAGCCTGAGAATTGGCAAGAGCGGTGCGGTCGGTATTAATCGCAATAAACTCTACGCCCAAAAGGTTACTTTTAATCATTCTGTTAACAGCATTTCCGCCGCCGCCACCGACACCGATAACTCTTATCTGCTCGCCGGCAACAACATCGTTGTCAAGTTCAAAAGCCATTTTTTCTCCTCCAATATATAAAATATCTATACATATTTTGCGTTAGACATAGTTACTTATGATAAAAATATACCATATTTGTCATTTTTAATCAATAGATTTGCAAAAATAAAGGTTACAATTAGGTTACGAATTGAGCTTACTGTTAGAACCTGCTTGCTCTCAATCGCTTTTTTTCGTATCTGCTGCTTGTGCAGTATCTTTAGTGCCGGGATTAAAGTAAGCCTGCTTGGTTTCATCCGCCTGCTTCACATTGACCGTTCCCTTCGCATTCTTATTATCGGCAAGCGCATCGTCAATCGATTTTGCCGCAAGCTTGCACTTGTAATCGAGCTCATTTGTCTGCCCGATTTGCACGGTGATGGCATCGGCATACACCACGCTGATATCCACGATGCTTGTCATGTCAATGAGGGTAACATTTTCCAAGCCGTTTTCCGAAAATACGCGCTTAATCTGCTTAACAAGCTCGCCCTTTTCCTCCTGCTCAAACTCCGCTTTCTCGCCCATTTCCGCAGGCATAATCGCAGCACCTTCCACAATCGCCGCGCCGGCAGGAGGCTTGTCCGCACGCTCTAACAGCTTTAAATCCGCATCGGTCAATATGTAATAGGCGGTACCTTCCTCATCCGTGTTTTCAAAAGCGAATTGTGCGCTTGTTTCCTCCACGGAAATGATGAGGGTATCCGGCAGCTGATGCTTGATTGTAACCGCGCGAATATACGGCAAAGCGGTATCAAACTTTCTTTGCACACCCTTTGCAGTCGGTGCAAACAGGTTGTCTCCGAGCTCAATGCCGGAGGCCTCTATGACCTGTGCTGCGGTGTACTGCTCGGAACCGACCACCTGAATCTCGCCGATTTTAAAGAATACAAAAATACTTAATACCACCGCAAGCACCACAAATGCAGCGGCGACTGCTGCGCGCACAAGTACATTGTTGCGCCCTCTCTGCTTCGCTTTTTGAATACGCTGCTGCTCCTTTTCATCGTAAGATGCATAGCTTTGCGCACGCTGCTTGGAAGCAGGAGCGGATTTATATTTTCTGTTTTTTTTCGGTTTTTGCTCGCTGATGCCTGCCGTCTGCTTTTCTTCCCGATAACGCTGTTCGAGCTCACTCGGCGGCTTTTTTTGGGGTTCCTGCCGCCGCACCTTGTAGACCTCGCTATCGGTCGGGCGCGGGTAAGAAGCATAGCTGTTACCCTTTTTGCCGGCGGGACGGGAGCGCCAACGCTTCACTTTTTTATTTGCCATTTCTTACTTCACCAGGGAAAGAATAATTTCCGCAATTTTCTTATTGGCATCTAAAATTGCCATTTTCTTCGCATTCTCGCCGAGTGCAAGAAGCTTTTGCTTATCGCTCATAAGCGCATCGACCTTTTCGGTGAGCGCCTCGGGGGTTAAATCCTTTTGCTCAATGATTTCCGCCGCGCCGCGATTGACAAGCGCCATGGCGTTATGATACTGGTGGTTTTCCGCTACGTAGGGGCTCGGAATCAAAATAGATGCCTTCCCTGCTGCTTGAATTTCACTTAAAGAGGATGCACCGGCTCTGCCGATAACCAAATCGGCTGCGGCAAGGCACCTGTCCATATCATCAATATAATCGCGCACGACAATGTGTGTTTCTTTTTGCAAATCCACGCCGTCCTCTTTGAGCTTATCGTAGATATATGCGCCGTATTGTCCCACGGCGTGAATGTGCTGATAGGGTGCCTGCTCATGGTGCGCTACGATTAAGCCCTCTACGGCATCATTGACCGCATCGGCACCGAGGCTGCCGCCGGTTGAGAGTATCATCGGTCTGTCATCAAGCCCGAGCTCCTCGCGCGATTTTTTGCGGTCTGCGCGCAATATTTCACCTCTTACCGGCAAGCCGGTAATCTCGCACCTGCCTTTAATTTCCATATTCTTTTTGGCATCTTCATTGGTGAGCATAACGGCATCGCACTGCTTTGCAAGTGTTTTGTTGGTAATGCCGGGATAGGCGTTTTGCTCGTGAATGGCGGTGGGAATGCCCATTTTTGCCGCCATGCGAATCACCGGACCGCTCACATAGCCGCCGAAGCCGACCGCCACATCGGGTGCAAAATCCTTTAATATCTTTTTCGCTTCACCGGAGGAGCGCAGGGTTAAATACACGGTTCTGATATTGTGCTTAATACCTGCAAGGCTCATGCTCCGCTTAAAGCCGGTAATTTCTATCGTTTTAAAATCAAAGCCTGCGGCGGGAACAAGCCTTGCTTCCATTTTTTCGGCAGTGCCGACAAAGAGAATTTCGGCATCCGGATGCTGTTCTCTAATGTATCCTGCTGCGGCAAGCGCCGGATTGATATGGCCTGCCGTGCCGCCGGTTGCAAATAATATTTTCATCTCTATCCTCCCAGTGCAGCGCTATGCGCTGCAGTGATGTTTGCCTGTCGGCAAATGATGTCGCTTCGCTAATGATGTCGCTAACGCTAATGATGTTTGCACTGCGTGCAAGTTGATACAGGTCTACCCCTCTATCACTTCGTGACATCTCCCTTGGAGCGGGCGCCAGACCCTCTGTCACGCTATGCGCGACGTCTCCCTAACAGGGAGCGCCTCATCAAGGGGAGATTCTAAAAGGTTAAATTGAACATAGAACCGACTACAATGGTTTTGTTCGCTTCGCTCACCTGACTAAATAGGTTGGGTTTGCGGAGCAAACAAAACAATCAGAGTATATTGGATGTTCAAATAGGGCATTTATGCCCCAACCGCTTCTCGGCTCCCCTTGATGAGGGGAGCTGCCGAGTTTACGAGGCTGAGGGGTAGAAATTAATGCGAAACGCAGTTTCGCCACTGAAAACTGAACACTGAACACTGAAAACCGATACAGGCTAAATCTTCTCCAGCCTTGCCGTTCTCGAAACGGAAAGCACCACGCCCATTTCCAACAGCAGCATGAGCAGTGAGGTGCCGCCATAGGAGAAAAACGGTAGCGATATGCCGGTATTGGGAATGGTATCCGTTACCACGGCGACATTGAGTATCACCTGTATGCCGACTTGGAAAACAATGCCCATGGTGAGCAGGGATGCGTAGGTATTCTTGGCGCTTTTTGCTATCATCACGCCCCTGCCGATAAGCAGGCAGAAGGTGAGCAGAATCAGCGCTGCACCGATAAAGCCTAATTCCTCGCACACAATCGCAAAAATAAAGTCATTTTGCGGCTCGGAAACATACAGATATTTCTGCATGGATTGACCGAGTCCGGAGCCGAGCAAGCCGCCCGAACCGATAGCATAGAGCGAGTTATTGGTCTGCCAGCGCGCACCCAGCGGGTCATAGTCCTTATCGAGCCATGATTTTACACGCACAAAAGCGTGTTCATTGATTTCCGGATGGCGGTAAATAATAAATATCAACAGCGCCAGCACCGCAATGCCCACAAAGGCGATTGCCGGAGCCGCCCACTTATGCTTATTCCAAATGCCGCCGGCGTAAAGCATGCACAAGCCGATGGCAAAAATGAGTATCGTACCCGACAAGTGCTTTTCGAGCATGAGCATGATAACAAAAATCATAATTACGCTGCCCAAAAGCAGGATGAATTTAAACTTATTCATCCTATCCGGATGCAAAGCGATGAAGTGCGCGAGCACCGCAATAATGGTAAACTTTGCAATCTCGGAGGGTTGAATGGTGAACATGCCTAAGTTAATCCAGCGATACACACCGTCTACCGGCGGTAACAGCCTAACAACAATGAGCAGCACCATGGTTAAAGCAAACAGCGGGATGGTCAGTTTGCGGATAATCTTATAATCGAGCGCCGATACCAAAAACATGCCCGCAACCCCTGCTACGGCAAAAATTAACTGCCGCTTGATGTAGTAGAGGCTGTCGTGATTGGCGGTATTATACAGCGCCGAAACAAAGGATGCCGAAAACATCATAATCAATCCGACCGTGAGCAAGGCGATGACCAAGATAAAAAACGGCATGTCAATTCTCCCCTTTTGGGCATAGGGGAACAAATCCGTGAACTTGCGTATGATGCGCCGCCGCTTTTTGCGCTTAGCTTTTTTCGGCTGCGGTAATGCAGTTTGATTGTCTAAAACATTCTCCAAAATCTATCACCTGAATTATAATCTCGAAAAAATACCGAAATAAACGATTGCCACACCGATGGCGGAAGCGATGAGTGTTACGAGTGAAAACACACTCACAATTTTCGTTTCCTTCCAGCCGCTCAACTCAAAGTGGTGGTGAATCGGTGTCATTTTAAAGATTCTTCTGCCGACAATATTGCCGTTTTCGTCTTTATCCTTGTAAATTTTCTTGGTTAATTTATAGTAGCCGACCTGCAGCATTACAGAGCCGGTTTCACACACATAGACAATACCCATAATTAAAATAATATAGGGTACATGCAGCGCAAACGCCATGGCAATGACCGCACCGCCCAAAAACAGCGAGCCGGTATCGCCCATAAAGACCTTGGCAGGATAGTGATTCCAGATTAAGTAACCCGCACATGCGCCTGCAATCGCCGCCGCAAAAATAGAAACACCCATAAACTTATGCATAATGGAAATGACCAAAAAGCCGATGGATACCACCGTGGTCACCGAGCCGCAAAGCCCGTCAATACCATCGGTGAGGTTTACGGCATTCGCAAAGCCGTAAATGAGGAAAATACCGCCGAGCCAGAACACAAGACCGCCTGCCACGCTGCCGCCGAGCTCCACGGTCATATTCTTGGCAAAGGGAAGATAAAACCAGGTATTGCCGCTCAAATACAAAGCGAGCAGGTAGCCGAAGCCGATCACGACAAGACCGAGTGTTTTTTGCTTGGGAGTTAAACCTTCATTTTTCTTTTTGACCACGGAAATATAATCATCCGCAAAGCCGACACAGCCTTGACCGAGTGCCAAAAAGATGCCGGCATAAACAAGCACTTTGGTTTTCGGGTCAAACAAACCCACCGCGCCGTCACTGATATCACCCTTTGTGAGGGTAAAAATGAGCACTGTTATTATTATGGACACAATCGAAGCAATAATAAACATAATGCCGCCCATGGTCGGGGTGCCCTGCTTCTTTTTATGCCAGGAAGGGCCGATATCCAAAATGGTTTGACCGTATTTAAGCTTATGCAGCCACGGAATCAACCACTTACCCGATACAGCCGAAATAACAAATGCCAGTACAAGTGCTATCGCTATTGCTAACCAATTACTCATTTTTTATACCCTTCCTCTCATAAAGTGATTGAATGACCTGTTCAAGATGCATGCCGTGACTTCCTTTAAAAAGCACTGCACTGTTATCCTCTATTTCTTCCAAAAGCGCCTGTTCGAGCGCCTGTTTTGTTTCAAAATGTTTTACCGCTTGCATGCCCTGCACCTTAGCCGCTTCACAATAATAGCGCGCGTTTTCACCATACGCGAGCAGTACATCCGCACCGCTTTCGGCGCAGTACACACCGACCTTTTCATGCATTTCTTTTGCATAATCGCCGAGCTCGAGCATATCCGCGAGCACTGCAATGCGCTTGTCGGCTTTTATGCACGCGAGTGTGCCGAGTGCCGCTTTCATGGAATCGGGAGATGCGTTGTAGCAGTCCTCAATCACCCGAAACGCGCCGCAGTCCACAACCTTTTGGCGCATGCCCGCCGGTACATAGCGCGCGAGCTGTGCCGCAAGCGCCGAAGCTTCTATGCCGTTTAGTGTTCCCACCGCAAAGGCGCACAGTGCATTTAAAACATTGTGTTCACCCACTGTCGGAATGGTGAGCGGCTGTTTGCCGCCTGAATAGCACACGGTAAAGCTTGTTGCGCCGCCTTTTATGAGAATGTTTTCGGCTTTAAAATCCGCCTTTTCGTTTTGAATGCCGAAATAGTAAACTTTTCTGCCCTCGATTTTCACGGAGCCGAGCAAATCATTATCGGCATTTAAAATAAGCGGTGCATCCGCATCCATGCCCTCGAGCAGTTCCAGCTTTGCTTTGAGTATCCCCTCGCGCGAGCCTAAATTTTCAATATGCGAAACGCCGATATTGGTAATTACGCCCATGGTCGGTCTACTTCTTAACGCGAGCTGACAAATTTCGCCGAAATGGTTCATGCCCATTTCTATAACCGCTGCTTCATAGCTTTTATCGAGCCCCAAAAGTGTTTTCGGCATGCCGATATCGTTATTGAAATTGCCCTCGGTTTTGAGGGTTTTATATTTTGCGCTCAAAGCGAGTGCAATAAATTCCTTCGTTGTGGTTTTGCCCACGCTGCCGGTAATGCCGACAAGCGGAATATGAAAGAGTGAGCGGTAATATCCCGCGATATCGAGATACGCCTGCCTTGTATCGCGCACATACAGCACAGGCACCGTACATGCCACCGGTTTGTGGCACACCAGCGCTGCGGCGCCTGCTTGCTGTGCTTGTAAGGCGAAATCATGCGCATCAAAGCGCTCGCCTGCAATAGCAATAAATAAGCAACCCTTTGTGATTAAGCGCGTATCGGTGCAAATATGCTCTATAGGCATATCTTCTGTGCATTCCGCACCAACCGCTTTCGCAATATCCTTTAAGCTGAGTTTTTCCACTATATTTCTCCTGCCAGTATCCCTTTAACGATTTCACGCTCATCATAGTGCCGCTTTTCCCTGCCGATAATTTGGTAGGTTTCGTGCCCCTTACCGGCAAGCACGATAATATCATCGGCTTTTGCTTCACCCAAGGCGAAGCGAATCGCTTCGGTGCGCTCTACAATAATCTTTTGCGCCACGCTGCTGCCCTGTAAGCCGACAGCGGCATCATCCACAATCTTCACCGGGTCCTCGGTGCGCGGATTGTCGGAGGTGAGCACCACAAAATCGGCAAGCGATGCCGCAGCAGCCGCCATCTTCGGGCGCTTGCCGGCATCTCTGTCGCCGCCGCAGCCAAAGACAATGATAACCCTGCCCTTGGCAAACTCTTTAACAGAACTCAAAATATTGATAATACCATCCGGTGAGTGTGCATAGTCGATAATCACGGTGTAATCCGTATCGGTCGGCACAACCTCAATTCTGCCCTTTACCCCTTTGAGCGAGGAAAAAGCGCTCACGGTTTTTCTGAAATCCAAGCCTTCGCTGATTGCCGCCGAAGCCGCACACAGTGTGTTATACACCGTGAAGGAGCCCGGCACGGGGCATTTGAGCCTTGCAATCATATCATCGCCCAATAATTCATATGTGACGCCTCTTGCGCTCAACACGATGTTTTTCGCCACAAAATCGGCATCGTTATTCTCTGCGGAGTAGGTGTACACCTTGCACGAAAGCCCCTGCGCCATATAGGCGGCATGCGGGTCATCCGCATTAATAATCGCGGTATCACAGTTCTGCAAAAGCAGCTTCTTCGCCGCGGCATAGTTTTCCATCGTGCCGTGATAATCAAGATGGTCTTGAGTTAAATTCGTAAAGATAGCGGTGCTGAAATGCAAGCCCTCTACCCTGCCCTGCGCGAGCGCCTGGCTGGAGACCTCCATCACACAATAACGGCAGCCCGCTTCAACCATCTTTGCAAATAATGCCTGTAATTCATATGCGGGCGGGGTGGTGTACTTCGCTTCAAAGCACTCCTCGCCAATCATATTTTGCATGGTACCGATTAAACCCATTTTAATTTCAAAGAGTTCAAACAGGCTCTTGATAAAATAGGTGGTTGAGGTCTTGCCGTTTGTGCCGGTCAAGCCGATTAATTTGAGCTTGCGGGCAGGATTGCCGAAGAAGTTGGCGCACATGAGTGCATACGCCGTGCGCGTATTCTCCACAATGATTTCCTGCTCCAAGCCGACCGAGTGCGTGCAAACAACGGCAACCGCACCGCGCTGTATCATATCGGCAGCGGCATCATGCCCATCAAAATGCGCACCCTTGATGCATACAAATACACTGCCCTTGCTTACTTTTCCCGTATCATCGGTTACATCGGTTATCTGCGTATCAAATCCGCCCGATACCACGCTGACACCCTCTAATAATTCAGATAATTTCATTTGCTCCCTCCGAATCACTTTCGGCGCTATGCCGCTAATCCTCTACAACCGTATCGCTTACACCGCTTGAAGCGATGAAGAATACCGTGATGACCGAACCCTTTTCCACCTCACTGTCTTTATCGACAGACTGTCGGTAGGCGGTAACATTACCGCTCTCAAGATTGTTGCCGCTAAAGCGGATATTGAGTCCGTTTTCCGCCGCTAACTGATTGGCTTCGCTTACGCTCAAGCCCTTGAAGTCCGGCACCTTGACGGTTTCGGCTTTGTAGTTTTCCTCCGTATAGAGAACCACTGTGCCGCCTGTCGGAATATTTCTATCCGCTGCCGGGGATTGCCCGACCACGGTTTTGCCCTTGCCGACCACGATATACTCGAGTCCCAGCTCTTCCAGCTGCGCCTGCGCTTTACTCAGCTCAACGCCGTTCAGGGACGGTGTTGCTTTTTCAAGCTTGTTCATTTCCTCTTCCGTGTACTGCGGCTGCACATTGTAATACTTCATGGCTTCCTCAATTACTGCCGCTACGGAAGGCGCGGCATTAGTGCCGCCGCCGATGTTGCCGCCCTCGGGTTCATCAACCGCAATGAGCACCGCTACCTTAGGGTCATTTGCCGGCGCAAACGCCACAAAGCTCGTGACATACTTTTTGCCGGTATCATCACCGAGCGTGCCGAGCTTCTCGGAAGTACCGGTCTTGCCCGCCACGCGGTAGCCGGCAACATACGCATTTTTACCGGTACCGTATTTGACAACCTCCTCGAGCATTAAGCTCAGTGTTTTGGAGGTGGCTTCCGAAATCACCTGCCGCTTAACGTTCGGCTGTGTGGTGGAGGTGACATTGCCTTGTGCATCGAGTACCTCTTTAACCACATACGGCTGCATCAGCTTGCCGCCGTTTGCTGCGGCACACACCGCTGTAATCATTTGAATGGGGCTGACCTGGAAGGATTGACCGAAGGATTCACTTGCCAATTCCACCTTGCCCATTTCATCCTCGGTGTGGTAGGTCACGCCTGCCGCCGGGGTTGCCTCACCGGGCAAATCCACATCGGTTTTTTCGGTAAAGCCGAATGCTTCAAAATATTTATAAAAACTATGTACGCCTAACTTTTGACCGACCGTGATAAACCACGGGTTACAGGAGTTTTGCAAGCCCTCGGAGAAGGTCTCCGTGCCGTGACCGGTTCTGAGCTGGCAGTGATAAACTCTGTCCTCTACCTCGATGGAACCGGAATCATAGTAGGTATCATCGGGTTTGACTACGCCCTCCTCGAGCGCTGCCGCCGCCGTAACCACCTTGAATACGGAGCCGGGTTCATATGTATCGGAAATGGTGCGGTTACGCCACTGAGCTATCAACGCATCGGATTCCGCCTGGGCGCGCTCCTTTTCATCGGTGATTTTCTTGATTTCTTTTTTAGCGTCTTTATCCTTGATTGTCCACGGGTCATCGGAATTATAGTCCGGCTTGTTGGACATCGCAAGAATCGCGCCGGTGTTTACATCCATAACCACACCGTAGGTATATTTTGCATTGGCATTGACTTTTGCCTGCTCTAAATTCTTTTCGAGAGAATATTGCAGCACATCATCAATCGTTAATACCAGGCTCGAACCGTCGGTCGAATCAATCACGCTTTCATAGTTGTTGGGCATGGAGCCGGCTTGCGCATTTTTGGCAGTGACAATTCTGCCCGCCGTACCGGTCAGCGTATCGTCATAATACGATTCGATACCTTCAATGCCCTGACCGTCCGACCCGACAAAGCCCAACACGGTTGAAGCGAAAGAGGAAGAGGAATAATAGCGCTTTGTCGAGGTTTCCACACCCACGCAGGAGGTGTACTCTTTATCGGTGGTGAAGGCAAGCACCTCTTGCTTGGTTTCATACTCCACATCATCCTTGACAACCTCATAGCGGCTTTCCTTCTCGCACATTTCGAGAACATCCTCTTTTTTCAAATCCAAAATCTGCGAAAGGTTTTCCGCCACCTCATCCGCAATATTCTTGCTGCGGCTCTCGGATTCGCTTTTGATGCTCATGGGGTCTACAAAGATTTTCCAAACCGTGGCGCTTTGCACCAGCACATTCATATTGCTGTCGTAAATGGTGCCGCGCTGTGCTTCTACCACCGTATCGGAGAGTTGGTTTTGTAACGCCTTCTCTTTGTAATAACTGCCCTTTACAAGCTGTACCCACATCAGTTTTACACCGAGGATGGCAAAGCCGAGAAAAATGACAATCATCAACACGCGAATGCGCTGCAGGTTGACTTTTTTGATTGCTTTTTGCAAACCGATTCCCTCCAAATAAATACTTAAAATCTCTAATAATTATAATATATAAAATAAAAAGTCTAACGAGAGTCTTAAAAAGGCTCTCGTAATTATATTATGGAATTGAGATGAAAATTACTCATCAACACGCACTCCGTCGGTCATGTTGTCCGCGGAGTCCACTTCTACATATCGGATTTGGCTTGCATCACGCTTCACCATGTGCAAGTCCTTTACCGCCTTTTGTTCTACTGTGTCAAGGCTCATGATTTCATACAAGCGGTTATTGAGTGCCACATTTTCGCTTTGCGCCACTTTGATATCGGCATTGTAGCGGTCGAGTGTTCTTGTTTTTTCCGTTAAGCTCACCTGCAGATAAATGCGGCTGCCGAGCAGCGTAAAGAGAATGACTGCCACTGCCATTACGCGCAAAAACTTATTTCTGTAACGCAGCTTTTCTTCTTTTTGCTGCTTAAAGCTTTTTTTGGGCGCGCGCACGATACGCGGCTCAAATACCTTTTGCTCCGGCTGCGGCTCTAAGGCTCTTTTGGGCGCAAAGGTTTCAAAATCATATGCACTGTTGCTGTATGCCATTCTATCGTTCCTCTCACACGCGCGGTGTTATTCCGCGCACTTTATTGCCGAACGCAATCTCGCCGAGCGAGACCGGTTGTTATTTTCGATTTCTGCGGGCGACGGGGAAAGTACTTTACACACCTTTACCCGCGGTTTTTTGCCGCACACGCACACCGGAAAGTCCTTCGGGCAGGTACAGCCCTGCGCCCACTCTCGAAACTTGTTTTTGACCAATCTGTCCTCGAGAGAATGGAAGGTAATGACCGATATCACGCCGCCCTCATTCATGCATGGAAGCGCATCATCAAGCGCTTTTTCGAGCACCTCTAATTCGCGGTTAACCTCGATGCGGATGGCTTGAAAAGTTCTTCTCGCCGGATGCGCACCGCGCTTTGCCGCCGCAGGCATAGAGGCCTTAATAATCTCTACCAACTCACCGGTTGTTTCAATAGGTGCGCTCTGTCTTGCGCGCACAATGCCGGCAGCGATTGAGCGGGCGAATTTTTCCTCACCGTAGCGAAAAATCACAGCCGAAAGCTCTTGTTCGCTATAGGTGTTTACCACATCGCGCGCACTCATGCCCTCCCCGGACATGCGCATATCCAGCGGTGCATCCGCATGGTATGAAAATCCGCGCTGTGCGGTATCGAGCTGATAGGAGCTTACGCCGATATCCAACAGCAAGCCGTCGAGCCGGGTAACGCCCCACTCCGATAAGCCCGATATAATGGTTTTAATATTAGAAAAGTTATTATGTATTATTTTTATATTAGGCACCCCTACAAAGCGCTGCGCGAGCACTTCCAATGCCGCCGGGTCCTGGTCTACACAAATCAGCTTACCCGCGCTGCCGAGGTGTTCGAGTATCGCTGCACAGTGACCGCCGCCGCCTGCCGTGCCGTCCATATACACGCCGCCCGGTTGAATATGCAGAGAATCTATGCTCTCTTGCAAAAGCACCGATGTGTGATTAAAGCTCATTGTCATCCGCACCCTCTGAAGGCGCATCTCCAAACTTCATGTACGACATCAAAATATCGCTCTCTTCATCGGTCAGCTGAACCGCCTTATCGAACTCGGCTTGCGACCATACTTCAATATAGGAGCCTAAGCCTGCGAGCACAATCTCTTCACCGATTTCCAAGCCGATGGCTCTGCGCAACGGCGGGGGAAGCACCACCCTGCCCTGCTTGTCTGTTTTTGCGCTAAAGGAAAATGCATTAAAGCGCCTTGCGATTTTTGCCGAAGAGTTGAGCGGTAAATCGGAAATTTGGCGGCTGATAATATCAAAGCTTTTATTTTCCATGATATACAAGCACTTGCCGAAGCCCAGGGAAATTTTAAACTCTTCGCCGAGCCCCTCACGATAAAAAGGAGGAATGACAATACGGCACTTGTTGTCAAGCTTGGTTTCCGCCTGTGCGGTAAACGAATTATATGCCATATGCTCACTCCTTTCTTTTTTGTGAATTTTAGCTCGTTTTTAGGGATAATATGTGCCAAAATGTACTTTTATGGCACACTCTACCACCAAGTACTCTTATTATATTATATTTATGCAATAAATGCAAGCGATTTTTCAAAAAAATTGAAAGGATTTTAAACAAAAAAAGAGAACCACAATATCTTGTGATTCTCTCATTAGTTATACTATATATGCGTTTTGTTGTCCGGCAAAAACCGCTTCTGTCGGCTTGCAGGATATACGGCTTTCCCGCGCGGTTTTGAATTTTGAATTATGAATGTTGAATTTTGAATTAAGGTGGTGCCGCTTGCGGCACATTATAATTGCAATGTTGATTTTTAAATCTTAGATGCTAAATGCTAAATTAAAAGATCTTTCGTCGCTTTGCTCCTCAAGATGACACAAACCTGTCACCTCGAGCGCAGTCGAGAGGTCTTTACAATGCAACGCATAGGGCAAAAAGGCTTAAACCCTAACAGGTTTTGGTTGCCTCTTTTTCCCTAATACTGCGTTAAAACGCTTCTCAATGCGACAGCATTCCTTCATCGTTTTGCCTTGTTTTAGTGCAAAATAGGCTAACCAAAACTGCGAAGCACCTCTCGCGAAGATATTTTTGAGATAATTTCTTCGATATTGAAGCCGCTTGGCTAACGCCAAGCAATGAA